>JAVSMO010000001.1:2079157-2387451 GCA_032027165.1 Denitratisoma sp. | reverse complement strand
AATTGCTCAAGGCCTGACCATCCTGGCCCGAAGCCGCACTACAATTCGCCGCACTGGAGCGTTCCCTCGGAAGGACTTTGAAACATGCGCAACTTATCCCTGCGGCGGCTGCTTTCGATCGGCTTCTGGCTGATCTGTTCATGCGCCGTCCAGGCCGCCGAGGAGGGAAATTACGAGCCCCTCGGCAGCCTGATCATCGTCGGCGGCGGCGACACGCCGCTGCTCGTGCATGAACGGCTCGTCGAACTGGCCGGCGGACCCGGCCAGGCGAGGATCGCCGTGTTGCCGATGGCCGGCACCAAGTTCGACGAAGAAGCCCGGGAAGTCATCGACGATCTGAAACAGCTCAAGGCCGAGGCCGTGCTGGTCAACATCAACCGCGAAGAGGCCAAGAAGGAATCGACCGCGAAGGCGCTCGAAGCGTTCACCGGCTACTGGTTCCTCGGCGGCGACCAGTTGCGCCTGGCCGCCACGCTGCTGGGAACGCGCGCCCTGGAAGCCATCGAGCGCCGTTTCTGGGAAGGCGCCGTCGTCGGCGGCACCTCGGCCGGCGCCGCGGTGATGTCGAATGCCATGCTGACGGGCCGGGGGCGCCGCCTCAAGGGCCCCGAGGCGGTGGAGCTGAGGAAGATCGCCCGCGGCATGACGGATGTCGGCCTCGGCTTCGGCTTCTTCCCCGGCGCCATCGTCGACCAGCACTTCATGCAGCGCGCCCGCTACAACCGCCTGTTGAGCGCGGTGCTGGACCACCCGCAGCTGCTCGGCGTCGGCATCGACGAGGAGACGGCGCTCCTGGTGCGCCCCGACGGATTCTGGGAAGTGCTGGGCAGCCACTACGTCAAGATCTTTGACGCCAGGCGCGCGCGCATTCTCGAGGACGACGACACACTGGCCGGCGCAACCGACATCCGGATGCACATCCTGCCCGCCGGCAGCCTGTTCAACCCGAAGCGGCGCCACGCCCTGCTGCCGGGGCGCTGATTATTCCGGCCGGGGAGGGGTGTGAGGAATGGTTACGCCGGCATTGCATCCCATACCCGGCCTTTGTAGGTGCGGCCGTTGGTCTTCTTCGAGCGCTTCTGTCCGTCCGGCCCCCAGGCGCCCCACTGTTTGAAGAAGAACGGCACGCCGTACTTGTCGCACTGGCGCTTGACGCCGTCCACCCATTGCCGCTGCATCGGCCGGGCCTTGCTGCCCGACTCGCCGCCGACGATGACCCAATGGATGCCGCGCAAATCGGGCTTGCCGAGGTCTTCCAGCAGCGGCTCGACGGAAAGGAAGCGCACCATGACGTCGATGCTGCGCAGCAGCTTGATGCGGGGCAAGCCGTGCTTCCGGTCTTCGACCGACACCCCCAGCCAGACGTTGGGCGGAATCGCCTTGCCCCGGCAGTAGTCGGCCATGCGTACGGCGCGCTTGGTCAGAACCTGAAACGTGTGCTGGTGCGCACGCCTCATCACGTCGAACACCTGGTCGATGTACTCGAAGGGCACATCCTCGTGAAACAGGTCCGACATGGAGTTCACGAAGTAGATCGTCGGCTTGCGGCGCTCCAGCGGCTCGGCAAGCCGCTCCGGCATCAGCGACAGGCTGAAGCCGTTTTCATAACCGCGCATGCCCATGGCCTGCAGGCGCATGGCCATTTTTTCCGCATAGCAATGTTTGCAGCCCGGGGAAATCTTCGTGCAGCCCACCGTCGGATTCCAGGTCTGCTCCGTCCATTCGATTTTGCTCTGTGTGCTCATTTCTGTTCTCTCGTCAGTTTCAGACGATCTCCCTTATCCCAATGCAAAGGTCGCTTAGGGCGCCTTCTGGGAGCGTCTAGATTGACCACCTCGCCAGAATCGATGAGGCGAACGAGTGAATCCTGGAAATCCCCTGGAAACCAGTTGGTCTCCTCAAGAATGTCTGCGAAGTCGCTTTCGCCGATTCGTTTTGGCCCGCCGACCAGGTAATCCCTCCAGAAACGATCGACAGCCTCCGGATCAATGCGATCTTTTGAAAGATCGACGAGGCTATCGGCACCGAAAAGATCCTGCATCCCAGTCTTGTTTGATCGTGTCTGATCCTTCTTTGTGGCTCTTACCTGCTTTTGAACCAAATCGAGGTCGTCGGAAATTTCCATAAACTCGATAACGCCGCGAGGATGGCTGGTCAGGTAGACCAAGTGGTACTTCGCACGCTCCTTTTCCGGATCCAGTACCCGAACGTACCCTGATCTTGCTGGAAAATTATTCGTTGAAGGGATTTTAGACTTCAAATTTTTCCTGTAGGTGTTAACAAGATGCTTTTCCCGGTCTGAGGAAGGCATGCCGTCAACATTGACATCCTCGCCCAATAGTTCCGCAATTTCCTGTTTCCAAGCCGCCATCGATGCGGTGCGATTGACGAAGTCGTACTGAAAGTTGATGAGAAATTCAGATTGCTGTCGAGCCATCAGGGGCCGCAGCGTATCTACGGTTACCGTCGACCACCCTTTCGGATCGATGAAGAAGAAAACAAACGCATTGCGCCCACACCATTTCAGGATATCGGGTCGTAATGCAACGAAATCTCCTTGCATCGCTTCGGCCTGAACCCGTCCCGATGGCCGCTTAGCCAAAAAGGCTTGGAGCCGTTCAAATGCCTTCGGGCTTTCTTCGATATAAAGCGCCCGGAATTTCGGGCCAAAACCATGGCTGCCAAGCGTTTCACGGCATTTTTCCAGAATTTTCAGAGAAATGGCTATGGAAGTGCCGGCAAGATCTTCGCTGTCATCGGACCATGGCCCAGCGAAGCAGTCGACGTAGCAAAATTCAGTGATGCCAAGCTTGCGCGCGCTCATTCCAACGATGAGGAAGAGTTTTTCAAGGTAACTCTCCAGCAACCGATGTTTGATGAATGCCTGTTCGCGCCCTCGATAGGTTTCGGGCACGGTTCTGCTCCTCTTGGACATCATCTCCTACCCCGGCAGACGAATGATCATTCGTTATCGTAGGCTGTTGTTTTCGGATAGTCAATATCCATCTGTCCTGAAATTAAATCTTTCCGCGCCCTTCTTCTACACGATTTTACGCAACGGGAAGCTTTCGCCAGTCAAATGGCTTGAGCACGCGGCTGATCGCCGTGCTGTGCAGACTGACTTTTCCTGGATAGGTGTTGAAGCAGCGCTCGCCGAGGAAGGCGCTGTCGAGGATGGCGGGTTTATCGGAGCGCTACGCTACAGCAGCGCCCGCAGCCGCTCCATCGCTGCATCCACCTCGCGGCCCTTTTCGGCAATCGCCGCCAGCAACTCTGCCGGAGTGCGATTGTCGAGAACCTTCTTCTCGCGCGGATTGACGGCCTTCAAGTCGTAGGCCGCATCCTCGATGGTCTGCGCTTTCGAGACGGACTCGCGCGCCTGCTTCTCGGCCGCTTCGATTTCGGGCATGAGCGCGTCGGCGAGAGGCGCTTGCCCGGCCTTTCTGTGGGCCTTCGCCTGTTCGCGCAGCGCGGCCGCACGTTCGCGCTGCGCATCCGCCTCGCGCCGGTGCGGCGCGGCTTCCTCCGCGGCACGGTGCTTGCGTTCGGCGAAATCCACCGTCCAGCTGTGCTCGGTCTCGGCCTCGGGCGTGCCGCGCTTGTCGAGCAGCTCGAAGAACTTCTCGAATTGCAGCATGGTCAGCGGCGTCTTCTTGCCCACCTTGATGTGCGAGAGGTCGTAGTACCAGATTCGCTCGGTCTTGCGGCCGCGCGTGAAGAAAACCAGGTTCGTCTTCACGCCCGCGCCCGACCCGGTGAAGGCCCCGCCCGGCAGGCTGACGATGCACCACAGGTCGCACTCGTCGAGCAGCTTGCGCTTGGTCTTGACGAAGGCCTCCTCGTTGGTGCGGTACAGCAGTCCTTCATCGAGCACGATGCCGCAGCGTCCGCCGGGCTCGAGAATCTGCATCACGTACTGCACGAACAACGCCTGGGTGGCGCGGGTCTTGAACGGGAAGGGGCTTTGCGCCTCCTTCCCTTCCTTGCCGCCGAAGGGCGGGTTGGTCAGCACCACGTGAAAGCGCTCCGGCGCCCCTTCCCACAGCCCGCCATACACCGTCTGCCTCGATAGCGTGTTGCCGTGCCACAGATGCGGTTCGTCGATGCCGTGCAGCATCAGGTTGGCGAGGGCGATGGGATAGGCCAAGTTGTCTTTCTCGCGGCCGTAAAACGTGCGGTGCCTGAGGGTGTCGAGCGCCTCCGCCGTCAGCTCGCCGCCGCGCGAACGCATGTGCTCGGCCGATTCCGCCAGAAAGCCGCCGGTGCCGCAGCAGGGGTCGCACACCGTCTGGCCGATGCGCGGATTCACCGCGCGCACCATGGCACGGATCAGCTCGCGCGGCGTGTAGAACTGTCCGCCGTCGGAATTCTTCTCGCCCATCTTGAGCAGCAAGCCCTCATACACCTGCGACAGCATGAACTGGTGCTGGGTGTCGGTGCCGGCGAGGCGCAACGCATGCACGCGGTCGAGTACGTCGGCGAAGTTGCTCTCGGTGTCGATGCGCACCCGCTCGATGGGGGAGATGATCTCGCTGATGACTTTCTGCTTGGGCGACGCGCCGGGTTGGTCGCGCAGGCCGCGCAGCCAGGGCAGCAACTCGCCATTGACGAAGGCGAAGTAGTCGCCGCGCTTGCCCTCCTGCAAGGCGCGGCGCTTCCAGCCCAACGGCCGGCCGTCGTCCGTCTGCGGCGCATCGGGCTTGTCCGACCACGGCGCCGCCCAGTCCTGCCAGCGATAGGGCGCGGCCAGGGAGGGCGCATAGTTCAGGCCGAGCGCCTCGGCTTCCTCGCGTTCAATAGCCTCCTGCTCGTCCAGCACACGCAAGAAAAGAATCCACGTGAGTTCCGGCACGTATTGCAGGGCGCTGCCGCAGTTGGAGCGGCGCAGCACGTCGCAGATTTGCCAGACGGCCTGGTTGAGGGCCTGCGGCCCTGAGAGGCCGACGGCGGGGGTACTAGTTTTGTCTTTTTTGGGTCTTGGCATGAAAGTCAGTGTTGGTGGAACGCCGCGGCCAGCAGCCGCTGTGGCAGACGCTCGATGTCGGCGAGCCGGGCTTTGAGACTCGCGTTGAGCGTTTCAGCTGCGGCCAATCGTTCGCGAAGCGTGCGCGCGATGCGCCGCTGCTCGTCTATCTCAGGTGCGCAGATATGAAAGGACTCGATGACCGACATATAAATGGTCTTGATTACCGATCCGCTGCCCAGCTCGCGGAGATACTCGTGTGATGCCATGAAGGCATACATCAGAAATTCGGGATCGAGGTCAGGCCCGCAAATCCAGTTGCAGAAATGCTGGCTGGTCGCCATGGGCTTGCCGAGGATGGTGACGTAGCCGATGGAAGCATCACGACAAAGGCAAACCGTGCCGGGCGGCAGAAGCCGTGCCGAGGAATTGGCGAGACCGGCATCGTTGGTGTTCTCAGTCGTCTCGTAGGCGTATTTGCCGTGCAGCCTGCGGATGTCGGGCAAGGCCAGCCATGGCACATGTCCGCCCCACCATTCCGGATGGCGACGGCTGGGCGTGTGGCCGGATTCGAGGCGGGCGAGGTCGGTGAGGCGGTGCCACCGCCAACCGTGGGCCGTTTTTAAGAGCGTTGTGTCGGCGCTGATTGGTACCCCGTTATGAAAGCAATCAAAGAGGGTCCGCTCTTGGAGCTGAAGCGATAACGCTTCTTGCTCCGTGCAAGAAGCCAGCGCTGAGCGCGCGGCGGATATGCCTGAAAGAAGTCGCTTCGACACAGACACTTGTTCATCGGGCGAAAGCAATTCGATTTTCGTGGAAAGCACCTGGCGGTCTGTTACGGCTGGATAGTGAGCGCCGTGAGCAAGTGACGACAATCCGCTAATAAACGCTGGCGACTGTACAAAGCAGAACAGATAGTCCGGGACCAGATCTTCGCCACAACGGAGAACCGTAAATGCAGAACTGCACACGGCTCCATCCAAATCAGCGGTTACTCTCGCCACTGCGTTCAAATTTGGCCTGACATTTGAGACGAGAATGTCATCCGTCGAAACGATTGTTTGCGCTCGGCTGGGAGCATCGCCAATGCGAACTCTCTTTGGACTGCTGATCGTCTTGGTTGATGTGTCTATGGACGACACGTCGATATAGACAAAAGAGTCCGCTTGCCGAGTCTCAGGTCTAAACGTAACGATGGACCTGTTACACAGATCGGCTAGTGGTTTCTGTGCCATGACTTACGCTGAAAACAGCCTCGTCTTCGCGTCGTGCAACGCATCCAGCGGCTTGCCGAGTCCGCGCAACGCTGCCAGGCCGCCCGCTAGCTGAATCGCCGGCACGCGCCAGATCTCCCTGTTCTCCAGCGCTTCGGTGCCGTTGCGCTCGAACTGGCCGGCGATGCCCAGGATCACACCCTTTGCAGGCGAGGGCATGGCGTCCAGCCAGGATTCGTTCTTGAAGCGGAAGGCGAGGCTGCGGTCGAGCCGTGTGCGCGGCTTCACCGCGTAGCCGAGTTCGGCGAGCACGTCGTACAGGTCGTAGTCCTGCTTGGCATCGACCATCTGGATCATGGTCGGCGAGCCGTGGGCGGAAACCAGCGCCGCCATCAGTTCCTGGCGCTCGGGCGGGGTGATCCAGCGTTCGCGGAATTCGGCGAGGCTGGCCGCCTCGTGCTTGAGGCGCGCGGCGAGTTCTCGCTTGTATTCCTCGTAGGCCACCGGCACCAGTCTGCCGTCCCTTTCACCCAGGACGAAATGCCCTCCCCGCTCGACCCGGACCGAGAAGCCGCCGGCAATCAGCGTCGGTTCGGTGTCGTCGTCGCCGCCACCACCTCCGCCGCCGGGTCGCGGCGGCGGGGTGATAAAGTCGCGGCCGAACAGACGGATCATGTTGGTGTAGTCGTAGAGCCGGAACATCAGCTTGCCGCTGGCCTCGTCGATACGCGTGCCGCGGCCGACCATCTGGTGAAACACGATGGCCGATTCGAGGTAGCGAAAGAACACGATGTTGCGCACGCAGGGCACGTCGACGCCGGTGGAGAGCAGGTCCACCGTCGTGGCGACGAACCAGGAGGACAGCGTGCCGCGCAGATCGGCAACCATCTTGTTGCCGCTGCTCATGGACGTGCACTTGAATGCGTAGGGCTCGGCGCGTGCGCGGCCGTTGGCCTTGCACCATTCGGCGTAGCGGTTGTTCAAGTGTGCCGCGACGCGGTCGGCGTGGGTATCCGCCGCGCAGAAGACAATGGTTTTCTGCTCCGGTCCGCCGGTCTCCAGCAGATACTGAAACAGGTCGTCGCACATGGCGATGACGCGCTCGGGGATTTGCAGTTTGGCGTCGTAGTCGCTCGCGCTGTAGACATCGCGGACTTCGTTGGGCTGCGCCCGCTGGCCGGTGTCGACGCGTTTGGCCTTGTGGGCGATGACTTCCTTCTTGATCAGCGTCTTTTCGTCGATGCTGACGCGGCCCTGCTTGATTTCGCAGGGGGCGAGATAGCCGTCCTCGATGCCCTGCGCGAGGGAATAGTCGTAGACCGGCTCGCCGAAGTGACGGATGTTGTCGGCGGAAATCTCATGGTCTTCCTGCGAGCCGGTGAGTTCGCGCGGCGTGGCCGTCAAGCCGATCTGGAAGGCTTCGGGGTTGCGCGTCAGCACTTCGGACCAGGTACCCCAGGCCGAACGGTGGCACTCGTCGATAAGGATGTGGCTGAAGTGGTTCTCGGGGTAATACCGCCGCAGGAAAGAGGCGTCGCCGTGCTCGTGAATGCCCAGCGACTGGTAGGTGGCGATGTGGATGCGCGCGTTCTTGGCCTCGTTTCCCCCGTCCGACCCCTCGCGCACGATCTTGGCGTCGGAACCGAATACGTTGTGGAAGCGCGTGAGGGCCTGTTCGCGCAACTCGTCCCGGTCCACGAGAAACAACGCCCGCTTGAGTTGCCCGCCGTCCGATAGCCGCTGCAGCAACCCGACGGCGATGCTCGTTTTGCCGGCGCCTGTGGCAAGCGACAGCAGCGCCCGCTTCTTTTCCTTGCCGCCGGCCGCTAGGGCGGCGCGTTCGAGAACGGCGCGAATGGCGGCGTCCTGATAGTAGCGTGGCCGGTCGCCGGCGACGCTGTAGGCGGTGAGCAGGGGGCCGACGGCCGCTGCGTCCGGGTCGAGACCGGTGGCGGAAAACCAGCGCTGGCGCAGCTCGGCCGGTGTCGGGAATTCGGCCATCGGCCGGGGGTCGGTGGTCTTGCCGGTAGTGGTGTCGTATTCGACAAACAAGTGGCCATTGGTCGAGTAGACGAATTTAACCGCGTGGCGCCGGGCATATTCCTTAACTTGCTCCAGCCCCTGGGTGGGCGGCAGTTTTTCCTTCTTCGCCTCGATGAAGGCGAGCGTCAGCGGCTGCTCATGATGTTCGATGTAGGCTCGCAGCAGGTAATCGACGCGGCCGCGTCCCCGCTTGAGCGGCTTGCCGTCCAGGATGTCAATCCTGATGGCGCTCTGCTCCCGGTGAATCTCGCCATGCGTGGCGCGATGCTCGTCCTTGACCAGCTCGATCCACTGGCGGGCATGCAGTGCCGGATCGATCAGCTTGGCGCGGGTGTCAGCTTCGTTGTAACCGGGGGGTGCCATGACGTAATGATACCGGGCCAAGCGCTTTGCTGTCAGGCGTACGGTGTAAAATCCGCCCCATGTCCGAACTCACCCTGCGCCAGCGCCTCGACGCCTACGAACGCCTGATGCGGCTCGACAAGCCGATCGGCACGCTGCTGCTCCTGTGGCCGACGATGTGGGCGGTGTGGATCGCGGCGGAGGGCGCGCCGAGCCTGTTCATCGTCTGGATATTCGCGCTGGGCACGCTGCTGATGCGCTCGGCCGGGGTGGTGATGAACGACTACGCCGACCGCCACTTCGATCCGCATGTCGAGCGCACCAAGAACCGGCCGCTCGCTTCAGGCCTCATCCGCGAGGGCGAGGCGATCGGACTGGCGGCGGTGCTGACGCTGTGCGCCTTCCTGCTCATCCTGCCGCTGCACAAGCTGGTGTGGGCGCTCTCGGTGGTGGCGCTGTTCCTCGCGGCGAGCTACCCGCTCACCAAGCGCTTCCTCGCCATCCCGCAGGCGTATCTGGGAATCGCCTTCGGCTTCGGCATCCCGATGGCCTTCGCGGCGCAGCTGTACACCGTGCCGCCGCTGGCCTGGGCGATGCTGGCGGCGAACATCTTCTGGGCCATCGGCTACGACACCTGCTACGCCATGGTGGACCGCGACGACGACCTGAAGATCGGCATCAAGACCTCGGCCATCACCTTCGGCCGCTACGACGTGGCGGCGGTGATGATTTGCTACGCGATCACGCTGGCGATCCTCGCCTGGGTCGGTGCACAGGCGGGGCGCGGCATTCTCTTCCATGCCGGGCTGGCGGTGGCGGCGGGGATGATGCTAAGGCATTACTTCTGGATCCGCGGCCGCGAGCGCATGGCCTGCTTCCGCGCCTTCATGGACAACAACTGGGTCGGCGCGGCGATCTTCGCCGGCCTTTTCGCCGACTACGTGCTGCGCTCCGGCCGCTGGCCGACCCCCTGATTCCGGCTTATTTGCGCCGACCGGCGCCGACCGGCGCCAGGCCCTTGCAGTCCGACCCGAGATAGGTCATCTGCGACTCGGTCTGCATGGTGTGGCGGCCGGAGGCGTCCATCGTCACCATGTCCATGCGCGAATGCACGCTGTTGCCGGAGAAGGTGCTCTCGCCCTTGCCCTGCGAGCGGCGCCCGTCGACGTTGCAGTCGATCTCGTAGCGCAGGGTGTTGCCGCTGCGGCTCATCTTCGTCGGCTGGCAGCGCCCGTCGGGATCGACCACCGGCGCATCGCGCTTCGCCATTTCCTCGCTGATGCACATGCGCGTGGCGCCGCCGGGGCCCATGCTCACGCCCTGCTTGTTCATCATGGCCTCCATCTGCCGGCGCTGCTCGGGCGGCAGGCTGGCCATCTGCTGCTGCATCTGCTGCATCTGCGCGCGCATGTCCTGGCCGTCGACGACCTGCTTGAGGGTCTTGACCTCCCACAGGCCGGCTTTCATGTCGCCGGCGAGGGCGGGGGCGGCGAGCAGGGGAAGGCTCAGGGCGAGAAGAATTTTTTTCATGGCGGGCTCCTTTCTGTTGGCGGCCGGAAATGGCGGCATCATCGAAGGCGCATTGTGCCAGAACCGGCGCAGGCCGTATCGGGCGGCGGCCCGCGCTATCCCCGCCGCTCCCGGCGCCAGACCAGGCAGCGGTTGTTCGACGGCATGGCGCGGTCCTCGGCCAGCGCCAGTCCGGCGCGGCCGGCCAGGTCGTTCACCGCCTCGAAATCGCGCAGTCCCCGCCGCGGGTCCTGCTCCTTCAGCCAGGCATCGAAGGCCGCATTGCTCTCGCTGGTGAAGCGGCCGCCGTAATTGAAGGCGCCGTAGACGACGAGGGTGGCGTCGCCGGCCATGGCATCGGGCAATCGGGCGAACAGCCTCTCCACCTCTTCCCAGCCCAAGATGTGCAGCGTGTTGGCGGAGAACACCGCGTCGAAGCGCCGATCCGGCCAGTCGCCGCTCACGTCGAGCGCGAAGGGCGGCGGGGTGTTGGGCAGGGACGCTTCGCCGAGCCAGGCCCGGATGCCGGCCAGGTTCTCCGGCCGGTCGGTGGCCTGCCAGACCAGGTGGGGCAGGGCCGCGGCGAAGCAGACCGCATGCTGGCCGGTGCCGCTGCCGATCTCGAGCACGTTGTGCCGATCCGCGAAATGCTCGCGCAGCACGGCGAGGATCGGCTCGCGGTTGCGGGCGCAGGAGGGAGCGTCGGGTTTTTCCATTTCTCGAAGCCGGCCGTTGCCGCGGGCCATGAAACGCCAAATCTGCAATACTGGTGCCCGAAGCAAGCTAGCAGAACGGTTCGGCGCGGCAATTAGGGAGTTTACCTAGCCGGCTGGAGGTTATCCCGGATTGATCGGGCCGGAGGGGTTGCTATGTTCGCCTTGGACAACGGAGCAAGGGCGCAAGGATGAGCGGCGCAAGCGAAGCGATGTGGTTGGGATTGGTGCTGCTGGTCGGCAGCCTGACGGTCGCCATCATCGCGTCGGTCTACCTGCTGTTGCGCCTGCGCGAGGCGGAAGCGCGCCTTCACGAGAAGGAAGGCCAGCACCAGGGCATGCTCGACCGCCTGCAGGAAAACGAATACCGGCTGCGCACCATCATCGAGTCCGAGCCGGAGTGCGTCAAGCTGCAGGCCGCCGACGGCACGGTGCTGGAGATCAACCCGGCGGGGCTCCGGCTGCTGGATGCCGGGCGTCCGGAGGACATCATCGGCACGAAGATCTACGACGTCGTCGCGCAGGAATACAAGGGCATCTACCGGGAAAACATGCGGCGCGTCTTCGCCGGCGAAGCCGTGGTCTACGAGTTCAAGTCGATCACCCTCAAGGGCCGCGTCTGCTGGATGGAAACGCATGCCGTGCCCTTGCGCGATGCGCGCGGCGCCGTCTATGCGCTGCTCGGCATCACGCGCGACATCACCGAGCACAAGTGGGCCGAGGAACAGGGGCGGCGCCACCAGACCGAGCTGGCGCGGGTGGCGCGCCTGTCGACGATGGGCGAAATGGCCACCGGCCTGGCCCACGAGCTGAACCAGCCGCTCTCGGCGATCGCCAACTTCGCGCGCGGCTGCATCCGCCGGCTGCGCAGCGGCGACGTGGCGCCGGCCGACCTGATCGAGCCGCTCGAGGAGGTCTGCGAGCAGGCCGAACGCGCCGGTGAGATCATGCGCCACGTGCGCGACTTCGTCCGCAAGAGCGAGCCGAGGATGACCGCCGTCGACATCAACCTGGTGGTGCGCAGCGTCGTCAAGTTCACCGAGCACGAGGCGCGCCAGAACGAAACGGTCGTGACCCTGCACCTGGCGCCCCAGCAGCCCCGGGTCTGGGCCGATTCCATCATGGTCGAGCAGGTGGTCTGCAACCTCGTGCGCAATGCCATGGAGGCGATGGCCGAGACGCGCACCCTGCGCCGCGAGATCATCATCCGCACCGTGCAGCATGGCGGCGATGTCGTCGAGGTCGAGGTCATCGACACCGGGCCCGGCATCGACGGCGCCGTCATCGACCAGGTCTTCGACCAGTTCTTCACCACCAAGCCGGAGGGCGTCGGCATGGGCCTGTCGATCAGCCGCTCGATCGTCGAGTCGCACGGGGGCAGCATCCGTGCCGAATCGCGGGCGGGCGGCGGCGCCACGTTCCGTTTCACCCTGAAGGCCATTCCGATCCGGCTGAACCGCGATGAGCGACGCTACAGTCTTCATAGTTGACGACGACCAGGCCGTCGCCCGCAGCCTGCGCTGGCTGATCGAGACGGTGCGGCTGCGGGTGGAGACCTTCGCATCGGCCCAGGCCTTTCTCGACGGCTACGACGCATCGAAGCCCGGTTGCCTGGTGCTCGACGTGCGCATGCCCGGCATGAGCGGGCTGGAACTGCAGGAGCGCCTGGCGGCGCGGCGCAGCTACCACGTGCCGATCATCTTCATCACCGGCCACGGCGACGTGCAGATGGCCGTGCGGGCGGTGCAGGCCGGCGCCTTCGACTTCGTCGAGAAGCCCTTCAACGACCAGGACCTGCTCGACCGCATCCAGCGTGCCATCGCCCACGACGCCGGCCGGCGCGGCAAGGAAGCGCAGCGGGCGCAGCTGCGGTCGCTGTTCGCCGGTCTGACCCCGCGCGAGCGCGAGGTGCTCGACCTGGTGGTGGAGGGGCTGTCCAACAAGGCCATCGCCAATGCCCTCGGCCTGAGCGCCAAGACGGTGGAGGTGCACCGCGCCAAGGTGATGGAAAAGCTGCACGCGCGCTCGCTCTCCGACCTGGTGAAGATGGCCATGCAGAACCAGGCCGCCTGAAAAAAGAAGGCGAGGCGGCGCGGAGGAAAGTGCGCCGCCTCGCCAAGGCTGACTTTTTATTGCAGGTAGTGGTCCGCCAGCAGTGCGGCGAAGAGCAGGAACAGGTAGGTGATCGACCAGCGGAAGCTGGCCTGCGCGGCGCGGTCGCTGTAGCGGCGCAGCAGGCGCCAGGCGTGGGCGATGAAGACGCCGTTCAGCGCCAGCGCCGCGACGAGGTAAGGCCAGCCGCTCATGCCGATGGCGAAGGGCATCAGCGTCACCGCGGCCAGTCCCAGGGTATAGGCGAAGATGCAGCGCAGCGTATAGGTGCGGCCGTACACCACCGGCAGCATCGGCAGTTTGGCGTCGGCGTACTCGTGGGCGCGGTAGAGCGCCAGCGACCAGAAGTGCGGCGGCGTCCATACGAAGACGATGAGGAACAGCAGCCAGGCCTCGCCCGGCGCCTGTCCGGTGACGGCGGCCCAGCCGAGCACCGGCGGCATGGCGCCCGAGGCGCCGCCGATGACGATGTTCTGCGGCGTGCGCGGCTTCAGGACCACCGTGTAGACGATGGCGTAGCCGACGAAGGTGGCCAGCGTCAGCCACATGGTGAAGGGGTTCACGAACACGTTCAGCAGCGACAGGCCGACGCCGCCGATGAGGCCGGAGAGGAGCAGCGTCTCCAGCGAATTCACCTCGCCGCGCGGCAGCGGCCGCCCCTGCGTGCGCGCCATCGCGGCGTCGATTTCCTGCTCGATGAGGCAGTTCATGGCGGCGGCGGCGCCGGCCACCAGGGCGATGCCGAGCGTGCCGGCGAACAGCGCCTGCAGCGGCACCATGCCCGGCGCGGCGAGGAACATGCCGATGACGGCGCAGAACACGATCAGGGTGTTCACCCGCGGCTTGGTCAGGCGCAGGTAGCGGCGCAGGCGCTCGGCCGGGCCGGGGCGGGCGGCGAGGATCGTTTCGGCCATTAGCGGAGACCTCCGGTGTCGTTGATGGCCGGCCCAGTCTAGCCCCCCTGCCGCCCCGTTCAATCAGGAACATCCGCAGTGTCCCTAGGTAAACATCCTGATTGCCCCTCCCGGTGCCGCGGCCTATCGTTCGCCTACTACAAGAGCGGCCGGGCCATCCGGCCGTACCGATAAATCAGAGGAGGAGGCATTCGCCATGTTGGACTACGTCTATACCGGCTGGGGCGCGTTCTGGGTGACCATGTTCATGTTCGTCCCGTTTGCCCTGATGGCGTACTGGGTCATCCGCAGGAAAAGCCTGGTCGATACCGGACCCACCCAATTGCAGCCCAGCGAGTTTGCGCCCATAGAAGGCGTCTGGCTGACGTTCGCATTCATCTTCTTCGTGGTCGCCAACCTGGCCAGCCTGAAATTCATCCCGTGGGCCGCCGCCTCCGGCGCGACCGACGGCGAGGCCGAGGTGCAGGTCGACTTCACGGCGAAGTCCTGGTCCTACGACATTTCCAACCGCCAGATCGTGGCCGGCAAGCCGGTGCGCTTCTCCGGCCGGGCGAGCGACACCCAGCACGGCTTCGCCGTCTATCACCCGGACGGCAGGGTGCTGTTCACCATGCTGATGATGCCGGGCACCACCAAGCCCACCTCGGTCGTCTATACGTTCAAGGAGCCGGGCAAGTACGCGGTGCGCTGCCTCGAGTACTGCGGCGTCGCCCACCACCGCATGCAGGACGAACTGACCGTCGTCGCAGCCAACTAAGCGCCCCGCCCCGAGGAGGAGAACCCAAATGAGCATAGCCACCACCATCGTCAAGAGCACGCCGGTCTTCGGCAAGATGTTCGCGGTCGACAAGAGCACCGGCCTGGAGGAGATCAACGCCTGGCCGGCGCTGATGATCATGAGTTCCTTCGTCTGGCTCGTCGTGGCCGGCCTGCTGGGCCTGGTCATGCCGGCGACGCAGATCTTCGATCTCAGCTCCGACCACTTCTACACCACCCTGACGCTGCACGGCGCGGCGCTGACCTTCCCCTTCTCGTTCCAGCTCATGATGGGCGTCGGCCTGCACCGCTCCGGCGGCTGCGTCGGCAAGGCCATCACCGGCTGGCTGCCGGCGCTGGCCTGGCTGTCGATGAACCTCGGCGGCGCCATCCTCACCGTCGCCGTCCTCATGGGCCTCAAGGTCAGCGTGGTGGTGATGTTCCCGCTGCCCCTGGTCGGCGCGCAGATGGGCGTCTGGAGCATGGAGTCGGTGATCGTCGGCTTCACCGGCATCTACCTGGTGCTCTCCTGCATGATCCTCTGGTACCCGCTGCTGGTGCTGAAGATGATGTTCTTCGGCAGGAAGCGCGCGGAGCTCGTCCTCTCCGAGCGCTCGCTCAACGAGCCGGGCATGCTGGGCATGCTGCTCGCCGCCGCGACGCTGCTGCTGACGGGCCTGCCGCTGGTGGTGGTCGGCACGACGCTGCTGCTGGCGCTCTACAAGATCCTGCCCATGTCGCTCGCCGCCTGGGCGGCCGACCCGGTGGTGTTCCAATACACCTTCTATCTCTTCGCCCACAACCTGATGGAGGCGATGGCGCTGATGGTGGCGAGCGCGATGTATGCCACGCTGCCGCTCTACCTGGCCGACGGCTCGCGCAAGCTCTACAGCGAAAAGCTGGCCAACCTGGCCCTGTGGATCCTGCTGGTGACGTCGGTCACCTCGGGCCTGCACCATTTCATCACCTTCTACCCGAACCAGCCGGCGGCCCTGTCCTACTGGGGCAACATCATGAGCTGGGGCACCGGCATGGGCGCGGCGATCAGCATCTTCACCGTCCTCGCCACCATCTGGCAGCACGGGCTGAAGCCGGAGCCCGGCATCGTCGCCGTGCTGGTCGGCTGGGCGCTCTACATCCTCGACGGCGCCAGCGCCATCGTCACCTCCAACATCGCCTGGACCTACCAGCTGCATGGCACCATGTGGCAGAGCGGCCACTTCATGACGGTCATCCTGGCCATGTCCATGATGTGGATGGGCGTGCTGTACCACCACTATCCGGTGATCACGGGCCGCAAGCTCGACCCGGCGCTGGGCAACCGGTACGTCAAGATGATGACCGTCGGCAGCTTCGGCGCGGCGATCACCATGCTGGCGGGCGGGGCGGCCGGCATGCCGCGGCGCTTCGCCGACTGGCACCCGGAAGGCTGGATGCTCTACGGCAACCTGATCCTGGTCTTCGGCCTCATCCTCGGCGCCTCGTTTGCCGTATATTTCTACAACCTGATGAAGTCGCGCGACATCTCCGCGCCCATGGGCGAACTGGCCCGGGCGTAAGACGATTCGGCAAACCGGAGCGTCCGCAGCGATGCGGACGCTTCTTTTTTTAGTGCCATCCCGATGCCCTGCACGCTCTGCGGCCTGCCCCTGCCGAAACCGCCGGTGTCCGACGCCGGCCACGACTTCTGCTGCATCGGCTGCCGCGAGGTGTACCGCGCCTTCGGCGAGGACGCCCTAGCCAACCGCGCGGCAAAAGTCAGTCCCCGCAGCACGGCGACTCCCGCGGAGGGCCGCGAGGCCTTCCTGTGGATCGACGGCATGCACTGCGCCTCCTGCGAATTCCTCATCGGCAAGCTCGCCCTGAAGCATCCCGGCGTGCTCGACGCCGCCTCCAGCTACGCCACCGCCACCGCGCGCATCGTCTACGACCCGACGCAGGTGAAGGAAGCCGAACTGCCGCGGCTCCTCAGCCGCCACGGCTACCGCGCCCGGCTGCGCGGCGAGCCGGCGCCGGAGCACGAAGAGGGGCTCGACCTGCTGCGCCTGGTGTCCGGCGTCACCGCCGCCTCGCTGGTGATGATGCTGACCTTCATCTTCATCTACCCGATCCATGGCGGCTGGCTGACGGTGGAGGACTACGGCGCGATGCGCCGGCTCGCCTTCGAGGCCGTGCCGATCTTCCTGCTCTTCCTGACGACGATCCTGGTGTTCTTCGTCGGCTGGCCGATCCTGCGCGGGGCCTGGATCGGCCTGCGCGCGCGCCTGCCCAACATGGACCTCCTGCTCGCCCTGGCCATCCTCGCGGCCTACGGCTACAGCGTCATCCAGTTCTTCAACCGCTCCATCGACCTCTATTTCGAGGTGGCCGGCACCCTGGTCATGATCGTCACCATCGGCCGCCACCTCGAGCGTGGCGCGCGCGCGCGCGCCACCGAATCGCTCAAGTCCATCATGCGCGTCTGGGCGCCGCGCGCCTGCGTGCTGCGCGGCGGCCAGTATCTCGACTGCCCGCTCGACGAGGTGCAGCCGCACGACCGCGTCTTCGTGCGCCAGGGCGAGGCCATCCCCGTCGACGGCAGCGTCGTCGCCGGCCGCGGCGCGGTGGACGAATCGCTCATGACCGGCGAGCCCTTCCCGGTGTCGCGCGGCGAGGGCGAGAAGGTGCTCGGCGGCAGCCGCCTGCTCGAGGGCAACCTGGAGATCGACACCGGCCCGCAGGTGGAAAGCCGCATGGCCAGCCTCGCCCGCATCCTCTGGAACACGCAGAGCGCGAGCACCGGCCTGCAGGCCCGCGTCGACCGCCTCTCGCGCCGCTTCGTGCCCGGCGTGCTGGCGCTGGCGGCGCTGGTCGGCATCGGTTTCCTCGCCGCCGGCGCGGGCGCCGAGAAGGCGCTGCTCGCCGCGCTCGCCACGCTCATCGTCTCCTGCCCGTGCACCTTCGGCCTGGCCATTCCGCTCACCACCGCGGCGGCGATCGGCGCGGCGCTGCGCCGCGGCATCGTCGTCACCGGCCCCGACCTCTTCGAGAAATCGCCGCGCGTCGACGTCGTCGCCCTCGACAAGACCGGCACGCTCTCCAGCGGCGAGATGGCGGTGGTCGAGGTGATCGGCTCGGCCGAGCTCGCCGCCCGCGCCGCCGCCGTCGAGCGGCACTCGCCGCACCCGGTGGCGCGCGCCATCGCCCAACTCGACGCCGGCCGCAGCGCGAGCGAGGTCGCGCTCCACCCGGGGCGCGGCGCCGTCGCCACGGTCGGCGGCAAGCGCATCGCCGTCGGCAGCCGCACGCTGTTCGCCACGCTCGGCTGGACGGTTCCCGAATCGCTGTCCGCCCGCGCCGAGCGGAGCCGCCACGGCGAGGCCGTCGTCTCCTACGTCGGCTGGGACGGCGCCGCCGAGGGCGCCATCCTCACGCGCGACCGCTCGCGCCCGGCCTGGGACCGCGTCGTCGAGTCGCTGCGCCGCCACTGCCGCGTCGTGCTGCTCACCGGCGCCGAGCATCCCAACGGCTACCGCCAGCATGTCGACGAGGTGCACGCCGGCGTGCCGCCCGAGGCCAAGGCCGCCGTCATCCGTCGCCTCAAGGCGCAGGGCCGCGTCGCCATGATCGGCGACGGCAGCAACGACGCGCCGGCGCTGGCCGAGGCCGACCTCGGCATCGCCTTCGGCGCGCCCACCGCGCTGGCGGCCGAGGCCGCCGACATCGTCATCCCGGGCAAGCGCCTCGAGCGCGTGCTCGAAGCCTTCCTCCTCATCGGCGTCACCCGCCGGCGCATCCGCCAGAACCTCGGCTGGGCGCTCGCCTACAACGCCATCGCCATCCCGCTGGCGGCCACCGGCATGCTCAGCCCGCTCGTCGCCGCCGCGGCGATGTCGGCGAGCAGCATCCTGGTGGTGATGAACGCCGCGCGCCCGATCCTCGGCAAGGACCCGTTCGAGGGCGAGGGCGAAGACGAGGGCGGCGAACGCCCGGCGCCCGTCCCCGGCGCGCCTTCCTCGGCGCGCTAAACCGTCACTGCGGTTTCGAGAACGCCCAGGCAGAGCCCGGCGGGCGCCTGCCCGCAGGCTTGCGGAGCGGGAAAGTCAGTCTCTGCGATACGGCGCGGGGGGTTGCATGGGGCCGGTGATCGGCCTGAGCGGACTGAAATTTCACTTGAGAGCAGCCGTCCAAAACCGTCCGCTCTCGAATTTTTCATTGCAGTTGTCGGCAAAAGGCGGCCATCCAAGGGCTTGTGCGGCGGTGATCACGGGCGGCAGCTGGCCGATCACAGCCTAGCCAGCAGAACCTGCCGAGGGCACGTTGCTCGGCTACAGCGGCGAACGCCCAAATATACTGATAACATTCCCATCCACAGACAATTGTGCGGTTGTGGCTCAATAGCATGCGGCCAGGAAGCAAATGTGTAGTGGCAGCTGGTTGTGCTACAACAAGTCCAAGAGGAGAAGTCAAGATGCCTTGTGAAGGCCAGCGAGCGCAATTCGCCGGCTTTTTCGCCAGCCCACTGCGGTATCCCGGTGGGAAGGGACGGCTGGGCCCGTGGTTGGCTAGCGTTATCGAACAGAATGCCTTGCGGGGTGGTTGGTACGTCGAGCCGTACGCCGGCGGCGCCGGTGCGGCACTCTACCTGCTGCTCCAGAACTACGTGGAGCACATTGTCATCAACGATGCCGATCCACTCATACACGCGTTCTGGCAATCTGTGGTGCACCACTCCGATGAGTTCGTGCAAAGGATTCGGGAGATGCCGGTAACCATGGAGACGCGGGCAGCCTGCCAAGCCATGGTGGCTAACCCCGCCAAGCATTCGCAGACCGAGTTAGGGTTCGCGGCATTCTTTCTTAACCGTACGAGCCGTTCAGGAATCCTTACTGGCGGAGTCATCGGCGGCAAAGAGCAGGCTGGAGCTTACAAGCTCGACGCACGCTACCAGCGAGACGATCTGATTGCTAGGGTGCGCGCGATTGGAGCGATGCGTGAGCGCATCACGGTCGTCGGCATGGACGCGCTTGACATGCTCGTAGACAGCGGCCCCGGCTTACCGGACAAGACCCTGATTTACATGGACCCACCCTACTACGTGAAGGGTAGTCAGCTATACCTGCATCACTATCAGCATGGGGATCATGAGGCGATCGCTCACTATGCGTCGCTGACCGAACGCCCACTACTTATCACCTATGACAACTGCCCAGAAATCCGGGAACTCTATAGCGGGATGGAGGCAACAGAGTTCTCGCTTCAGTACTCGACCCACCTAGCGCGCCCGTTGGCTACTGAAGTGCTGTTCTACGCGAACCTTATGCTGCCGACGCCTCCGCGGCTGACACGTGGCGCCCAACTGACCGCACGGCGCGAAGCGAGCCGCACAGCGAAGGCCGAGGTGCCGAGCACATAGTCTGCAGAAGAGGAGGAACCGTGAACACGGTATTGCGCACCGTCATTTCAGACAACCCGCTCACTCGGCTGATTGGCGATGTGGATCAGGCCTTCGTTGGCTATGTCTACAGCCTCAAGTACGACGAGTGTTTCGTTCAGACGAACGACGCCTTCAAACACGCGGTGAACGGCCTGCCTCATAACTCCTTTCTGCTCGCGGCGGGCTTTGATCCGGCGCGCTTTGATGCCGCGTCGCCGATAGACCAGGAAGTCGTGCTGTTGCGTGTGCTCGGCCCTGCGTCGCTGCCCCAAGACGCCGATATGGTCCGCACGCGCATCGAGCATCATCAACGCCGGCGCGATACGGAGCGGCTGCCGGGTGACGTGAACGATGGCCTCGACCCCATGACGGCGAGTGAGCTGCAGTGGGGAGGCATGCGCTGCCGCGTGCTCGGCACGTTCTTCATGGAAAACGGCGAGCTGCGGCTCGGTAGCGACATCGAAAACTTCATGAGCTTGTCGCGCATGCGCGCGTTCAAGCCGCGCGGTGCGTCGCTCGAGATGATCGTTAACCACGTGAATCCAGAAGTGCGCGCGAAGGCGCGCGATGAGGCGCTCAAAGCCGGGTTCAAAGACACCCCCAAGCCCATCGACGTGGGGACAGTGCGCTTCACGTCCACCGCTCGCCTGCATCGCGGAGCAGGCGAGCCTCAGGTGAAGGTGCAGATCCAGCCGGCTGACTTTCTGGCGCGTCGGACCGCCGTGCTTGGGATGACGCGCACCGGTAAGTCGAATACCGTGAAAACAACGGTCTCTGCCGTCGCGATTGCCGCCCTCAAGTCTGGCATCAAGGTCGGTCAGCTGATCTTCGATGTGAATGGCGAATATGCCAACGCCAACCACCAAGACGACGGCAGCTCGATCGCGGATGTCTTTGGCGATAGCGTAAAGCGTTATCGTGCCATCGACACGCCGGGGTTCAAGGACCTGCGCATCAACTTCTACGAGCAGCCCGATGTCGCGCTCGGTCTCTTGGAGCAACTTTCTCGGGATACTCGAGGCTCAGCGCAGGACATAACGACGTTTCTGACGAGCTCACTGGATGAACCTGACCAGAACGGGGACCGGGGGGAGCACAACCGCTGGCAGGTTCGGCGCGCTGCCTTCTGCTGCGTGCTGAACGCGGCGCGCTATCGCGCGCCCCAGGACTTCACGGTTGACTTCCCTGTAAGCAAGGCCGTTCTTGATGCGGTCAAGCCCAAGCTTCCGGATGATTTTCCAGCACCGGTGGTTCGCGGAAATAACCAGCAGTACCTCAGGCTCAATCTCATACAGGCAACGGTGTGGTTCACGGCTGCTCGCGCTACCAACCTTGCGACTCCGCTACCTGGCAGCAGCAAGGGCAGCAAGTGGGTGGATGCCTCCCTAGAGGCGACGCTCAATGTGCTTTGCAACGCGAGCTCGGGTGGCGGGTACATACGCGGCTATCGTCAGTTGCAGGAGTACACCGACTACCATTCGTGGCGCCGCCAGGGAGACGTCGTCAAGGAGATTCTCGGCTTCCTCTATCAAGGCCACATCATCATCCTTGATCTATCTGCAGGGCCGGTCTCTATCCGCAAGACCCTATCTGACCGCGTGGCACGGGCCGTCTTCGATAGACAGTTCGACGTTCTCAATCGTGGTGACAGCCCGATGAATGTCGTGCTCTACGTCGAGGAGGCTCACAACCTCATCGGCAAGCAAGCAGAGCTGACGGATACCTGGCCGCGGATCGCCAAGGAGGGCGCCAAGGCGAAGATCGCCTTCGTCTACGCGACTCAGGAGCCCTCGTCGGTACACGCGAACATCCTGGCCAACACGGAGAACTGGTTCGTCACACACCTGAACAATGACGACGAACTGCGCACGCTCGGCAAGTTCTACGACTTCGCCGATTTCGTAGGGTCGCTCAAGGCTGCCCAGGATGTCGGTTTCGCTCGCATCAAGACACTGTCGGCACCGTTTGTGATCCCAACCCAAATCAACCGCTTCACACCCGAAGAGATCAAACGCGAGCTTGCGGCGTTGGCGCCCGGCGACTCCGACTCCGACAAGTCGCGATCTGGCGTCGAGGATCTGTTCTGATGCCGTACGCACGCGAAACGGCCGGCAAGGGTGGCCACGCCGACTTCGTACGCAATCCGGACGTTCAAACCTTCCTCAAAAATTGCACCTACCTGCGTGAGCCCTCGGATGCTGAGGCTCTAGAGCTCGCGTCGCGCTTCGTGCGCGCTCCGGCCGGAGACCCACCGAAGCTTCCGCGCTACGTCTTGGCCTCCGATGCTAGTAAAAGCGACGCGCCGATCAGCGACAAGCTACCGAGCACGCAAGTCGGCTTTTTGAAGGTCAGCCATGTGCTAGTCGACATGGCGAAGTATGCGGGCCTTGTTGACCCGGTCAATCGATTCGTCGACCCGTTCAAGGTCGCCGAAATGCATCGTTCGGCCTCGCCCATCACCTTCACGATGCCTGGCAGCAACATTCGGTACCGCGGCATCGACAATGTCCGGGATGGCTTTCGGCGAGCGCTGTTCGATCAGCTGACTATCGACCGCAGCGAAACGCAGAACGGCCAGGTGCTGGCTCGAATGCTCGTGGTACTGAACGACAACTCGCTGACGCTCTCTAGCTGCCCCTGTTGCGGTGGGTCCCCTGGTCCCACGTTCGATCGTGCCGCACTCAAGCGCGCATGTGGCGCTTGCGGCGCCGAGGTCTACGCGTCTGACTTCCTACGGCTTCACGAGGGCATCAGCGACTTTGGCGATAACGCCAGCGCGATGACCCGGATGATGAATGCCATGGAGCACCTCATGCTCGCAGGCTTCATCCTCCAAGTTTTTGAGGCGCAGCCGCAGGCGCTGTCGGATATCACCTTCGTTCTCGACGGTCCGCTTGCGCTGTTCGGTGAGCCGGCCAAGCTGCATCCGCGCCTCCAGAAGCTGATATTCCGCGTGAACGAGCGCCTTGCGAAGATGGGGCTGGAGCCCATGCTTGTGCTCGGGCTGCAAAAGACTGGTGGAGTCATGGACCATGCCCGGCTGCTTGAACGTTTTCTGCCGGACGGCGTGCTCCGCGTCATCGACGACGACTACCGAAATCAGTTCATCACTGGTGGCGACTCCCCGGCGGCGAACTTCGGCAACGAGACGTACTACGGGCAAGATTTCCTGTTCAAGACCGAGCGAGGGCGCATCTTCAACTTCGCAATCCCTTATCCATTCGAGGACAAGACCTTCGGCGGTGGCGGCAAGGGATTCGCGAAAGCCAAAGTCGATCTCGCGCACTATGGATCATTGATTGAGCGAGCGTGCGACTTGATCCGCCACTTCGAGATGGACCTGTACGACAACGCGCTGGTACCAGTGGCGCTGGCGCACAGGCATGCATCAATCAGCCTCGTACCCGGCGGCAAAGTGCTCGACCTGCTAGTACGGAGTGGTCTTCAGCCCAACAAACAGGAGAAATAGGGCACAATCAGCGCCCGCTACGTCAGCAGGGAGCAACCACTCCTGCAATTGGTCGGCATCTCCGCCAGACTGACCAATAGCTATACGCGGTAGGGATCGGCGATCCGTTCGGCCAGTCTGTTCAAGCAGCTGGATGCACAACGCGAATCGCCCGAATTAGCTCTTCCTCGAAGTCATTAACCAAAAGGCCATTCTCGGCAATCCATAGATCGACAAGGCCCCACTCTTCGATCAGCGCCAAGCGTCGCGAGAACCATGCCTTCGCGGGTCCGCGCTCGCCGATGCGCACATCCGGATCGTCGAGCAAGTGTTCTTTGAGGTAGTCGCTACTCAATCTCTTCGCTTGAAGGGCTGCCCATGTCTCCTGGTGGCTGCTCGGGTCATCGATCAATGATTCGATGAATCGATAGAGGATGAGCTCCGGAGTTGGCTTATCCCCGTTTGCTGCCATGCCAGGCAGGCGGACGACATTGCGCTTTCCGCGCAGCTTTTTATTCTCAACATCGGCGTCGACGAGGATCACGACACTCTTGAAATAGTCATCGGCTTTGTACAGATTGAGGAGATTGTTATGGCCCATCTTGAGAGACAGAATCTTCAAATTCACGCCCGTCGCTCTCATGATCCGCAACTTGCGCGCCCCCCGCAGCAAACGCTCGCCATAGAACTGTGCCTCGTCGTCTTCGGCATAGAGCATGACAACTGGCTTCTTTGGAGCAACCGTGTCCGGCGGTCGAACATGCATGTCATCCCGTATCTGATCGAACGACCAGCCGCCACACAGGTGTGGGTTGCGGGTGTCCTGTATGTAATTCACCCGATCAGGCGAATGTTCTTGAGGCGCCCTTGAGATTTGTTCATGCAGCGCCTGAATCAGTATGAGCGAGTGAGTCGTGGCGATGACTTGGAGATCGAGGTCTGCAGATTCGTTCTGCAAGACACGCAGCAGCTTGCATTGCGTCCGAGGGTGAAATCCGGCGTCAAGTTCGTCCACGATCAAAAGACCACCAGGATAGTTGTTTCCCATTTCCCGCTTCAGTTTCTTGAACGATGCCAGCGCGGTTACGACACAACTGAGGGAGTCTTGTCCAAGCGAGATAGCACGGCTATCGTAGGCATAATCCGCGTGCTTGGACACTTTCTTTGTATGCGCAATGCTCTGATGGGTGATCGAGCTCGCGGTGCTCTTTCCAGTGTCGATAAGTTCGTTCGTGATCTTCTGGATGTACGCCCGGTCCTCGGCGTGCATGGTCGTATCGCTCGACTTACGAATGTGCAGTCGTTCGCTTTCTCCGATTGGGATCATCCTAAGCATCCCGAGATATATGGTCGGCCAGGGCACCTTTGCATCACGCCCGAATGCTATGCCCTCGTGGTCGAAATCCTCTTTCGGGTCGTTTCTCGGGACAACGCGAAAAAGACTCTTACCTCTGCGCGTGACATTGCACTTCTTTACGAGCGTCTGACCGCCGATGTCGTAGGTGATCAAGACATAGGGCTTGCTATCGACATCGTGAACGTAGTCATGCTCAACAGTGAGGTGGATGATTTCCTGAAAGTTGGCTTGCACCGACCGATTGAAGTAGCTGACGTATTCCTTTTCGGAAAGCCCTGAGCCATTAGCCAAAAAAGCCAGAATCGTTGATTTCCCAGTTCCGTTATGCCCGGCAATCAGGGTAACGCGTTCTGCAATAGGGATGATCAGCGATTTGAGCCGGCGGAATGGAATAGTGGAGAATTGAATCGATCGAATGCGGATTGCGGCCATACGTTTGATATGGTTCTAAATCACCTACAAGCGCCGTTCTGCCTCTGGTTCATCAATTGAATTGTGCCTTGACAGGATCAGTCTGACAATGACTTCTTCATGAGCAATGGCAGCTATCCGCAAGGGGGCTGGCTGCTTATGCGGCCGTTAAGGACGGCCAATTGAGCGTTCCGAGTAGCTGGTTCGGCCGAGTACTTCCGTAGGCCGTCAGGCAGGTTCCAGAGTGAGGCAGCCGCACAAATGGCAGGTCAGCGGCGTTCCTGAAGATCGGTTTGGGTCGACAACTGCAATTGCGCTTGTAAGCGCGGAAGACCGCTTAGGCCGAGTTCGAGACGTCAGAAATCCCTCACTGAATTTCCTCCCATTGATTTTGCCGCCCCAAGTCATTTGGGCGATCAGGCTACTCGGCTTGGGCGAGTTCCGTTTCCCGGGAAAAGTCAGTCTGCGTGGTACGGCGTTGCCCATCTCCCTAGCCCTCTCCCCAGCGAGTGGGGAGAGGGGACTGTTCTAAGGGATAACCCCTAGCCTCCACTGGAATGATCCGGATTCCGCGCCTGTGCGGAGTTGGATAAATTCCAGCGACAACCTCCGGAGGGGAATCCCGCCCGATCCGGCATCGAAATCACCAAGGAGCGAACCATGGACGTACGCGCAGCCGTGGCCTGGAAGGCCGGCGCCCCCCTGACCATTGAAACGGTGCAGCTCGAAGGGCCGAAGGCCGGCGAGGTGCTGGTGGAGATCAAGGCCACCGGCGTCTGCCACACCGATGCCTTCACGCTCTCCGGCGACGATCCGGAGGGATTGTTTCCGGCGATCCTCGGCCACGAGGGCGCCGGCATCGTCGTCGAGGTGGGCGCGGGCGTCACCAGCGTCAAGCCGGGCGACCACGTCATCCCGCTGTACACGCCGGAATGCCGCCAGTGCGAATACTGCCTGTCGCAGAAGACCAACCTCTGCCAGGCGATCCGCTCGACGCAGGGCCAGGGCCTGATGCCCGACGGCAGCAGCCGCTTCAGCATCGGCGGCAAGAAGCTGTTCCACTACATGGGCACGTCGACCTTCGCCAACTATTCGGTGATGCCGGAGATCTCGGTGGCGAAGATCCGCGAGGACGCGCCCTTCGACAAGGTCTGCTACATCGGCTGCGGCGTCACCACCGGCATCGGCGCGGTGATCTACACGGCCAAGGTGCAGCCGGGCAGCAGCGTGGTGGTGTTCGGCCTCGGCGGCATCGGCCTCAACGTCATCCAGGGCGCGCGCCTGGCCGGCGCCGGCATGATCGTCGGCGTCGACCTCAACCCGGCGCGCCAGGCGCTGGCGGAGAAGTTCGGCATGACCCACTTCGTCAATCCGAAGGAGGTCGAGGGCGACCTCGTCGCGCATCTGGTGAACCTGACCAAGGGCGGCGCCGACTACACCTTCGAATGCGTCGGCAACGTCAAGCTGATGCGCCAGGCGCTGGAGTGCTGCCACAAGGGCTGGGGCGTCTCCACCATCATCGGCGTCGCCGGCGCCGGGCAGGAGATCGCCACGCGGCCGTTCCAGCTCGTCACCGGGCGGGTGTGGAAGGGCTCGGCCTTCGGCGGCGCGCGCGGCCGCACCGACGTGCCGAAGATCGTCGACTGGTACATGGAAGGCAAGATCAACATCGACGACCTGATCACCCACGTCATGCCGCTGGAGCGCATCAACGAGGCCTTCGACCTGATGCACGCGGGCAAGTCGATCCGCTCGGTGGTGACCTTCTGAACATGACGCTGACCACCGTCTCGCAGAACCTGTGCTTCGGCGGCGTGCAGGGCGTCTACAGCCACGCCTCGCCCGAAACCGGTTGCACCATGCGCTTCGGGCTGTTCCTGCCGCCGCAGGCGAAAGACGGCCTGGTGCCGGTGCTCTACTGGCTGTCGGGGCTGACCTGCACCGAGGAGAACTTCATCGTCAAGGCGGGGGCGCAGCGCGTGGCGGCGGAGCTCGGCCTCGCCATCGTCGCGCCGGACACCAGCCCGCGCGGCGAGGGGGTGCCCGACGACAAGGACAGCTACGACTTCGGCCAGGGCGCCGGTTTTTACGTGGACGCGACGCAGGAACCCTGGCGAAAGCACTTCCGGATGTATTCCTACCTGACGGAGGAGTTGCCCTGGCTGGTGGCGTCGAATTTCGCCGTCGATCCGGCGCGGGCCGGCATCTTCGGCCATTCCATGGGCGGCCACGGCGCGCTGGTGCTGGCGCTGCGCAATCCGCAGCGCTTCAAGTCGGTTTCTGCTTTTGCACCCATCTCGTCGCCGATGCGCTGCCCCTGGGGCGAGAAGGCGCTCGCCGGCTATCTCGGCGAGGATCGCGACGCCTGGCGCCAGTACGACGCCACCGCCCTGATCGAATCGCGCGGCTGGAAGTGGCCGCCGCTGCTGGTCGACCAGGGCACCAGGGACCAGTTCCTCGACACCCAGCTCAAGCCGGACCTGCTGCGCGAAGCTTGCGCGAAGGCCGGCGTCCCGCTCGACCTGCGCCTGCGCGAGGGCTACGACCACAGCTACTTCTTCATCGCCACCTTCATCGAGGAGCACCTCAGGTTTCACGCCAAGGCACTGGCCGTGCGCCAGCCTAATCAGGCGAACGCACTGCAGCAGTAGGAAACTCCCTCTCCCCGGTGGGGAGAGGGTTCGGGTGAGGGGTAGTCCCTACGCCGCCTTCTTGCTCTTGGCGACGTGCGTCGAGATCGCGTCCATCAGCGCCGGCGACAGGCAGTCGTAGGGCTCCAGCCCGAGCTGCTTCAGCCGTGCGCGCACGTCGGCCATCTGTGCCGGATCGGTTCCCGTCTCGATGATGGAGGAGACGAAGGCGGCGAACTCCGGCGGCGACCAGCCGCTGCTGTCGGACAGCTCTGTGTGCACGAAATCCAGGCCGTAGAAGGGGTGCGCCTTGTTCTCGATGCGGCCGTACATGTGCACGCCGCAGCCGGTGCAGGCATGGCGCTGGATGACGGCGTTGGGATCGACGACCTTCAGCTTTTCCGCATGGGCGGTGACCTTCAGCGCGTCGCGCGAGACGACGGCGACCTGCGAGAACAGGGCGCCGGCCGGCTTCCAGCACTTGCTGCAGCCGCAGGCGTGGTTGTGCGCAGTCTGCGCGGCGATGGTCACCTCGACCTTGTCGGTGGGGCACTTGCAGTACAGCTTGCCCCCGGCGAAGCCGGGCGCCGCCGGCTTGATGCCGGCCTCGATCGACGGATGAATCGTGAAAGCGTTGCCCATGAGTCGTTTCTCCTTTTCGGCGGGATGTGTTGCGAACGGAATGCCTGGGCAAACTTAAACCGCGCGCCGCGCAGGGACAATCGGGATGTTTACCTAGCGGCATGGTGGTTGTCCCTGAGGCGCGCGGGATTGTTGAAGCGCGATCATTCCTGCACAATCTCCGCATGTCCCGCCGCCATGTCCGTCCCGTCCCCGCCGCCGCGCTGGAAGAAGTCCGCAGCCTCGTCGGCGGGGCGCCGCGCCGCGATCTGCTGATCGAATACCTGCACCGCATCCAGGATGCGCACGGCCATATCGACGCCGGGCACCTTGCCGCGCTGGCGCAGCTGATGAAGCTCGCGCGCGCCGAGGTGTACGAGGTCGCCACCTTCTACCACCATTTCGACGTCGTGCACGAAGGCGGGGCGCCGCCGCCTCCGCTGACTGTGCGGGTGTGCGACTCGCTGGCCTGCGCGATGGCGGGGGGCGAGGAGCTCATCGCGGCATTAAGTCAGTCGCTGGGGGACGGCGTGCGCGTGCAGCGCGTGCCCTGCGTCGGCCGCTGCGAGTGCGCGCCGCTGGCGGTGGTGGGGCGGAATCCCGTCGAGGAGGCCGACGCGCATGCCGTGCGCTACGCCCTCTCGGCCGGCGCCACCGAGGCGCCGCTGCCGGAAGGCGCGCGCCGCCTGAACGACTACTGCGCCGCCGGTGGCTACAAGCTCTATGAGGATTGCGCGACCGGCTGCCGCAGCGCCGAGGACATCATCGCCGCGCTGGAGCACGCCAACCTGCGCGGCCTCGGCGGCGCCGGCTTTCCGGCCGGGCGCAAGTGGCGCGTCGTGCGCGATCAGCCCGCGCCGCGCCTGATGGCGGTTAACATCGACGAGGGCGAGCCGGGCACCTTCAAGGACCGTTACTACCTCGAGCGCGAGCCGCACCGCTTCCTCGAGGGCATGCTCATCGCCGCCTGGGCGGTGGGCATCGAAAAAATCTACGTGTACCTGCGCGACGAATACGCCGGCCTGCGGGCGCTGCTGGCGGAGGAGCTCGACGCGCTGCGCGCCGCCTTTCCGCAGGCGCCGGAGATCGAGTTGCGGCGCGGCGCCGGCGCCTACGTCTGCGGCGAGGAATCGGCCATGATCGAATCCATCGAGGGCAGGCGCGGCCAGCCCCGCCTGCGCCCGCCCTTCGTGGCCGAGGTCGGGCTGTTCGGCCGGCCGACCCTCGAGCACAACATGGAGACGCTGTACTGGGTGCGCGAGATCGTCGAGCGCGGCGCGGCGTGGTTCGCATCGCAGGGCCGCCACGGCCGCAAGGGTCTGCGTTCCTTCTCGGTGAGCGGGCGCGTGGTGAAGCCGGGGGTGCATCTCGCGCCGGCCGGCATCACCCTGCGCGAGCTGATCGACGAGTTCTGCGAGGGCATGCTGCCCGGCCACGAGCTGTATGCCTACCTGCCGGGCGGCGCCTCCGGCGGCATCCTGCCGGCGCGGCTGGCCGATGTGCCGCTCGACTTCGATACGCTGCAGGAACACGGCTGCTTCATCGGCTCGGCGGCGATCGTCGTGCTCTCGCAGCAGGATTCCGCGCGCGCCGCGGCGGTGAACGCCATGCGCTTCTTCGCCCACGAGTCCTGCGGCAAGTGCACGCCCTGCCGCGTCGGCACGCAGAAAGCGGCGACTTTGATGGCGCGCGAGGCGTGGGACACCGGCCTGCTGAAGGAGCTGGCGCAGACCATGCAGGACGCCTCGATCTGCGGCCTCGGCCAGGCGGCGCCGAATCCGCTGCTCTCGGTGTTGAAGTTCTTCCCGCACGAGCTGGAGAAGAAGCCGTGAGCGCGGTCAAATTCACCCTCGACGGCCGCGAGATCGAGGCGAGCGCGGGCGAGAGCATCCTGCAAGCGGCTGCGCGCCACGGCGTCGACATTCCGCACCTCTGCTGGAAGGAGGGGCTGCGCGCAGACGGCAACTGCCGCGCCTGTGTGGTCGAGATCGCCGGCGAGCGCACGCTGGCGCCGTCGTGCTGCCGCGCGCCGAAAGAAGGCATGCAGGTGCAGGCGCAGAGCGCGCGCGCCGTGGCGGCGCAGAGGATGGTGCTGGAGCTGCTTGCTTCGGACATGCCGGCCGAGGCGGTGCGCGCCGATTCCGAGCTGGACGACTGGGCGCGCCGCATGAACGTCGGCGCGCCGCGCTTCCCGCGCCGCGCACAGCCCGAAGCCGACGCCTCGCACCCGGCCATCGCCGTGCGGCTCGACGCCTGCATCCAGTGCACACGCTGCCTGCGCGCCTGCCGCGAGATCCAGATGAACGACGTCATCGGCTACGCCGAACGCGGCGCGATCGTCTTCGACTTCGATGACCCGATGGGCAAGAGCAGCTGCGTCGGCTGCGGCGAGTGCGTGGCGGCCTGCCCGACGGGCGCGCTGCTGCCGAAGGCGGAGGCCGTCGCCGAGCAGCGCATCGACTCCCTCTGCCCCTACTGCGGCGTCGGCTGCCAGCTTACCTGGCGCGTGCGCGACAACGCCATCGTCGGCGTCGACGGCCGCGACGGGCCGGCCAACCATGGGCGGCTGTGCGTCAAGGGCCGCTTCGGCTACGACTACGTGCGCCATCCGCAGCGCCTGCTGAAGCCGCTGATCCGCAAGCCGGGCGTGGCGAAGTCGGTCGACAACACGCTGGCGGATTTCCGCGAGGCGAGCTGGGCGGAGGCGCTCGATTGTGCCGCCGACGGCCTCAGGCGCATCCTCGCCCGCGACGGCAAACAGGCGCTGGCCGGTTTCGGCTCGGCCAAGGGCTCGAACGAGGAGGCCTATCTCTTCCAGAAGCTGGTGCGCACGGGCTTCGGCAGCAACAACGTCGACCATTGCACGCGGCTGTGCCATGCCTCCTCGGTGGCGGCGCTGCTGGAGGGGATCGGTTCCGGCGCAGTGTCGAATCCCGTTGCCGACGTGGCGCACGCCGACGTGATCGTGGTGATCGGCGCCAACCCGACGGTGAACCACCCGGTGGCGGCGACCTGGATGAAGAACGCGGTGGAGCGCGGTGCCACGCTGATCGTCATGGACCCGCGCGAGACCGAGCTGGCGCGCCATGCGACCCATGCCCTGCAGTTCAAGCCGGACAGCGACGTGGCGCTGCTGAACGCCATCGCGAATGTCGTCGTGACCGAGGGACTGACGAACGAAGCCTTCATCGCCGAGCGCACCGAAGGCTTCGAGGCCTTCCGCGCCAACGTGCTGGCGGCCACGCCGGAGGCGATGGCGCCGGTGTGCGGCATCGACGCCGAGACGATACGTGCCGTCGCACGCACGTATGCCCGATCCCCCGCGGCGATGATCTTCTGGGGCATGGGCGTTTCCCAGCACACCCACGGCACCGACAACGTGCGCTGCCTGATCGCGCTGGCGCTGATGACCGGCCAGATCGGCCGCCCCGGCACCGGCCTGCATCCGCTGCGCGGCCAGAACAACGTGCAGGGGGCGTCGGACGCCGGCCTCATCCCCATGATGCTGCCCGACTACGGCCGCGTCGCCGACGACGCGGTGCGCGCGCGCTTCGAGGCGCTGTGGGGCGCGCCGCTCGACCCGCAGCCCGGCCTCACGGTGGTGGAGATCCTCGACGCGGCCTGCCGCGGCGAGATCAAGGGGATGTACGTCATGGGCGAGAACCCGGCGATGTCCGACCCCGACCTCGCCCACGCGCGCGCCGGCCTGGCGGCGCTCGAGCATCTGGTGGTGCAGGACCTCTTTCTCACCGAGACGGCGGCGCTGGCCGACGTGGTGCTGCCGGCCTCCGGCTTCGCCGAGAAGACCGGCACGTTCACCAACACCGACCGCACGGTGCAGCTCGGCCGCGCCGCCATCGCGCCGCCGGGCGAGGCGCGCCAGGACCTGTGGATCGTGCAGGAGATCGCGCGCCGGCTGGGTCTGGCGTGGAACTACGCCGGCCCGCGCGAGGTGTTCGAGGAGATGCGCCGCGCCATGCCGTCCATCGCCGGCATCTCGTGGGAGCGCCTGGAGCGCGAGGACGCGGTGACCTATCCGTGCAAGGACGCGGCCGACCCCGGCCAGCCGGTGATCTTCACCGAACGCTTCCCGACGGCGAACGGGCGCGGCAAGTTCGTGCCGGCGCAGTTCCGGCCGGCGGCGGAACTGCCCGACGCCGACTACCCCTTCGTGCTCATCACCGGGCGCGTGCTCGAGCACTGGCACACCGGCGCCATGACGCGCCGCTCGGCGGCGCTGGATGCGCTGGAGCCGGAAGCGCACATCGATGCGCATCCGGACGATCTGGCGGCGCTGGGCTGGAAGACGGGAGAGTTCGTTACGCTGGAGACGCGGCGCGGGAAAGTTTCGGCGCGGGCGCGTGCCGACGCGGGACTCGCGCGCGGCACGCTGTTCATGCCCTTCTGCTACGTCGAGGCAGCGGCCAACCTGCTCACCAATCCGGTCCTCGATCCCTTCGGCAAGATTCCCGAGTTCAAGTACTGCGCGGCCAAGCTCAGTTGCAGCGGGCGTTGACGACCTTTACGGTGCAGGTGACTTCGCGGTCCGGTGCGCCGGACGCGGCTTGCTGGGGCTGGAAGGGCACGTCCTGCGGCCAGTCGGCCGGGCGCAGCGCCTGCATGATGATCTCGCCCGATTCCTCGCGCAGCGCCTTGAAGCCGAGGCGTTCGGCGAGGATGAGCATGGGCCGGTTGTCGCGCAGGCTGGAGAGCTGGATGCGCTTCAGGCCGCGCGTCCAGGCGTGGCGCAGCAGATAGTCGAGCAGCGCCCGGCCGACGCCCTTGTGGCGCAGCTGGTTCGAAACCGCAATGCCCAGTTCGGCGCAGGAGAGGGCGCCGGGGCGGTTCTCCGCGCACATCTCGCTGCCGGGGATGGCGGAGAGCTCGGCGACGCCGACCAGGCGCTCGCCGTAGAAGGCGCCGAAGACCACGCAGCCGTTCTCGAAGCGCATCTGCGCCACGTAGGCGTGCACCGTCATCGGCGTCATGGTGCGGAAGAAGCGCCAGTAGAGGGCGATGTCGTCCATTTCCTCGAGGAAGAAGCGCTCGACGGCCTCGCGCTCGCCGGCGGTGAGCGTGCGGATCGTGATGGGCGGGGATGCTTCGGTATTCATGCGCGATTTGCCACTCCCGTGAACAGGGTTTTCAGGCCTGCTGCTTGCACTCTAGGACGTTTTGACTATTCTGGGAAGGTACCGGCTTCGCCGGGACCCACAGAGAGAGGAAACCATATGAAAATTTCAAAAATTGCATTGCTGGGCGGACTGGCCCTGGCCGGCAGCCAGGCCTTTGCCTTCCATTGCCCGATGGACATGAAGAAGATCGACGAGGCGATGGGCAAGAACCCGAAGCTCTCCGCCGAGCAGATGGCCGAAGTGAAGAAGCTGCGCGCCGAGGGCGAGACCCTGCACAAGGCCGGCAAGCACCAGGAGTCGGTGGACACCCTGGGCAAGGCCATGAAGATCCTCAACGTCCAGTAATCGGACATCACGAAAAAGGCCGGCGCATGCCGGCCTTTTTCATTTCAGCGGCCCCGCGAACCGGAGTGATGCTGGGCGGCGTTGCCGCGCGCCGGACCGCCGCGCTGCGGCGGCTTGCCCTGGCGTTGCGGCGCGCCCGGCTTCGGCGCGTTGCCCTGGCGCTGGCCGCCCTTTGATTGACCTGCACGCTGGCCGGATCGCTGCCCCGAGCGCTTGCCGTTCTCGATCGGCTCCGGGCGGATGCTCGGGTCGGGCTCGAAGCCGGGCAGCACCACCTTCTCGATCGGCTTCTTCAGCAGGCGCTCGATGTCGCGCAGCAGGCCGTGCTCGTCGACGCAGACCAGCGAGACGGCATGGCCGCTGGCGCCGGCGCGGCCGGTGCGGCCGATGCGGTGCACATAGTCTTCCGGCACGTTGGGCAGCTCGAAGTTCACCACGTGCGGCAGCTGGTCGATGTCCAGTCCGCGCGCGGCGATGTCGGTGGCCACCAGCACGTTGAGCTTCATGCTCTTGAAGTCGGCCAGCGCCCGCGTGCGCGCGCCCTGGCTCTTGTTTCCGTGGATGGCCGCAGCGCTGATGTCGGCCTTGTTGAGCTTCTCGGCCAGCGTGTTGGCGCCGTGCTTGGTGCGCATGAAGACGAGCACCTGGTGCCAGTGGTGGTCGTCGATGAGCTTGATCAGCAAGTCGCGCTTCTTCGCCTTGTCGACGGGGTACACGCGCTGCGTCACGAGGTCGGCGGTGGCATTGCGCGGCGCGACCTCGACCAGCTGCGGGTCGCGCAGCAGGCCGTTGGCCAGGCCGCGGATCTCGTCGGAGAAGGTGGCGGAGAAGAGCAGGGTCTGCTTCTGCTTCGGCACCAGCGCGAGCACCTTTTTGATGTCGTGGATGAAGCCCATGTCGAGCATGCGGTCGGCCTCGTCGAGGACGAGGATCTCGACGGCGGAGAGATCGGCGGTCTTCTGGCCGACGTGGTCGAGCAGGCGGCCGGGCGTGGCCACCAGGATGTCGACACCGCTCTTCAGCGCCTTGATCTGCGGGCCCATGCCGACGCCGCCGAAGATCAGCGTGGACTTCAGCGGCAGGTAATGGCCGTAGGTGCGCACGCTCTCCTCGACCTGGGCGGCCAGTTCGCGCGTCGGCGTCAGCACCAGCACGCGCGGCTTGCCGCGCTGGGCGGCGGGACGCGTGCTGAGCAGCTGCAGGATGGGCAGGGTGAAGCCGGCCGTCTTGCCGGTGCCGGTCTGGGCGGCGGCCATCAGGTCGCGGCCCTGCAGGACGGCGGGAATCGCCTTGGCCTGGATCGGCGTCGGCTCGGTGTAGCCTTCTTCGGCGATGGCGCGAAGGATTTCGGCACGCAGGCCGAGTTCGGTGAATTGCATTTTATGTTACCTGGACCTGCCTCGCCGTGGCGGCGATCAGTCTGGGCGGGATCTCGTTGGGGGAAATAAGACGCGAAGGGAATTACGCGGCGCGCGGCAGACAGACTGATGGAAGGCCAGCGCGGCGCGCAGTGTAACAGCTAGAGGGGTGCAGCGGGGGATTATTTCGGCTGGGCGAGCACGCGCAGCGCGCGCGGCAGAATCGTGAAGCGCACCGGCGCATGGCCGATCAGCTCGCCGTCGGCCTCCACCGGCACCGGCCCGGCATCCACCCGCGCCTCCGCCTCGCGCAGGGCGATCACCTTCGGGTGGCCGAGCAGCGTCCCGTCGAACAGCTTGCGCAGGCTCTTCAGCACCTCCCAGCGCGACAGCGCCTGCACCAGCGTGATGTCGAAGAGGCCGTCGTCCACCTCGGCCAGCGGCGCCACGTTCATGCCGCTGCCGCAGTAGCGGCCGATGGCGAAGAACAGCACGAAGGCGCGGGTGTCGATCTTGCGGTCGGCTAAAGTCAGTCCCAGCGACACGGCGTCATAGGAGAGCAGGCCCTTCGCCAGGCCGACCAGGTAGGCCAGCGGCCCCAGCGTGCGGTCGGGCAGGGACGCGACGACGTGGGCGTCGAAGCCGAGGCCGGCGACGTTGACGAAATGCCGGCGCGAGCCGTCGCCGAATTCGGCCACGCCGACGTCGTGCAGGCGGCTTGTTCCCGCCGCCATCAGCGCGGCGACTTCGGCGTAGTCCTTCGGAATGCCGTGGGTGCGCGCCCAGTCGTTGCCGGTGCCGATGGGCATGACGCCGAGCGTGACCCCGGATGTCGGCGCGGCCTGCTGGCGGAAGATGCCGTTGGCGCACTCGTTAACCGTGCCGTCGCCGCCGACGGCGAGGACCTGCCGGCAGCCGCCCTCGACGGCGCGGGCAACGAGGTCGATGGCATGCCCCGGGTGTTCGCTGATGACGAAGTCGAACGCGATGCCGTGACGCCGCAGCACGGCCTCGATCTCGTGGCGATGGTGCATGGCCCGGCCCTGGCCGGAGATGGGGTTGGCGATGACGAGCCAGCGTCCGTTCATGTCCCTGATCCTGCGCGTTGCCCGGCTCCTGAATCCCGGGCGGAGCCTTTTTCGCTGTCTATAATGGATTGTCGCAACGCCCAACAATAAACCAAAGGAGGCGGTCATGCGCAATACCCTGAGCCTGTGTCGTGGAGTGCTGTTGTCGCTTGCCTTGCTGATGATGCCCGGCGCCGTGGCGGCGAGCGGTTTTTCCGACAAGCTGGCCGAGAAGGTGACGAAGGACCGTGAGACGCAGGAGCAGATCAAGAACGCCTTCGACACGGTCGAGTCCGAACTGGAGAGCTTCGCCAGCAAGGGCGAAACCACCCGGGGCGCCAGCGGGCCGATGATGCAGCTGCTGTACAGCAGCGACAGCCTGATCTGCGGCGCATGGATCATTTCTTTCCGCCAGGAGCTGCAGCGGCTTGTCGTCAGCGACTGGCTCGATCCGCCGCTTTCGCTGATACGGGCTGCGCAGGATCTGCTGAGCAGGGTCGAGCGAGCCTGCATGCCTGTGCTCGACCCGGATTCCGCGGAAGCATTGAAGGCGGGCGGGCCGGCCTCGGAAGGCGCCGCGCCCGCAACCGCGAAAGACGAGCCGGCAGGCGGCCGGCCTTTCGTGCCCCGCCCGGGCTGGACGATCACCGACGAGATCTGCGCCCGGCAATGCGAAAAGGAAAGCGCAGCTGCATTCCGCGCCGACTGGAACCAGTATCGCGCCGAACAAAACGAGAAAACCGCCCGCGATCGCCAGACCGCGGCGGAGCGCGAATTGGGAGCCGAACGCGAGAACCTGGCCAGGGCCGAGGCACGCCTGCAAAGTGCCCGCTCCAACTTGCAAAGACTGGAGGATTTCAACAGGCGGGCCGGGGGTACCCCCGCCAAGGGGAGCGGAAGCGCCTTGAACCTGTCGAATGCACGCGCCAGGGTCAGGGACGGCGAGCGGGAAGTCACCCAGCAGCGCAGGCGCGTCGAAACGAAGGAGCAGGAAGCTGCGGCGGCACGCAGGGCAGCGGATCAGGCGACGGCCGCCCGCGAGCGGGCCGTGAGCGAGGCGAAGGCGGCGCACGACGCGCTCGAAGCCTGCCTGCGCGATTGCTACCGGCGGGCAGCGGCCGCCTCCGGCACATCCTCGGGCACTGCAGGCGGCACCGCCTCGACGGGCACGTCCTCGAGCGGAACGTCCTCAACGGGCACGTCTGCCGGAGCGACCACAAGCACCGGGACTTCAACAGGATCATCATCCGGCACCTCAACGGGTACATCAGGCTCACATCTTCCGCTTGGCGGCGGTTACTGATTGCGAACGGCTTGCCGGTTTTTTGATCCTCCTGCAGGAGGCTGGCGCAACAACTGGCCAGCGATCCGCCGGGACGAAAGGCGAACGGGATGCTTCCGATATAATCGGCCGCATCCCATTCTTTCTTCGCACCCATGAAATACCGCGATCTGCGCGACTTCATCGCGCAACTGGAGAAACTCGGCGAGTTGAAGCGCATCGGCGCCGAGGTCGATCCTCGCCTGGAAATGACCGAGGTGTGCGACCGCGTGCTGCGCGCGGGCGGGCCGGCGCTGCTGTTCGAGAAGCCGAAGGGCCACGCGGTGCCGGTGCTCGGCAACCTGTTCGGCACCACCCATCGCGTGGCGCTCGGCATGGGTGCCGAGTCCGTGGCGGCGCTGCGCGAAGTCGGCGCGCTGCTCGCCACGCTGAAGGAACCCGAGCCGCCGCATGGCCTGAAGGATGCCTGGGACAAGCTGCCGCTGCTCAAGCAGGTGCTCAACATGGCGCCGAAGGAAATCTCCTCCGCGCCCTGCCAGGAAACGGTGTGGGAGGGCAAGGACGTCGACCTCGCGCGCCTGCCCATCCAGACCTGCTGGCCGGGCGACGCGGCGCCGCTCATCGCCTGGGGCCTGACCGTCACGCGCGGCCCGCTGAAGGCGCGGCAGAACCTCGGCATCTACCGCCAGCAGGTGATCGCCCGCGACAAGGTCATCATGCGCTGGCTGCCGCACCGCGGCGGCGCGCTGGACTACCGCGACCATTGCCTGAAGCATCCCGGCCAGCCCTTCCCGGTGGCGGTGGCGCTCGGCGCCGATCCCGCCACCCTCCTCGGCGCGGTGACGCCGGTGCCGGATGCGCTCTCCGAATACCAGTTCGCCGGCCTGCTGCGCGGCGCCAAGACGGAAGTCGTCAAATGCCTCGGCTCGGACCTGCAGGTACCCGCCGCCGCCGAGATCGTGCTGGAAGGCGTGATCCACCCGGGCGAGACGGCGGCCGAAGGCCCCTTCGGCGACCACACCGGCTACTACAACGAACGGGCCGAGTTCCCGGTGTTCACCATCGAGCGCATGACGATGCGCCGCAACCCGATCTACCACAGCACCTACACCGGCAAGCCGCCCGACGAGCCGGCCATGCTCGGCGTCGCGCTCAACGAGGTGTTCGTGCCGCTGCTGCAGAAGCAGTTCCCCGAGATCGTCGACTTCTACCTGCCGCCGGAGGGCTGCTCCTACCGCCTGGCGGTGGTGAGCATGAAGAAGCAGTACCCCGGCCACGCCAAGCGCGTGATGTTCGGCATCTGGAGCTTCCTGCGCCAGTTCATGTACACCAAGTTCATCGTCGTCGTCGACGACGACATCGACGTGCGCGACTGGAAGGAAGTGGTGTGGGCGCTGACGACGCGCGTTGACGCCGCGCGCGATACCCTGATCGCGCAGAACACGCCGATCGACTACCTCGACTTCGCCTCGCCGGTGGCGGGGCTGGGCAGCAAGATGGGCATCGACGCTACGAACAAGTGGCCGGGCGAGACCAGCCGCGAATGGGGCCGCGCTATCGCCATGGACGAGTCGGTGAAGCGGCGCGTGGATGAATTGTGGAAGGAATTGGGACTATGACCGACATCGATCACGCGAGTGGACTGTCCCGGCCGCCGCAAGGGCTGGTGACGCTGACCCACGTCATCTACGGCCTGCATGCCTTCAGCGCCGTGACCGGCCTGCTCGGCACCGCGTTCATCGTCACGGCCTTCCTCACCGGCTGGCCCTCGCTCATCGCCGTGGTGCTGAACTACATCAAGCGCAGCGAGACGCGCGGCACGTATCTCGAGTCGCACTTCCGCTGGCAGATCCGCACCTTCTGGTTCGCCCTGCTGTGGGTGGCAGTCGCCGTGCTGGCGGGACTGACTATCGTCGGGCTGCCGTTGGCGTGGGTCGTCGCGCTCGGCGCCGGACTGTGGGTGCTCTACCGCATCGCGCGCGGCTGGCTGCGGCTCGTCTCGGAAAAGGTCATGCCGCAGTGAGCGAAGGAAAGGTGGCCGGCGAGCGCTTCTGCCTCTACGACACGGCCGCCGTCGAGGCGGTGCTCGACCGCATGGCGGCGCAGGCGGCGACCTTCCTCGCCGGCGAGGCCGATCCGCTGCTGCTGGGGATACTCCGCCGCGGCCTGCCGCTGGCGGAACGGCTGCAGGCGCGGCTGAAATCGAAGCACGGCCTCGACGTGCCGTGCTATGGCCTGCGCCTCAAGCGCTACGCCGACGACCTGACGCTGCTGCATCCGGAGACCGAGCTTACCGAGAACGCCGAATTCTCGGCGCGCGACCTCGCGCGCGCCACGGTGCTGGTGGTGGACGACGTGCTCTACGAGGGGCATTCGCTGGCGCGCGTGCTGGCCTATCTCTCGCGGCGCGGCGCGCCGACGGTGCGCATCGCGGTGCTGGCCGACCGCTGCGTCGCCGCGCTGCCGATCCGCGCCAACATCGTCGGCGTCAAGCTGCAGATCGCGATGGGCGACGTCGTCGAGTGCAACGTGCCGCCCTACGAGGACACGCTGAAGATCGAGTTGCTGCGGCCGGCGCTGGCCTGAACCCGCTCAGGACAGGCGCTTGCGCAGCGCACGTGCCGCCGCGCTCGTGCGGCCGCCGGCCGCCGGTTCGACGGGCGGATGGCCGAGAATGCGGTGCAGCGTGGCGTTCAGCGTCACCGGCTCCTCGTCGATATTGGTGTGTTTCGTCGCCCGCGAGGCATCGGGCGAGTCGGGTGGCTTCTGGTTCGGCGCCACCACCCAGTCGGCCGCGCCGGCGAACAGTTGTGCCAGTTCGGCGTCTTCCCGCACGTATTTCTGCATGCCGAGCAGCGGCCCGCCGTCGGGCCGCAGCAGCGGGATGCGGTGCGGCTCCTCGCCGGCGTTCGACACCAGGTAGAGCAGCGACTTGTTGTAGATGCCGGCGCAGTCGTCGTCCTGCTCCTTCTGGTCGCTCAGGGTGTACAGCGCGAAGCGGCCGATGCCGCCGGCGCGGATGACCGGCAGGTAGGTGTCCTTGAACAGCTCGATGCGGCAGGCCGGCGCCCACAGCGTGCACGTCGCCACCTTCACGCCGAGCCCGGCTTCGCCCGCGAGCGGGCCGCTGCCGATGGGGCCGCCGGCCGACAGGTATTGCATCAGCGGCGCCTGGAATACGCCGCCGGCGCTGTGGGCGAGCGCATGCACCTCGAGGCCTGGCTCCTTGCCGTGCAGCTCGCGGATGCGTTCGGCGACGAAGCGCGCGCCGCCGTCCTGGCGCTGCGTGGCGAGGAGGGCGTTCTCCTTGACCTCGTCCCACAGCTTCTTGCCGCCGAGCGCGCGCGCCAGCGCCTCGAGGCCGTCGTCCACCCGGTCGAGCAGGAAGTCCTTCGAGGCATCGAGCGCGCCTTCCGGCCGGCGCCGGCGCAGGGCGTCCTCGAGCAGGTCCTTCAGGATGCTCCAGAAGTCGGTGTGCCAGATGAAGTGCAGGGGGTAGATCTGGTTGGCGAGCAGGCGCGGCCGCTCGCGGGCGATGCGCTCGACCGCTTCCTCCTCGCCCACCAGGCCGCCGTGGGCGTACAGCAGCAGGCGCTTCTTCGGCCAGTTCTTGGTGATCTCGGTGAAATCATTCTCGAAGATCTCGCGCACGTCGGCCGGCGAGGTGCCGTACTGGCCCCTGGCGGAGAGCCGGCCGTCGTTGCCGATGCTGACGATGTGCGGGCGCAGGTCGGCGCCGGCGTAGGCGCGCGAGCCGCGGCTGCCCGCGCCGTGCAGCACGGCGCTGCTCTTCGCTTCGGCCAGCTCGATCGGCGCGCCGAGGCGCGCCACCCAGGCGTCGGTGCCGTTCTCCAGCCAGTCGTCGTAGCTCAGTCGGCCGAAGCCGCCCCTGCCCCAGTCCGTGCCCCAGGAATTCTGCAGCCACAGGCCGTGCTCGTCGTAGGCGACGATGGCGAAGGCGTGGCCGCCGCGCAGCGGATGGGGTTCGCCGTTCGCGTCGTTGCGGGATATCACGCCGTCGCTGCCGACGGCTTCCCAGCCGGCATGCACCGCGGCGGTGGCGTAGAGGATGCCGACCTCGCTGAGCGCCGCGTGCATTGAAACGATGTCGCGGTGGTTCACGCGCAGGTAGGCGCCGAGCGGCCGCTGCAGCGCCTCGCGGGCGCGCGCGCCGGTGAGGACCTCCCCGTCCCGGCCGGGGGCGTAGGGCCAGGCCTCCCCGCTGCAGATGCCGTGCTTGTGCCAGCCCTTCATGGCGCCGCGCGCACTGGAGCCGGAATAGTCCTCGCCGCTCCATTCGTCGTAGCGCCGCGCCATCTCGTAGAGCATGCGCGGGCTGACCGGCCGCGTGTCCGGGTCCACCTTGCGCGTGCGCAGCAGGTAGTGCACCACCGTGGCCAGGCCGAAGCCGGTGCAGGCGCCTTCCTCGCCCTGGTCGAGCACCGGCACCTTCGCCATGCGGTAGTCCTCGAGGCTGCGCCGCAGCGGCACCTCGACCAGCGTCGGCTCGTACAGGCGGTCGCGGAAATCCAGCGTGTCGGGACGGGCGTCGTACTTGCGCTTCACCGCAGTCTTCTTCCTGGCCACTTATTGCCTCCCTTGGGGTCGATTGTCCTCAGGCAGCATGCAGGCGGCCTTGCCGCAGTCCTTGCGGAACATGGAAAGGTGTCGCCACCAGATCCAGGCCAGCAGCGGCAGCGCGCCGATCAGCGCGTAATCGAGCATGCCCAATGCCGCCTCGCCGCGCCACCAGGCGACGGCGGCGCGCACCGCCTCGATGAGCAGCACCATGTAGGCGAAGCCGGCGGCAAGGAGCGCGAGGCGCCGCATCAGCAGCTCCGCTCGTAGACGCAGGCGAGCAGCGCGTCCTGCGCCGCTTTGGTGGCGGCGGCATTCGGATGGTTGGCGAGGAACACGACGATGACGCGCTTGCCGCGCCGGTCGAGCACGTAGCCGGCCAGCGCGCGCACGCCCTCGAGGTAGCCGGTCTTGACGTGCGCCTGGCCGGCGACGCCGTTGCCGTTGAGGCGCTTGCGCATGGTGCCGTCGATGCCGGCCAGCGGGAGCGAGGCGATGAACTCCGGCATCACCGGGCTGGCATAGGCCGCCAGCAGCAGGCGACCGAGGTTCTCGGCGCTGATGCGGTCGCTGCGCGAGAGGCCGGCGCCGTTCTCGATGACAAGCTCGGGCATGCGCAGTTCCTTCTGCGCCAGCCAGGTGCGCACGGCCGCCTCGGCGTCGGCGCTGCGCGCCGGACGCTTCGCCGTCTCCACGCCCAGCGTGAGCCAGAGCTGGCGCGCCATGACGTTGTTGCTGAACTTGTTGATCTCGCGCACCACTTCCGCCAGCGGTGGCGACTCGCCGCGCGCCAGCAGGCGCGCCCCGGCGGGGACGGCACCGTCGCGCACGCCGCCGCCGAAAGTGCCGCCCAGTTCGCTCCACAGCTGGCGGAAGACGCCGGCGACGAACTGCGGATGCTCCAGAACGGCGACGTGGCGGCTCTTCTCGCCGCAGGCCGCCGGGTAGCTGCCGGTGAGGATCAGCCGCGCGCCCGCGCCGGCCGCGACGAGATCCATGCGGATCCCGTCGTACCAGGCGCTGCCGCAAGCACCCTCGCCGAGCTTGACGAGACTCACCACGTCAAGCTGCGCGGGCGCCGGTTCGGCGCTGACGGCGACGCTGCGCGATTTCTCGTCGGGCACGAAGCCGAGACGAATCGATTTGTAATTGAGGAGCAGGGCGTCCGGCCCGACGTTGTAGGGGCGCAGCGGCTCGTTGTCGAAGCGCGCCGGGTCGTGTTGGTCGGGCGCGAAGTGGCTGCGGTCGAGCACCAGGTCGCCTCGGATCTCGCGCAGGCCCTTCGCGCGCAGCTGGCGCATCAGCAGCCAGAACTGCTCGAAGCCCAGCTTGGGATCGCCGTAGCCCTTGAGCAGGAGGTCGCCCTCGAGCACGCCGTCCTTGAGCGGTCCCGTCGCCCAGGCCTCGGTCTTCCAGGTATAGGCCGGCCCGAGCAGCTCGAGCGCGGCATAGGTGGTGAGGAGCTTCATCACCGAGGCCGGGTTCATCGGCTGGGCGGCATTGTAGCTGGCGCGCGGCAGGCGCGCATCGACGTCCTGCACGACCACCGCCACCGCCGGGGCCGGCACGCCGGCCGCCTTCAGGGCGCGGGCGACGGGAACGGGCAGGCGCTCGTCCGTCTGCGTACGCCCCGTTGCCGGCGCCAGCAGCGCGGCGAGCAGCAGGAGGCCAATATGGAATACGGGTGCGCGCATGCCGCCATTGTAGCGGCTGCGTGCCGCACCTAGCCGGCGCAGGCCGCGCCGACGCGGTTGCGGCCGTCGCGCTTGGCCGCGTACAAGCAGGCGTCGGCCTTCGAGATGAGGTGGTCGAGGCCGGTGATGTCCCCACCGATCTCCGCGATGCCGAGGCTGACGGTGACGCCGATGTGCCGGCCCTCGTGCTCGATGGCCAGCCCGGCCACCGCCTTGCGCAGGCGTTCGGCGACGGCGGCGGCCACCTGCAGGGGCGGCTGCACCAGGGTGATGGCGAACTCCTCGCCGCCGAGCCGTCCCATCAGGTCGCCCTCGCGCAGCATGTCCCGGCAGGTGCCGGCGACGCGGCGCAGGACTTCGTCGCCGGCGGGGTGGCCATGACCGTCGTTGATGCGCTTGAAGTGGTCGACGTCGAGCATGATCAGCGCCAGGGGCTGGCCGTAGCGGTGGGCGCGGCGGATTTCCTTCTCCGTCGCGTCGAGGAAGGCGCGGCGGTTGAGCAGCCCGGTCAGGTGGTCGGTGGTGGCGAGGCGCTCCAGCGTCGCCTGGTGGTTCTTGCGCTCGGTGATGTCCTCCTGCAGCAGCACCAGGCCCTCGGGCGCGCCCTCGATCAATACTGGCGCGCCCATGACGCGCAGGCTGCGTCCGTCCGGCCGGGTCAACTCGACCACGTGTTCCTGGAAGCCGCCGATGATCTTCAGCCGCCTGCTGACATGGTCCTCGATTTCGCCGGGACCGTAGATGCCGTTGCGGGCGATCTGCCTTACCACGTCTTCCATCGGAATGCCCTGGCGGACGAAGCCGGGCGGCAGATCGAACAGGGTTTCGCTCTGGCGGTTCCAGTAGCGGCAGCGGATGGTTTTGTCCACGACCATCATGCCGAAGGGCAGGTGGTCGAGCACCGCCTGCAGGAATGACGCGGTGCGGCGCACTTCCTCTTCTGCGCGCTTGCGCTCGGTCATGTCGGTGTAGATCGAGACGAAGCCGCCGTTCGGCAGCGGCCGTCCGCGGATCTCCAGCACCGTGCCGTCGGGCCGGGTCCGCTCGAAGACGTGCGGCAGCATCTTGGCGGCGCGCGCGACCAGGGCCCGGGCCTGTTCTTCCGGGTCGCCCGGCCCGTATTCGCCGCGCCGCGCGTTGAACAGCGCCACCTTGGAAAGTTCGGGGGGATTGTCGGGATCGAACAACTCGTCGGGGAAGTTGAGTAGTTCCTTGATTTCGGAATTCCAGGCGACAAAGCGGAGATCCCTGTCCATCAGCGTCACCCCGCTCGGCAGGTTGTCGATGATGGTCTGGAATACCCGCAGCAGTTCGCCTTCGCTCAATGCCATCCACTCCCCCTTTTTCAAATACGTTGGCTGCACCGGTGCCGGCGAGCAATCATTTGCTTTTCGGAAAGATATACGACCCGCCAGCCCCTTGCCTTGAGCGGGATCGCTTGTAGCCGGATATCGCGGGCGCTGGAAAAATCCGGTGTCGGGCATCAAAAATAACTCCCGACACCATGTATTTAAATCAATAGGTTAGCGGAAATCCATCAAAAATAATTCTCCAAATCCCTCAGATTAAACTCCCGTCTGGGTGGGTTTCATCATAAATAAATCTTTTATTTATTTCAATTAGTTAGAAATCATTCCGGTTTATAGATAGCTCTGGCAAGCAACCGGAAAGAGATATATCGGCCAGCAATGTAGCAATTACACCAAATATTGTTATAATTAACTCAAGCCAAGTGAGATGTATAAAAAGGAGGGAGTTATGGCTATCCAGGCCGCTGTTACCCACAGCGAGGCCGACCGTGGCGCCGTCGCCAAAATGCTCATGAAACTGTTCGAGCATTGGCAGCTTACAACCGAGGAGCAGTTGAATATGCTGGGATTGGCGCTGGACAATCGATCCGCCCTGTCGCGTTACCGGAAAGGGGCTCCGATTGCGGCAAGCCGCGACATGGCCGAGCGCGCCGGCCATCTACTGGGGATTCACAAGAACCTAAGGTTGTTGTTCCCCCACAACCGGGACTTGGCTTATGCATGGATGCGTAGCCGAAACCGCGCCTTCGAGGGGCTCACTCCGGCCCAAACCATCAGTGAATATGGTTTTGCTGGATTACTGATGGTGCGAGCTTATCTGGACCGCGCCCGCGGGCATTGATTTGGACAAGCTCTTCTCCAGCCTGGTTATCGCGGATACTCACGATGATCTGTACCGCAACATCGTTTCTCTGAGGGTTTCAGAGGATCTTTTCGACGACCTGAGTGACGACCCGGGTGAGCGTCAAGCCGCTCAGAACCTGGAGATGGAGTGCAAGCCGCCACCCTTCGAATCGAGCGTCCCGATTATTCATCGGCCGTTCGAGGAGGCCGTCTGGAACGAGGCGATTGGCTACCCTTTTCGCAACTGGATGCGCAGCCGGTACTCGGACGGAACGTTTGGGATATGGTATGGCGCAGACCAGATCGAAACTACTGTCTTCGAAACGGTTCATCACTGGAGGCAACAGCTTCTGGACGATGCCGGTTTCAATAAACCCGGTGTCAAGGTCGACCGGAAGGTGTACCGGGTCCGTTGCGATGCGGCGCTGCTGGATTTGCGCAAGGCGGTTAGTGTTTATCCTGACCTAATCCATCCGTCAGACTACACCCTTACTCAGCAGGTTGGCGCACGCATGCATAGGGAAGGGCATCCAGGCCTTCTATCGCGCTCAGCACGGTGCGACGGGGAGTGTTATGCCATTTTGAACAAGACAGTCCTTTCGAATCCTCGCCAAGTCTGCTATCTGACCTACATCACAACGGAAACTGGGATCGCTGTTGAAAGAACCCCGGGCGAGAACTGGATGACAATTCCTCTGTAGGGATAAATTCAAATATACACACCCTGTATATTTCCCAAATCTTGAGGCATTACGGTCAAGGAGATGAAATCTCCGCAGACGCATTCAAATCTACAGAATCACGAAGTACATGCTCACAGCCGAGGCCTATCGGGTCGATTTTGGCCAAGTAAGATTTAGCAAAGGTAATCCACTCGTTTAGGGTGCCCAATTCTTTATTGTCAGAATCAGCAAGACGCCTTTCGATAGCTTCAACATAAGACGAAATCTTTCTGTAACGATGCCAAACCTCTGCATGTGCTTCGAGGTCGGCGATTAACTTTCTCTCAGTCTCCTGAGGGCTTTCACCGTTCGGCGAGGACATTTCTGTAACAGGCAATTCGTTCCCCGTCTGTTGGAGCGCATGCTTTGCAATTGCGGCCGCATGCAACCCGACCATGATTTCAGCCAGTCTTGACTCCAGACGAAACCTTGGAGTGTCGCGCCAGAGACGGGTGATACCTGCAGGAAGATTTTCCAGGATATGGAACTCGAAATGGCCGGAGCCGACACGCTTTCCCTTCGAAGCCTTCCGGCGTTTGTTACCAGACCTCAAGCGTGTTCTTTCGATTAGCTGGACCGCAAGGGTCTCGCCCAAGATGTGAACAACGGTAGCGCTCCCGCATATCGACGTCGTGATGCTTCGCTGCGAAAGGGCTTTGATCAGTGCGTCCATCAAACATAGCGCACGGTTGATCTCACGACGTGAAACTCGAATATCCAAGTGATCCTGCCGTACCTGCTCGATAAGCCCAGTGTGACCGATCACGGCTCTTTTAAAGGCTTGAGCAGTTAGGTTGATCAGGGGATCCGGTTTGTCAAGGGTGCTTGAAACAGAAATGCTCTGTCCCAGTTCACGTTCGAGCGCATATGCTTGACCGGCAGCCGCAATTAAGGGATGCGTGACCGAATGCTGCTCTGGCTGTGGAAGCCATATGAGTGGGTTTTGCTCTGGATTCAGAAGAGGGGTCGAGGCAATGCATTGCCCAGCCTTGATCTTGGCCCAGTGCCCTCTCGGTGGCGTGGGGATATTGTGCCTTTTGCAGATTTTGAGAAAGGCCACATCCGATAGGTTGTGCTTTACGGAGAGGTCTCGTATGGGGGATGACCACACCAGGCGGTAGAGCTCTTGCCGCGTGCACGGTTGCCTTTCGAGTCTAAATCGTATCCTTGAAGGTATGCGTTGGGACCACTGATGGTTCCTGGAATCTGCAGGTATATCCGATGAGTCCGGTTGTTGTTCTTTCACTACGCGTCCTCCGTAAAGTCAAATTCCATTTGCGCCGAAACTATGGCAGGTAGCTTTGAATGGTGAATCGTTTTCCATATGTTCCGAATCTCGAATTCAAAGGCCGTGCGTACAAATCCCAGTCCTGAATCGTCCATGTCATTAATCAGGTAAGAATGAATGGAGCCGAACCATTGCTCCATCAAGCTATTTGCCTTTCCCAGGCCCGAATGTCCGACCAGATCCCGTAGCGTCTTCAGATACAAATTCGGCCAGGCAATGAGATACGAGTAGGCGGCCTCGAGTATTCGGCGTGTTTCAAAGACGGTGTAACGACGCCGTGATTGACCGGCGGGCCTGCTCCCCCTGCTGGGGAGATAGACGCCCAAGTACCATAGGAGCTTGCACAGCCCGTCCAGCGACAGGTCCGACAGCCGATCAGCAATAAGGCCGGGTAGATGGATGGAAACGGGCTTCAAATCCGAAAAGAAACGCTGCAGTAGGCCGGCAACGAAGATCTCGAATTCGGTAGCCTCCTGCGTAACGATTCGGGTCAAGGGAAACCCGCATTGGCAGTGCAACAACGAAGACCGGAGTCCGGCAATGTTATGCAAGCAGGCGGGGCAGCGATCTTCGAGCAATACTTCGTGGATGGGGCAGGCATTCGACAGTGTCAGATCCCACGCTTGGCGTGCGTAGCAAAATTCGCCCAAGCATTCGGGGCAAATACGTGCGGTTTTGCCGGTCAGGAAATAATCTTTGGAAATACGTTGGTTTCCCAACTGAAAGGTGCGAATCCCCCGGCTATCGCGGGACATTCTGATCGCAAGAATTCCGAGCAGTCCCGGATCGCACGAGCAGGTTTCGGACAAGGGTAGCAGGTCCTTCTCCAGAAGATTCGGAGGCCCTTGCGGGCGCAGCATTTCCAGTATGTGTTTGGGGTGGCTTAAGTGGTTCCGTTCTGCAATGCGCATCAGAAGGCCACGGCCGGACTCATCAATGTACGGTTCGACTTCGACAGGCAGGAAATACCTGATATCGACCGAATGGCTTTTCACTATGGTTTGGCCAGAAATGGGTTGGCTATGCCCGAGCCGGACCCGAATACAGTTGAATGCGCCTGGGCCAGGATCTCACATGTGAGAGATGTACCTTGTCGAACGGCCAGCGGAATGCCCCCCATGGTCAGCTGCTTGAGGCGAGACAGGTTGCCCATGGTGCTCACATGGATCTTCAACGCCATTCCTGGCTCGCCAAGAGGCGATTCCTTTTCCAGAGGCAGGGCCTTGGCAAAACTTGCCAACAGGGATTGCCATAAAGAATCGCGACGGAAATTGTCGAATTGAATGCGAGTCGGGAGACGCACAGATATCTCGGGAAAACCGTGGATCAGGCGGTCCAGTGAGGGGGCGCCGAGAAGGGCACAGGGCAGTCCTCGCAGTTCATACACACGACAAACGAAGTTGGCAAACGCTCGCTGTACCTGTGTCCCGGCTTCGACAATCAGGTGCGCGTTTTCCAGGACGATTAGCCTGACGCCGCAGGCGATGGCAAGGTTTGCAAATGCCTCGATAGGGTTGATAGAACGGTCCAGATGCCTGGCCGGATAATTCAGGTGGCCCAATAAGGGGGTGACCACGTCATCCAGCGATGGAAGCTCGCGTAGGTCGAGTGTGAGAACTGGTATCGAGATATGACTGCCGGCAAGGCTCCGGGGGTATTCTTCAAGAAGTGCCTGGATAAAGAAGCTAATGCCGCCCCCGGCAGGTGAGGTTAATACAAGGCCACCTGGCTGCCGGAGAAGCGTGGCAAGGGGCATGAGGCTCTTGGCCGCTTGCATCGCCTCCTTCCACTTGGGATGAGGCAGCCGAATCGACTCGACGTAGCGCAGACGCATTTCGTCGGAACCCACCAGTGCCTGCTCGCGTGTCGGAACAGTCAGGAAGCTGTGGGATGAGGATGCCGCGAACCTTCTCTGAAAGGGGAGGACGGAACTATTCATGGTTGTTAGTAGAGGGCCACATCGGAGTCCAGCAGGACGATCTTGTCGCTCGGCACCATGAATTCCGTTGTGGTGTCGGGCAGTATGAGCGGGCTAGAGGGTGATGCGACTGACAGAGCCGATTCCGTACCAAACGCGCCCGCCACAGTGGCAGGCCTTCCAGCTAAGACCATCGAGCTGCTGATGACAGTCTGCTGAGCCAGCTTCTTGACTGTGGCGGAGGTATTCCTTTCCAGTTCCTCAGCGACGACAAGGCGTATCTGTTCCTTGGCGCGCGCAAGCCGATCGATAACATCTGGGGTCCAGTATTTGATCTTGGCAACCTTCTTGAAAATGCAGTGCTGCCAGCGGGTCATGCCACGATGCACATATGATCGGTCGTAGGTCTCGACTTCAATAAATTCATGCGTTCCCGGGATTTGCACAAAGATTCTTGACAGATCGTTATCGAGGAAGCGGAAACGTACCTCGAAGCCAGGACCATGCTTTTCCCGGAGCGAGACAAGTTGTGGTGAGTTGTAACGAATGTAATCTTTTGTGATTCCTTCGACTTGCAGGGTGCCCTTGTCATCCTGTGCGCAGATCAGTGCCAACTCGATAGGGCAAGCCGCATAGCGCGGAGGGGCATATTCGATTTTCTCCATCCAGCCCTGATAAGGGGAGAACTTCCGTCTCCTCTGGGGGGTCTGGTTATAGACATCAATAATCCATTTGAAAACCAGAAATACGAACGTGGAAAAACGCAGGATGGTGTCCTTTTCCGGATCGTAATCGGATCTATCTAGCAGTCCTTTGATGCCACCTGGCAGGCGATTCTCGAACTCTCGCTGCTGCTGCCCGATGTAGCCCTCGATGCCGCCCTTTAACCAGGGGCTACGGACTTTGGTGTAAATCAGGTGAGAATAGAGTTCCCGCATCATGCGCCTGAAGACGACACCATGATTGCACCGCTCGTTGTCCGAGATGAGATGCTGCATGACGCCTTCAGCTGGCCAGGGAGACTCGATGAGCCCAGCGTAACGATCCAAGATGCGATCCTTGGGAAGGATTGACTCATAAATCGTGGACAGGGCAACGAATGTTGAGGGACGGGCGAAGCTCAGGTAATAACCGGTAACCAAACCGGTTCCCTTGCATCTGCAAACAGCAACAACGGGCCTTCCCATCGGCAGAAGCATCTCGTCGTCCAGCAGGAAGGTATTGGTCCAAGCGAAGTCGAATTCCACAAATTCGTTGGGTCGCTTAGCAAAATTCTCGTGTTGAGTGCTCCTATGCACTCTGATCGCGTAATCTCTTCCATATCTCGCTTCAAGACGTTCGAAATCGGGAATTTGCTTGATCCGTCTCTCAAGGGTCGAGATTGAAGGAAGAACCAGTTCCTCCAGCGGGTAGTCTGTGCCGTTGGTACTACCAGCAGACTTTCTTACCACCCATTCCGCCTTTAACTTGGCATTCTCGGCGTTGATGAGGTTTCGAAGATGCGTGTGAGTATCCGGAACCGTATTGCGGTCCGTGTTCATATATATCTTGTCGATGGCCTGGTCCATGAGCTCCAGCACCGGACCCGTGAATCCCTTGCGGCCTCGTAGATGGTACTTGTCGATCACCTCATGCACGTCGCCCGCCGCCCTCAATTCTTCATTGAGCCATTCGCTGACCGCCCAGCGTGACGGCGGATGCCGTTCCTTTCCATTGGAGCTTTTATCCGCATACTCCGGTTCAATCGCTGGAGCCACTTCGGCGATGACGGCAGCGATCTTGTCGTGCTGCCCACTCGAGATGCCAAGTTTCTTACAGGCGGCGATGTACTCGAATTTACGGTCCAGGTCTTGTAGTTGTTTTTCCGAATAGCCGGACAAGCACCTTAGCTTCTTTTCTTCATCTATCTCGGCTAGCAGCTCTTTCGTATTCACAGTCGCCGGGATAATGATGATTTTCCTTTGATCGACGAGATCGAAAAACTCTCGCTTGGCGAAGTTAATGACCTCGCCGGTTATTTCCGAGACAAATTGGTGTCTCCAGTCCCGTTCATCTTTCTTGATGACACGCTCGTAACGCCAGATATCGTCGCGATACTTGATGACCAGATCGCGGGACAGACTGAATGCTCTCATTTGATGGGACCTCCCTCATGCTCAATGCGGGCGCTCAACGGATCGAGCAGAGAGGGCGTGGATTGTTGCTTGGGCGTGCCGATCAGATCATAGATGTGGATCTGATCTTCCGCGTTAAAGGATGGTTGGATTAGCCAATCCTTGGGGAGGGGGAGCGACAGGTCAACTTTGAGATGGCCATTGGCAATCAAGGCGTAGCAGTGGTCCGCACGTCCGTCGCAAACCGCATTTCTGAAATCGTTGAATGGGATGCAGGATGTGTTCAGGAAAGCCTGTTGCGTCCGATTGAGCAACTCGGGGGTTATCGGGATATAGCGGTAATTGGTTATGAGGGAAATATTCGAGTAACGCGGCTCCAGTTCGATCGCAAGATCGGTTAGCACGACATAGCGGGTATCGAATTGAATCTGGATGGCTTGCTGAATTCTTTTCAGGCGTATTCTGTTTTCCTTTTTATTGAAGATTTCATAAGGTTTGACCTCTACGAAAATCACCTCACCGTTGTGCAGAGTGATCCTGAAATCGGGGAAGGCTCTTTCTTCACCGAAATAATCTGAAAATGTGATCTCCTCAGCTTGTTCCTGGAGCGCTTTTACTTGCGGGTAGGATGAGATCAGCATGATCGCCTTAGGCTCGAGTTGCCCTTCGGCATGGATCTCGTCCCCCTTGAGATGCGGGTAGTTCATCACCTCAACATTCTTTTTGGGCCCGCGATTGATGATTTCCCGCTTACGCCCTCCTTTCGCAGCGGTTTTGTGCTTTGGCTTCTTAGGGTTACTCTTGCTCCTGGCCATGTTTGGGTATCCCCCTCGTTCTCGAGGATGAGTCAGTTCCGGGCTGATCGTATTCACGACAGCCGGATCGAGAGAGGAAACCAGGAAGGACTTGACTTGATAGGGGAGTCGGGCAATACTTTCCCTGCCACAGGTGTAGCCCAGCTGCACCCAAAACCGGACAGGCCTTCCTGGTTGTCCGGTTTTTTATTTGTCCATAACGCCTCCTTTCCTACTCCCTTCTGAAAAAGACTCGCTTGCGGTGGGACATCCCGTTCCGGGCAGGCGCATCAACCAGGCAGCAACGTCGGTGGTTAGGGCGTATTTCCCCTTCCTGCCGGACACGGGAAAAACACGTACCTCGATGTGATTGAGACGTAGTGCTCGGCGGAAAGCCGAGGCAGATCGATAGCCGAGCGCCCTCCGAAGAGCTTCGCCTCCCAGCAGGGGGCCAAACTCTTTAATAAGCGTTTCGGCCAAGGATGTTGAACAGTTCCGCATGAGTGGCAACTGCGCGTTGTTAGCAACTAGTGGCAACTAATATCAAAAACTGATCGTTCTGAACAGGTTCAAAATCAGTACCCGATTTCGAACCCAAATTAACCGCAAAAATATGGGAGAAGCCAATGGGAAGTCGGAAAAGTATTCAGGCAGGCTCAAGACCAGCGGAAAGAATGACAAATAAAGCGGTTCAAGCGCTTAGAGTTAAAACGTGGCACAGCAAGGTCAAGTCGCTATGCAACTATTCGAATTATCGACTTGACCTTATCTTCGATCTTGAATACCTCGCCGGGAAACGTACTGCGGAGGAACGCCAGAAAATATTTGAGAGTGCAATGGCAGGAAGGATGAGTGCGAAGCATCTCTATCCTTCCGATGGCCCAAATCTGATCCAGAGAGTAGATGAACACCCCCAGTTTGCTGGAACGGCGAGCATTTACTATTCTCCATTGTGGCTGCTGCTAGACGCGACCTCCATGAATGTATCGGAAGCGGCGGGCATAGTAGCCAATTGCTTTAACTTGCTTGGGTTGTATCGGCCAACGAGTGTAATTTGGGAACTGACCCCGCTAATTAGAATGGTTGGTAGGAACAACCCGGCTTCTGACGAGTGGTTGCAGAAGAAATTACCTACCTATGTTCGTTTAGCATTAGCACAAAAGGGGGGGAACCTCGATACTTTGGCGCTCGTTGGCGCCCTATTCAGAGAGGCATATCTCTCCTGTGTGCTTCCGGCTGCCTTGGGGTACGAGAAATTATTCTCGGAGCTACTCGATGAAGTCAGCAACCAACCTTGGTTAAAATCGACTATTCGAGACTTCTTGCCGCTTGTTGAGGAACGGGTTTTGTTCTGGCATGCCCCGCCAAAACGACAAAAGAATTTAAAAGACAAGAAAGGCTCGTCACCACCCTATGACGATTGGGAGTTCATTGTGGTCCAAAGACCCGTCTTCATTCGGGATGAAGTGATTCAGTATTTCATCGACAATGAAAATATGTTCCTAAAAGAACATCTTGATGAACTCCGGAAGCTTGAGTGAAAACCAGCTGGATCAAGCGAGTCTTGATTGTGTGCATACCAGTGGCACTCGCTTCGAAAAAATGAGGGTTGTACATCCGAAAGGGTGAGATGGGCCCATTTACATCCGAATCACCAAGGATGGACTGAAATCGCCCACCATCTCCCCCGGAACATACCCCCGCGGATTGCTTATCACCCGCGTTCCTTCGATCTCATAGACCGTCGCCAGGTGCGTATGCCCATGCACCCACAGCCGCACACGCTCCTCACCCATCAGATGATCCAGATTCGAAGCGTAAGCCGCGTCCAGCAGCCAGGAAGGCTCCTGGTAGGTGAGACTTCTCGCGCTCGGCGCGTGATGCGTCACCACCACGGTCGGCCCGTCGTGGGGCTTGAAGAGCTCCGCCTCCAGCCAGGCGCGGCTCTCTTGGTGGCGGGTGATCGCCATCCGCGGCGTGAACGGAATCAGCTTGTTCTTCCCGTAGCCCCTGTCCCGGCGTCCCGCCATGATCCGATGGAAGTCGCCCATCTTCATCCCGGCCTCCTCCATCGCCCGGACGTTCCGCTCCTCTTCATCGAAGAGCGCGAAATCCGTCCATAGCGTGCAGCCGAGGAAACGCACGCCATCAATCACCACGGCGTCGTTCTCCAGCAAATGCACCTGCGTACCCCGGCACTTCTCCCGCGCCGCTGCGAGCAGCTCCGGCATCAGCCGCTGGCCGTAATACTCGTGGTTGCCGAGGACGTAGACCACCGGCCGGCGGAACGAGGAGAGGGCCCAGGTAATCCCCTGCAGCCCGACGCCGATGTCGCCGGCGAGAACCGTGACATCGGCGTCGGTCGCATTGGCATCGATCTCGCGCGGCCAGCGGGCGAACTCTAGGTGGAGGTCGTTCAGGACGTGAAGCCGCACCCTATACCTCCACGATGAGTTCCGGATTCCAGCCCGTCCTCTCTAGCGCCCGGCCGTCCCGCACATAGCCGCGCGGATTGCACACCACCCGGCAGTCCCCCACCCGGTGGTCGGCGAAGGCGTGCGTGTGCCCGTGCAGCCACAGGTCGGCCCGGGCCACCAGGGGGTCGAGGTTGCTGGCGAAGGCCGCCGTCAGCAGGTCGTTCTGCCACCAGGGGGCGATGCTCGCCAGGCTCGGCGCGTGGTGGGTCACCACCACGGTCTTGCCGGCGAAGGGCTCGGCGAGCTTTCCCTTCAGCCATGCGCGGCTCGTCCGGTGCAGCTCCACCGTCTGCTCGGGCAGCAGATAGCCGCCCGTGCCCGTGCGGATCGTCCTGAAGTCGTTCATCGAGCGCGCCGCTTGCCGGCGCGCGGCGAACGCCGCCTCGGGCCCGAACAGATCGAAGTCGGTCCACAGGGTGCTGCCGAGGAACCTTACGCCCCCGACGACCACTTCGTCGTTGTCCAGGAAGTCGATGCCCAGATCGAGCGCCGCCTTGCGCATCTGCGCCGCCAGGCCCCGCAGGTGGGCGAAGTAGAACTCGTGATTGCCGGCGACGTAGACGATCCGTTTGTCGGCGAACGCTGTCCTGGCCCACTCCAGGCCATGGGTGTGCCGGCAGATGTCCCCGGCCAGCACGACGAGGTCCGCCGCCGCCACCGTGGAGGGCGTGGGCATCCAGTTGCTCATCTCGAGGTGCAGGTCGCTTACCGCGTATATCCTCATGATTCTTCCTTTCCTTCAATCCTCTTCCATGACCCGGGACTCGACGTGGCGGTCGCAGGCCGTCACCAACCAGCCGTCCCCGCGTCGGCGCAAAGTCCCCGGCGCACCACAGATCTGGCAGCGCGTGGAGGCCTTCTTCGCCGCCTCGGCGACGATCCCGGCGATGCGCTCGCGCGTCTGCTCGGACAATCGTGGCCGCTCTGGCTCGACCACGATGTGCGCCAGGCTGTCCGGACCGATGAAGTCGAGGTAAACCCCGCCCTCGTTCCAGTACATGCGCAGCCCGCCGAACTTCTCCTTGATCTGCCGCCAGCGGAACAACGCCTTCTCCTCGTTCGTGAGGAGGGCGTCGATCCGCCGGCAGGCCTCCTCGATCGGCCCGAACCAGCCCGGATCGATGGAGATCATGTAGTTCGGCAGATCCTCGAACTGCTCCGGGAAGCGCCGCTTGAGCAGCGCCGCCCGGTTCTTCCAGGTATTCATGGGACACCTCTCGTTTCCGTTCAAATGAACCCCATGCGTCGGGACTCCCGGCGCATCTCCAACTCCAGTCCCTCGACCCGCACGGCCTTGCCCGCCAGGCGGTCCCGTGCCATGCGGCCGATGGCCGTCTGCAACACGAGACCCAGCTCGCGCGGGCTGGCCACGGCGCCCTCCAGGAGCGCCGGCGGCGGTTCCCCAGGCAGCTGCCCGCCGAGGCCGTAAGTCTCGATCAGCCGCCGGTACTGCCTGCGGCCGATCTGGCGCAGCTCGCAAGCGGTCGGCCGGCGCACTTCGAACACCACCAGGCGGCTTTGGATCGGCGCCGGCAGGCGCTCGAGATCGTTCGCCGTCGCCACCCAGGAGAACCAGCCGGCGTCGATCGGCAGCTCGGCGAACTCGTCCGTGAAACGCCGGGCGCTCTCCGCTTCCAGCAGGGCGTAGAGACAGCCCAGCGGGTCGTACCTGGAGGACTCCACCGCCTTGTCGATCTCGTCCAACAGGAAGACCGGGTTCATCTCCCGCCCCAAGAGCAGGGCGTCGAAGACCGCCCCCTGTTTGCCGTTGCCCCAGAAGCTGGACAGCCCGCCCAGACTCCCGCCCTGCGTGGCGTGGCCGAAGGCCACCTCGAAGCGGCGCACCCCCAGGACCTCGGCCAGCCGCTGCGAGAAGGCCGTCTTGCCGATGCCGGCTTCTCCCAGAAGCAGCACCGGCAGCAGGCGCAGCCGGCCGTTGCCCAGCTTTGCGATGGCCACCTGGGCGGCGTAGTGCTCCGCCACCGGCGCGAAGTTGGGAAACTCCTCGGCGAGAAGCTCGATCGCGGCCGGTTCCGGCGCCTGCGCGAAGCGTCGGTTGAATCCCGAGCGCGGGACGTGGCCGGCGATCAGGTTCTTCCGGTCGGCGTGATCGCTGTTGCTCGACCGCGCGACGCGTTCGGCCGCGTCCAGCCAGTCGCCGAAGTCGACCCAGGGCAGCTCTCCTTCGCCAGGCGTCCTCCGGACCAGATGGGCGAGCCTGCGCACCAGCGGATAGCGCCAACCGGCCTCGCGGAACTTCTTGATGCCGATAGCCGTGACCTTCTGCAGCAGAGCGGCCGCGTCCTCCTCGTCGTCGAGGAGAACGCGTGCGATGCGGGCGGGGTTCGCTTCGCCGTGGGCCCGGCTGTCTGCGTAGAGATAGGCGGCGAGAAGATGGCGCAGGGTCTCGTCCTCGGGCGCGCCGAGGACGCGTCCGGCGAGCTCGAGCAGGCCCTGCCAGCCCTTCTCGTGGGAGACCAGGAGGCGCGTCTTCTCGCCATTGCCGAGATCGACGCGCGCCACCGTCAGCCGGCGCGGCAGCCAGCCCGGTTCAACCCGAAAGCGTTCCATCTTCTTCTCCCCGGCCTTGTGGGCCTCAAACGGACGACGGCCATGGGTAACAGCCGTCGCCAAAAACAAAAAACCCCGCGACATGCGCGGGGTTCTCTGGAAAAAACTTCTCCTATGCGATCACGTCACCCCGGCGGACGCGCGCGAGCCGGCACCGCGACGATGACAGTCGCGGCGCTGAGCGGATTGGATTTGAAGTTGATGCACATGCGAAACAAGATACCGGATCGGCGAAGGCGCGCGCAAGGAATTTGTGCCGGGAATCCGTCTTCGCGATCGAAATACAACAATCGACTGATAGCATATGCTGTCAACCGATATCGTCGGTCGCCGGCATTGGAAATCGATGCGTTCGCGCATCGGGAACTCGGGACGGCGGGACGCGATCAATCCTGCACCTACTCGACAACAAGGAGCGAACATGAAGAACAGGATGCCGAAACTCTTTATACAGAGCGGGCGTGAAGTGAAGGAGCTGAGGCAGAAGCTGCGCCTCAACCAGTTGGAGTTCTGGGGACCTCTTGGCGTGACCCAGTCGGGCGGCTCGCGCTACGAGTCCGGGCGCGATATGCCGAAGCCGGTGCGGATGCTGCTGCATCTGGCTTATGCACCGGAGAAACAGGCAGGGGCGATGTTGGAGTATTTGAGAGGGCGCGGAAAATAGAAGAGCTTATCTAAATGAAGCCAACCATGCACCCACTACATCCGGGCTGCTAGGCCGCAGGTCACTCGAATAAATCGTCTTGATCTACATGAGATCGCGGTGGTTTCCTGTACTCGTCAGGAACTTGATCGAGTTGGTCAGCATAGAGGGTTTCACCCTCTATGGATTCGCAGAAGTAAGGTGGCGTGGGCCGGGGAGATGTCGCAACGACAAATCGACCGCGGTCGAGCTATCGATTACGCCATTAAAAGGGCGTACTTCGAAACTGTAAATCGCAAAAAGGGCCTGCAGGCGCAGGAGCCTCAAAATCAGTATTCTAACCAGGCAGCTCCGCCTGGATTGCTTAGCGATTTGTGGCGATTGATCAAGCGCTGGCTTGGTTATTGATGCCGTGGAGATGCATGGTTCTATGTTGTTGTATATCAAGCGGCAAGGTTATGCACCACAAATCAATAACTCGGCATAGATATGCTTCTTGGCGTTTGGCAAAAAATATCCTACGGAATTTAAATTCCCTAATTCGGCAACGATATGGTTCCGATTGCCGGCAAGAATATAGTTCCCGGGACATGCAATGCGATTCCGGTCGAGCATCGGTCCTGTTTCTTCAGAAACTCTTTGGAACCCTCAGCTTGCCGGCAACACTATCTCGAAACGAGTCAAACAATTTACCGATCTGACGCTTATCGTACCCTGATGCGCCTCGACAATTGACTTGGCGATAGCTAACCCCAACCCGGCGCCTTCATGCGTCCTTTGACGAGACGCGTCGACCCTATAGAAGCGGTCAAACAAGCGGGGTAGATGTTCGGGCGGAATTGTTTCACCCGGATTCTCGATTGCCAGACGGATATTCCCCAGAGCCGGAAGGTCAATGCGCACATTGATTGCGTTGCCGCGCGGTGTATGCCGAATGGCATTCGAAAGCAAGTTGTCGAGCGCACGGCGTAGTATCGATTTGTCGCCCCGCACCAAACCATCGCCTTCGAGTTCGAGATGAACTCCCCGCTCTTCCGACAGCGCGCTGTAATAGTCGAAAAGCTGCCGCACTTCCTCGGCAAGGCTGACCGGCTCGCTTTGCGGTACGATCAGACCGTGATCCGCCTTCGCCAGGAACAGCATGTCGCCGATCATGCGGGCGAGCCGGTCGTATTCCTCCAGGTTCGAATAGAGCACTTCACGATATTCATCGGCCGAGCGTGTCTTGGTAAGGGCTACCTGGGTCTGGGTCATCAAATTGCTGATGGGTGTGCGCAGTTCGTGGGCCAGATCCGAGGAGAAATCCGACAGGCGGCGGAAGGAATCCTCGAGCCGGCCGAGCATGTCGTTGAAGGCGACCGCCAGCTTCGTCAATTCGGCCGGTACGGTATCGAGCGGCAGCCGGTTTTCCAGCCTGCTGGCGGAAATGCCGTGCGCCACGCGCGCCATGTCGCGCACCGGCGCTAGTCCCCGGCGCGCTGCGGTCCAGCCCAGCAGCGCCGTGAGCAGGATGCAGACGACGACGGCAAGCCAGAGGCTTTTGCGGAATGCCGCCAAAAACTCCAGGTGGTGGCCGATATCCAGAGCGAGGGCGACCGTGAAGGGGGGGGCATCCGGCATGCCGGTCTGCGCCAGTGCGACGATGCCTCTGTAAGTCTGTCCTTCCGATGACCACACATGCGGCTTCGACGGCTTGCCGGCTTCCTGGCCGGCGCGGCTCTGCATGAGCGGGGCGAGCAGCGCCGCATCCGGCGTGGCGAACAGCGTTCGCGGTCCCAGCTCGGCGACCGAAACGGTAAGACCGTGGTGCCCGACGAGGGCATCTTCGATGCGTTGGGCGGTGGCGGCCAGTTCGTCCGGCGAGTGCGCTTTCGAGAGGGCGTGTCGGATCAGCGTCAGTTTGCCCTCGAATTCGTGCTGATCCTGCTCCTCGAAATGCATCTCCACGGTGGCGCCGACCCAGTAGGCGATCGCCAGGAGGACGAGAGTCGAGGCGGTTGAGAAGAACAGCGTGAGCCGGAAGGTGATCGACCTCGGGCGCATCACGCCGCTTCCGGGACTTCGAGGACGTAACCCATGCCGCGGACGGTGCGGATCAGCTTGGGCTCGAAATCGTCGTCGATCTTCGCCCGCAGCCGCCGCATGGCAACTTCGATGACATTGGTGTCGCTGTCGAAATTCATGTCCCAGACCTGGGAGGCGATCAGCGAACGTGGCAGCACCTCGCCCTGGCGGCGCAGCAGCAGTTCGAGCAGCGCGAATTCCTTGGCGGTGAGATCGATGCGCTTTCCGGCGCGCGTCACCCGGCGCCGCAGGAGGTCCAGATCCAGGTCGGCAACCTGGAGCAGTTCAGGTTCCTTGGATTTGCCCCGGCGCAGGAGCGTGCGCACCCGCGCCAGCAGTTCCGAGAAAGCGAACGGCTTGACGAGGTAATCGTCCGCGCCCAGTTCCAGTCCCTTCACCCGGTCTTCGACCTGGTCGCGGGCGGTCAGGAACAGCACGGGCATGTGCCGCCCCGCCTGCCGGATTTCCCGCAGCACCTGCCAGCCGTCCAGTCCCGGCAGCATGACATCGAGCACCACCAGATCGTAGTCGTCGGTCAGCGCCAGGTGCCTGCCGTCAACCCCGTCGCGCACCAGGTCCGCCACGAAGCCGGCCTCGGACAGGCCCTGCTTCAGGTAGTCGCCGGTCTTTTGCTCGTCTTCGACGATCAGGATTTTCATCGCATCCCTTGTGGACGTGGTCACGTGGGCCAATTGTGCATGCGCGGACCCCCGGTTTTCGAAGATTACAAACTTGTAATGCTCCTGTCAGCTTTTAGTTGGGTGGCTGAAAGCATCATGCCCACCATGAACAAGGGAGGACAAGCCCCGATGAAAACGCAGTTTCAGAGAAGACTCATGCCCGCTTGCGGGCGTGATGTCGGAACTAAAACAATACCGATGCTGCTGGCCGGGCTGGCAATCGCCTGGCCGGTGTATAGCCAGACGCTCGGCGAGGCGCTGGAGCAGGCCTGGACACGCCACCCGCAGGCAGCCGCTGTCTCGGCACGCGAGGATGAAGCGCGGGCCCGCGCCGACGTGGCGGCCGGTATCACCCCCGGCCCGGCCTCGCTGTCCCTCTCCAGCCTGAACGATCGGCTCAATCGCAATCGCGGCAAACAGGAATGGGAGGCCGAAATGGCCGTTCCGCTCTGGCTGCCGGGGCAGCAGTCGGCGCGCGTCGCCGAGGCGGAGAGTACGTTCGCGGAAGTCGCCGCCCGCCGCGCTGCCCTGCGTCTGCAGATCGCGGGTGAGGTGCGCGAAGCCTGGTGGGCCGTTGCCGACGCTCGCAATGCCCGCGACCTGGCCAGGCGTCGGGCGACGACGGCCGGCGCGCTGGAGGCGGATGTGCTGCGCCGCTTCAAGGCCGGCGATCTGGCGCGGATCGATGCCAATCTGGCGCAAGGCGAACGCCTTGCCGCGGAAGCGGAATCGATCGAGGCGGAGGCCGCGCTGCTGCAGGCGGAACAGCTCTACCGCAATCTCACGGGCGCCGCCGCGCCCTCCGTGCTGGCGTCGGAGGCCGTCATTGCGGCGCGCGAGCCGGCGGAAAACCATCCGCAACTGTCTGCAGTTGCCGCATCGGCCCGGACGGCACGCGCCAAACTCAGGGTCGCCGAGGAAACCCGCCGCGATGCCCCGGAGATCGCGCTGCGCGTGGTGCGCGAGCGGGGAGAGTTCTCCGAGCCTTACGCCAACATGATCGGCGTCAAGCTGACGATCCCCTTCTCCTCCGGCGCGCGCGTGCGCCAGGAAAACGCCGCCGCCCGCGCCGAGGCATCCCAGGCCGATGCCGAACTGGCGCTGGCCCGGCTCAGGCTGCAGCTCGACACGGAAAAGGCCCGCCTCGATCTCGCTGCCGCGGAGCGCCAGTTCGCCATGGCAAAGGAACGCCGCGAACTGACTGCCGACAACCTGCGCCTCGCCGAGAAGGCCTTCTCGCTCGGCGAATCGGACCTGACGACGCTGCTGCGCGTGCGCGCCGGCGCCTTCGAGGCCGAGGCCTTCCTCAACCGTCAGCAGGTCGCGCGCGCCGCGGCCCAATCCCGTCTCAAACAAATTCTGGGGGTTCTGCCTTGAAGCACTTCATTTCATTCATTGCGGCGGCTTTCCTCGCGTCGGCCGCCTGGGGGCATGGCGGCGAGGATCACGGCGAGGGCGCCGCGCCCGCCCTGGCAGGCGATGTCGCGCCGCGCACGTCCGCCCAGTCCGAAGACTTCGAACTGGTCGCCGTGCTGGCGGCGGGGAAGCTGACTCTCTATCTCGATCGCTACGCCGACAACGCGCCCGTGCCCGACGCCGAAATCGAGATCGAAAGCGGAACCTTCAAGGCCGTCGCGGCCCAGGTTGCACCGGGCGTGTATTCGGTGCCGGGCCAGGCCTTCTCTCAACCCGGCAAGCACCCGCTGACGATTTCCGTGCAGGCGGGCGATGCCGCCGACCTGCTCACCGCCACGCTCGACCTCGCCCTGCCGGCAGCCGGTGTCGAGCATGCCCACGGCTGGGGCGAATGGACGGTGTGGGGCGCCTCGGGTGTGCTGCTGCTGGCCGGCGCCGGCCTCGTCGCCGTGCGCCGTCGCAAGATCAACCGCAAACACTGAGGGATGGAAGCGATGTCTCGAATGAATCTTGCGGCCGTTGTCACGGCCGCCCTATTGGGGCTTGCCGCAGGGCGGGCCATCGCCCACGGCGACGAGGATCACAGCCAGGACAAGAAGCCCGCGGCCGCCGTCAAGCCCGCTGCGGCCGGGGCGCTGCCCGCCGAAGCGACGGCGGCGCAGCGGCTCCCCGACGGCAGCCTGTTCGTGCCGAAGGCGGTGCAGCGCCAGCTCGGCCTGCGCCATGTGGTGGCCGAAATCAAGGATCTGGCGGCGACCGTCGAATTCAACGGCAAGGTCATCGCCGACCCGAACGCCGGCGGGCGCATCCAGGCGACCCAGTCCGGCCGCATCGAAGCCGGGCCGAAAGGACTGCCGACGCTGGGACAGAAGGTCTCCAGGGGACAGGTGCTCGCCTTCCTGCGCCCCACGGCATCGAGCATTGAGCGCGGCAACCAGCAGGCGCAGTTCGCCGAGATCGATGCGCAGCTCGCCATCGCCGAGCGCAAGCAGGCCCGCTATGAGCAGCTTGAGGGCGTCGTGTCGAAAGCGGCCATCGAGACGGCCCGCTTCGAGGTGGCGTCGCTGAAGAAGCGCCGCGCCGCCGTCGGCGCCAGCATTGGCGCAGCGGAACCGCTTGTCGCGCCGGTGTCCGGCGTGATCGGCGCCGCCAGCGTGGTGGCCGGCCAGGTGGTGGAGGCGAAGGAGATCCTGTTCGAGGTGATCGACCCCGCGCGCCTGGCGGTGGAGGCGCTGGCCTACGATGCGGCGCTGATCGAGGGCATCGCCCGTGCCTCCGCGCCGCTGCCCGGCGGCGCGCTGGAATTGCAGTTCGTCGGCGGCGGCCGGCAATTGCGCGAACAGGCCATTCCCTTGCTGTTCCGCGTCGTTCCCCCTCACCCCCAGCCCCTCTCCCGCGAGGGGAGAGGGGAGCACCCCAAGGGTACTTCCTACGGGGCGCGTCGTGAGTCGCTGCGCGATTCCAATTGGACGGCTCCGGTGGCGGTCGGCCAGCCGCTCAAGGTGATCGCCCAGACCTCGCGTACCGTCAAGGGCGCGGCGCTGCCGCAGGCCGCGCTGGTGAAAGTCAGTGCCGGCGAGACGGCGGTGTGGGTGCGCGACGGGGCGGAACGCTTCGTTCTGCGCAAAGTGAGCGTGGCGCCGCTCGACGCGGCCCGCGCGACGGCGATTTCCGGAATCAACAACGGCGAACGCATCGTCACCGAAGGCGCCGGCCTGCTCGCCCAGGTCAGATAGCCATGTTCGAACATATCATCAACACCAGCCTGAAACAGCGGCTGATCGTCGTCGGCGTGTCGCTGCTGCTGGTGATCTACGGCGCGCTGACCGTGCGCCAGATGCCGGTGGACGTCTTTCCCGACCTCAACAAGCCGACGGTGACGCTGATGACCGAGGCCGGCGGCATGGCGCCAGAGGAGGTCGAGCAGCTCGTTACCTTCCCCGTCGAGTCGAGCATGAACGGCATGCCGGGCGTCACCCGCGTGCGCTCGGTCTCCGGCGTCGGCCTGTCCATCGTCTATGTCGAGTTCGAGTGGGGCTCGGACATCTACCGGAACCGCCAGCAGATCGCCGAGCGCCTGAACCTGGTGCGCGAGCAGCTGCCCGAAGGCATCGTGCCGCAGCTTGGGCCGATCTCCTCCATCATGGGAGAGATTTTGTTGATCGCCCTGCCGGCGGATCCGGCCAAGGTGAGTCCGATGGCGGTGCGCGAATACGCCGACTGGGTGATGCGGCCGCGTCTGCTGACCATACCCGGCATCGCGCAGGTGATCCCGATCGGCGGCGAGGTGCGGCAGTACCGCGTCGAGCTCAAGCCGGCGCAACTGCAGGCGCTCGGCGTCGAGCGCGAGAAGCTGGAGGGCGCACTGAAGGACTTCGGCGCCAACACCAGCGGCGGCTTCCTCGAGGCGCAGGGCCGCGAATACCTGATCCGCCAGATCGGCCGCACCAGCCGCATCGAAGATTTGCAGAATCTGGTGGTGGCGGTGCGCAGTGGCCAACATGGTGGCCAGCCGATCCTGCTCAAGCAGGTCGCCGAGGTGAAGCTTGCACCGGCCATCAAGCGCGGCGACGCCGGCTACAACGCCAAACCGGCCGTGATCCTTTCCGTGCAGAAGCAGCCCGCCGCCGACAGCGTCGCCCTGACGCGCGAAGTCGAGCGCGCCATGGCCGAATTGTCGAAGTCCTTGCCGCAGGGCGTCGAGGCGCCGCAGTTCCTCTTCAAGCAGGCGGACTTCATCGAGCATTCGGTGACCAACGTCGAGGAGGCGCTGCGCGACGGCGCCATCCTGGTGGCGGTGATCCTCTTCCTGTTCCTGCTCAACGTCCGCACCACGCTGATCTCGCTGACGGCGATCCCGCTGTCGCTGCTGGTGACCGCGCTGGTGTTCCGCTATTTCGGCCTGTCCATCAACACCATGACCCTGGGCGGCCTGGCCATCGCCATCGGCGAACTGGTGGACGATGCGGTGGTGGGCGTGGAGAACGTCCTGCGCCGGCTCAAGCTCAATCGCGATCTGGCCGAGCCGCGACCGGTCGCGGAAGTCATCGCCAGGGCGACGCTGGAAGTGCGCTCGGCCATTGTCTACGCCACCTTCATCATCGTGCTGGTGTTCGTGCCGCTGTTCGTCCTGCCCGGCATCGAGGGCCGCCTGTTCACGCCGCTCGGCGTGGCCTACATCGTCTCCATCCTCGCCAGCATGATCGTCTCGGTCACCGTCACGCCGGTGCTGGCCTACTACCTGCTGCGAGATGCTGGAACCGCCGCACACGGCGGCGGTTGGATGAAGCAATTGCACGCCGGCGACAGTCCGCTGGTCACCCGGCTCAAGCGCTGGGACGCGAAGCTGCTGCATTGGTCCTTCGGCCGCAGCCGCGCGCTGCTCGCCGGCGCGGCGGCGGTGGTCGTACTCACCGCCGCCAGCATTCCGCTCTTCCCGCGTTCCTTCCTGCCGCCGTTCAACGAAGGCACGCTGACGGTGAACGTGCTGCTCAATCCCGGCACCTCGCTCGCCGAGTCGAACCGCATCGGCACCCTGGCCGAGAGAATCGTGGCGGGCGTGCCCGAAGTCACCAAGGTCGGCCGCCGCACCGGGCGGGCCGAATTGGACGAGCACGCGGAGGGCGTCCATTACACGGAAATGGACGTGGACCTGAAAACGTCCGAACGCAGCCGCGAGGCGATCATCGGCGACATCCGCGCGCGCCTGGCCGTGCTGCCGGCGGTGAGCAATGTCGGCCAGCCCATCTCGCACCGCCTCGACCATCTGCTCTCCGGCGTGCGTGCCCAGATCGCGCTCAAGGTGTATGGCGACGACCTCGACACCCTGCGCGGCCTGGCGGCCGACCTGCGCGCGCGGCTGGCGAAGATCCCCGGCGTCACCGACCTGCAGATCGAGAAGCAGGTGCTGATCCCGCAGATCAAGATCCGCGTCGATTACGAGCAGGCGGCACGCTACGGCGTGGCGCCGGGTAATCTGTTGCGTTCCCTCGAGCAGATGATCGAGGGCGAGCGCATCACGCAGATCGTCGAGGGCAATCGCCGCTTCGACCTCGTCGTGCGTCTGCCCGAGAGCGGGCGCGGGCTGCAGGAGCTGCCGAACCTGCTCATCGAGACGCCCGGCGGGCATGTGCCCCTCTCCCGCCTGGCGGCGATCGAGGACAGCGACGGACCGAACCAGGTCAGCCGCGAGAATGCGCGCCGCCGCATCGTCATTTCCGCCAATACCGACGGCCGCGACATGTCGAAAGTCATCGCCGACATCCGCGCCGAGATCGCCGCGCGGCCCCTGCCCGAAGGCTACTTCACCGCCCTCGAAGGCCAGTTCCAGGCCCAGGAGCAGGCGGCGCGCCTGATCGCCCTGCTGGCGCTGGTGTCGCTGACGATGATCTTCCTGGTGCTCTACAGCCGCTACCGTTCGATGGCGCTGACGGCCATCATCATGGGCAACATTCCGCTGGCGCTGGTCGGCAGCGTCGTCGCCCTGTGGATTTCCGGCCAGCCGCTTTCGGTGGCGGCGCTGGTCGGCTTCATCACGCTGACCGGCATCGCCACGCGGAACGGCATCCTCAAGATCAGCCATTACATCAACCTGTGCGCCTTCGAGGGCGAGCAGTTCGGCGACCACATGATCGTGCGCGGCTCGCTCGAACGCCTGACGCCGGTGCTGATGACGGCGCTGGTGGCCGCTTTCGCCCTGGTGCCGCTGCTGCTCTCGGCCGATGCGCCGGGCAAGGAAGTGCTGCATCCGGTGGCGGTGGTGATCTTCGGCGGCCTGGTGAGCTCCACGCTGCTGGACACGCTGCTGACGCCGGTGATGTTCCGGATGTGGGGCGAGAAGCCCTTGCAGCGGCTGCTGGCCATGAAAGAGCAGGAAAGTTTTTAACCGCAACATGAAAGGAGACATCATGAAACGCATCGGATTCCTCGCCGTCCTGACGGGACTAGTGCCAGTCCTTGTTTCTATGGTACTGACTTTTGCCGCAGGCGCCGCCCTGGCCCACGACGACGCCTATCTGGATACGCAGAAAGCCCCCAACAGCGGCCAGTTGCGCATGGCCGGGCCCTACCACTACGAGCTGGTGCTGGCGAAGAACGCCACGGCGGCGCAGGAAAATCCGGTCGTGGTCTACGTCACCGACCATGCCGGCGCGAAGATCTCCACCGCGGGCGCCAGCGGCAGCGCAACGATCCTTGCCGGGAAACTAAAGGCCACGGCCACGCTCAAACCGGAAGGCGAGAACATGCTGAAAGGCTTCGCCAAATACGCGTCGTCGCCTGACACGAAGGTGGTGGTGTCCGTCACCCTGGCCGGCAAGCAAGCCGAACAGGCGCGCTTCACCCCGCTCGCCGTCGCCAAGGACGGGCATACCGACCACAAGCATTGATGCCCCGGCAACGATGAACCGATTTGAGATTAGACCCGCATGAAACCTGATTATTTGCCGGTTACCCATTTGCCGCGCCGCCGATTCGTGCAAGGCTTGGCGGCGGGCGGCGTTCTGCTCGGCTTGTCGTCTGTCGTCAAGCCGGGCTGGGCAACCAGCACCAAAGCGACCAGCCGCGGCGCACCGGTGCTCAGCGGCACCGAATTCAATCTTGTTATCGCAGAATCAACGGTTAATTTCACCGGCAATCTGCGCATGGCCACCACCATCAACGGATCGATCCCGGCGCCCACGCTACGCTGGCGAGAAGGCGATACGGTCACGATACGCGTGACCAACAATCTGCGCGAAGATACTTCCATTCACTGGCACGGAATCATCCTGCCGTTCCAGATGGACGGCGTGCCAGGTATCAGCTACAAGGGCATCGCACCGGGAGAAACCTTCACCTATCGGTTCAGGGTCGAGCAGAGTGGCACCTACTGGTATCACTCGCACTCCGGCACGCAGGAACAGACCGGAATGTACGGCGCCATCGTCATCGAGCCGTCCGGTGGCGAGACGATTAAGGCCGATCGCGACCACGTGATCCATCTGTCGGACTGGACTGACGAAGATCCGATGCGTGTCTTCGCCAAGCTGAAGATGCAGAGCGATTACTACAACTATAACCGGCCAACAGCGGCGGACTTCTTCGGGGACGTGTCACGCAATGGCCTCAAGGCTGCGATCGACAAGCGCAAGATGTGGAACGAAATGCGCATGAGTCCGACCGACCTGGCCGATCTCTCGGCCGTGACGCTCACTTATCTGATGAATGGCACGACACCCGCCGGCAACTGGATCGGGGTGTTCCGTCCGGGCGAGCGGGTTCGGCTGCGCTTTATCAACGGCGCGGCCAATACATTCTATGACGTACGGATCCCCGGGCTCAAGCTCACCGTGGTGCAGGCGGATGGCCAGTACGTCGAGCCGGTGACGGTCGACGAATTCAGATTTGGGCCGGGTGAAACCTACGATGTGATGGTGGCGCCGAAGGACGATGCCTACACGGTGTTTGCCCAGACGATGGATCGCACGGGTTTCGCGCGCGGCACCCTGGCCGTCCGCGAGGGGCTTGAGGCGCCCGTGCCCAAAGTCGACCCTGCTGAATGGTTGACCATGACCGACATGATGGGCGCGATGGGTGGAGGCATGGCCAGCATGAGCCATGGCGGGTCAGATGGAATGGGTGGCATGAACCACGGCGGAATGGCCATGGACCACAGCAAGCACGCCATGCAAGCCGGGATGGCCATGGGCGGTAAACTGGCCAAGCCGAGTACGCAGGCGCGCCACGCGAAAACCGAATATGGCCCCAGCACCGACATGCGGGTGGACATGGCGCGCACCAATCTGGATGACCCCGGGGTTGGCCTGCGCAACAATGGGCGCCGCGTGCTGACGCTAGCCGATCTTCACACCGTCGACGGTTCGTTAGACTCGCGTGGCCCCGAGCGCGAGGTCGAACTGCACCTGACCGGCAACATGGAACGTTACACATGGTCGCTCGACGGCCTTGAGTTCGGCCGGTCCACGCCTCTGCATTTCCGCTATGGCGAGCGGCTGCGGGTCATTCTCCACAACGACACCATGATGACCCATCCCATGCACCTGCACGGCATGTGGAGCGAACTGGAGCAAGACGGTGGGGGCTTCCAGGCACGCCGCCACACCATTCCCGTGCAGCCGGCGCAACGTATCAGCTTCCTCGTCACCGCCGACGCGCTGGGCCGCTGGGCCTGGCATTGCCATCTGATGTTCCACATGGATGCGGGCATGTTCCGCGAAGTGGTGGTGGCATAAGCGCTGGCGGAAACGATAGGAATATGAAAATGACAAACAAGCGAATGAAAGTCCTGGCTTTGGCAATCATCGGCCTTGGCGTGACGCCCGTCTGGGCGCAAACCGGTCCCGCCGCCGAGACGATGAACCCTCGGCATCAGGGTGCTACGTCTGACGCGGTCAAGCTCAAGGCGGCCCAGGATGCGATGCCAGCAATGGACCACAGCGGGATGGATCCCAGTGCGATGCCCGGTATGAAGCCGGGAAAGATGGAAACCGTCGGTGAAATGCCGGGCATGGATCACGGTGAAATGAACATGCAGGGTGGATCGGCTCCGCCCGATGCGCGTGACCCGCATGCCTATGCGGGCGGTTACACGCTTGAATCGGGGCCGTATGCGCTCCCCGGGCCACGCGCCCTGCGCCTGTCCGACGAGCACAACTTCGGCGCGCTCCTAATCGATCGGTTGGAACGAAGCCACACCCATGATGGCAATGGCACGTCCTATGATGCCCAAGCTTGGTTCGGCCGTGATTATGACCGCCTGGTCGTCAAGGCCGAGGGCGACGTCTCCAAAGGCAAATTGCAAGAGGCCCGGACCGAGTTGCTATGGGGCCATGCCATCGCCACTTTCTGGGATACGCAGCTGGGTGTGCGATACGACAGCGGCGTGGGCCCCGATCGCGGCTGGCTGGCCTTCGGCGTGCAGGGCATCGCCCCTTACTGGTTCGAAGTCGATGCGGCCGCCTACGTGGGCAATCAGGGCAGAACTGCGTTACGCCTGGGTGCGGAGTACGAGTTGCTGCTCACGCAAAAGCTCGTTTTGCAGCCGCGCGTCGAGGTCAACTGGTACGGCAGGCGAGACAAAGCGCGCGATACCGGCGCCGGGCTGTCGGAAGGTGTGGCGGGCTTGCGCCTGAGATACGAATTCACGCGGGAGTTCGCCCCTTATGTCGGCGTCGAAAGGGTCGCAAAATTTGGAGGGACGGCCGACCTGGCCCGCGCTGCGGGCGAAAGGACAGATGAAACACGCTGGGTTGCCGGCGTGCGCTTCTGGTTCTGATGTATTGCAACGGTTCTCGAATCACTCAACCCAACAGGAGACATAAAATATGAAATTGATGACACTTTCGATTCTGATTCTTGGCGCACTGCCGGCTATTGCCCTGGCGGCAGGGGACCCCGCCGGTGGCCATGGCATGGAGGGCCACCAGATGATGCAAGGCCATGACATGTCCGCTATGCAGAAGGCAGCGCCCGCGTCAATGGCAGGAAAGCCTGGCGACCCGGCCAAGGTGAGCCGCACCATCGAAGTCACCATGGATGACGCCATGCAATACACGCCGGACAAAATCAGCGTCAAGGCCGGCGAGACAGTCCGGCTGTTCGTCAAGAACGCCGGCAAGACTCCGCATGAAATGGTGATCGGCACGCTGGGTGAGCTCAAGGAGCACGCCGAAATGATGCGCAAGATACCCGGCATGCAGCATGACGAGCCGAACATGGTCACGCTGAAGGCCGGCCAGCGCGGCGGTATCGTCTGGCAGTTCGACAAGCCGGGAACAGTGGATTTTGCCTGCCTGGTGCCCGGCCATATGGAGGCCGGCATGACTGGACGCTTCTTCATTGAGCCTCTTGCAAAAAACGGAAACTAAAGGCCGCCGCGGCGCTCAAACCGGACGGGGACAACCGCATGAAGGGTGTCAGTACGCGTCGACGCCGGACATGAAAGCAGTGGTGTCCTTCACCCTGGCCGGCAAGCAGCCCGAACAGGCGCGCTTCACGCCGCTGGCCGTTGCAAAAGATACGCATACCGACCACAAGCACTGAACTTTTTAGGAGAACGACCATGAACAAATTCGTACCACAGAAACAAAGGCTGGCATTGACCATGACAGCGATCGCCGCTTCGCTTGCGTTTGCGGCCCCGGTGTTTGCCGACGACGCACACCATCCAGAGAAAGCGCAAGAGGCGAAGGCCGCGCCCGCCAAACCCGAGCAGACGGTCAGGAAGATGCAGGACAACGTCAAGAAGATGCAGAACCAGCTCGACCGCGTTTCCAAGGCGAAGACCGACGAGGAGCGCCAGAAGGCGATGGCCGAGCACATGCGGACCATGCAGGAGAACATGCAGATGGCGCGCGGCATGCAGGCCGGCATGATGGGCTGCCCGATGATGGAAGGCGGCATGATGGGCAAGGGCGGCATGGGCATGATGGGCGGCGGCATGATGGGGGAACACATGGGCATGATGGGCGGCCAGGGCATGATGGGCGGCCAGGGCATGATGGGAGACGGCGGCATGATGACCAAGCGCATGGACATGATGGAAAAACGCATGGACATGATGCAAATGATGATGCAGGGCCGCATGGGCATGCAGCCGGGCGAGCCGGCCAAGCCGGGGAATTGAGGCCGATCCAAAGGAGCAATGATGAAGCACCGTCCGGATGACAGAAGTTACAAGGACCCGGTTTGCGGCATGGTCGTCAGCCGTCTCACCGCGGTTGCGGAAGCCGAGCATCAGCGCAAGACGTACTATTTTTGCGCCCAGGCATGCAGGGATGCATTCCTTGCAGACCCGCAGCGCTATCTTCGTGTGCACCGTCAGCATGGCGTGCTGCCCAGGCAGCCGCCTTGCTGATTCCGGCACGAAAGACAGTTCATGCTGCCGGCCGTTTGCTCCGATTCGCCCTGAAACAACATGCTGGCCTGGCTGAAAAAGCAGTGGGCGGCATTCAGAGCCTGGCGGCGCGCCAACGAGGAAGCGCATGAGAAAGCGCCCAATCGTGCGTGCTGCGCGTCGACACCGCCCGGCGCAGGCCGCCACGATGGCAAGGGAGGCTGAATGACATACTTGAAGCACTCGTCAATGCTGTTCGCTGTCGCCTTCATCGGCCTGCCGGCAGCAGCTCAAACCGTGCAGATACCGAAGCCCAGCCCGGGCCTGATGCCCAACCCTTCGGTGGGCAAGCCCCTGTACGAGAAGAACTGCGCGAGTTGCCATGGCCCGGATCTCAAAGGTACGGACAAAGGTCCACCGTTCCTGCACCGGGTTTACGAGCCTTCGCATCATGGCGATGCCGCTTTCCAGCTGGCTGCCAGAAACGGTGTGCGGGCGCATCACTGGAAGTTCGGCGACATGCAGCCGGTGCCGGGCCTGACACCGGACGATGTGGCCCACATAACGGCCTTTATCCGTGCCCGGCAGCGGCAGGTGGGCATTCGATAACACGACAGAGGTCCGTTCGCCATGGTCGACCCTCATCATCACCACGCGGATCACGGCGGTCTCCACGTCGCGGGTGCGCAGCGAACGCCGCCGGAGCCGGCCGCCGACAAAGACCCGGTCTGCGGCATGACGGTGAAGCCGGATTCTCCGCATGCGACGGTGCACGCCGGCCATACGATCCGCTTTTGCAGCGCCAAGTGTCTGGCCAAATTCGAGGCCGAGCCGCAGCGTTATCTGGCGCCCGCGCCGGCGCCGGCGCAAGCCGCAGCGCCGGGCGCGGAGTACACCTGTCCGATGCATCCGGAAGTGCGGCAGATCGGTCCCGGCACCTGCCCGAAGTGCGGCATGACGCTGGAGCCGGTGCTGCCCGAACTCGAAGAAGGAGAAAACCCGGAACTTGCCGATTTCCGCCGCCGTTTCCGGTGGACGCTGCCGCTGACGGTTCTGGTCACCTTGATTGCCATGTCGGGTGGCGCCTTCGACGCGTTGTTGGGCACTGCGCGGCCCTGGGTGGAACTCGCCCTGGGCACGCCCGTCGTGCTGTGGGCGGGCTGGCCGTTCTTCGTGCGCGGCGCACAGTCGGTGAAGAACCGCAGCCCGAACATGTGGACCCTGATCGGCCTGGGCACCGGTGCGGCCTGGGTTTATAGCGTAACAGCCACCGTTCTGCCGGACCTCTTTCCGCCCTCGTTCCGCATGAATGGTCATGTCGCCGTGTATTTCGAGGCCGCCGCCGTCATCATTTCGCTCACCCTGCTGGGCCAGGTGCTGGAACTCAAGGCGCGCTCGGAAACCGGCGCCGCCATCCGCGCCCTCCTGGGACTCGCGCCGAAGACGGCGCGGCGCATTCGTGAGGACGACAGTGAGGAGGACATTCCGCTCACCCATGTGCATCCCGGCGACCGCCTGCGCGTGCGGCCGGGCGAGAAGGTGCCGGTCGACGGCGTGGTCCTCGACGGCGACAGCGCGGTGGACGAATCCATGCTCACCGGAGAGCCGATGCCGGTCGCCAAGTCCGCCGGCGACAAGCTGATCGGCGCCACGCTCAACACCAGCGGCGCGTTGATCATGCGCGCCGAGAAAATCGGCGCGCAGACGGTGCTGGCGCAGATCGTGCAGATGGTGGCGCTGGCGCAGCGCTCGCGCGCACCGATGCAGCGCATGGCCGACGTCGTCGCCGGGTATTTCGTCGTCGGCGTCGTGGCGATCGCGCTCATCACGTTCTTCGGCTGGGGCTTCTTCGGCCCGCAGCCCTCCTGGGCCTACGGCCTCATCAACGCGGTGGCCGTGCTGATCATCGCCTGCCCCTGCGCGCTCGGCCTGGCGACGCCGATGTCGGTGATGGTCGCCACCGGCAAGGCGGCCACCCACGGCGTGCTGTTCCGCGACGCGGCGGCGATCGAGAACCTGCGCAAGGTCGACACCCTGATCGTCGACAAGACCGGCACGCTGACCGAGGGCAGGCCGGCTTTCCATGGCGTCGTCGCGGCGGCCGGCAACAGCGAAGCCGAAGTGCTGCGCCTTGCCGCCAGCCTCGACCAGGGGGCCGAGCATCCCCTGGCGCAGACCATCGTCGCCGAGGCGCGCAGACAGAAACTCAAGCTCGACGCGCCGGAGAAATTCGAATCCGCCTCGGGCATCGGCGTGCGCGGCGTCCTCCAGGGACTGACTGTCGCGCTCGGCAACACCGCGCTGATGGAGGAAGACGGCGTCGACTGGCATCCGCTGGCGCAGCAGGCCGAGGCCCTGCGCGAGGAAGGCGCCAGCGTGATGTATCTCGCCGTGGCCGGTCGCGCGGCCGGCCTCGTCGCGGTCTCCGATCCGGTCAAGCGCTCCACGCCGGAGGCGCTGGAGGCGCTGCGCGCCGGCGGCCTGACCATCGTCATGGCCACCGGCGACGGCCTCACCACGGCCCGCGCCGTCGGCCGCCGGCTCGGCATCGAGGAAGTTCATGGCGAGGTCAAACCGCAGGACAAGAACGATCTGGTGGCCCGGCTGCAGGCGCAGGGCCGCATCGTCGCCATGGCCGGCGACGGCATCAACGATGCGCCGGCGCTGGCGCGCGCCGACGTCGGCATCGCCATGGGCACCGGCACCGACGTGGCGATGAACAGCGCCCAGCTCACGCTGGTTAAGGGTGACCTGCGCGGCATCGCCGTCGCCCGCCGCCTGTCCGAGGCCTCGGTGCGCAACATGCGCCAGAACCTGGCCTTCGCCTTCCTCTACAACGCGCTCGGCGTGCCGATCGCGGCCGGTGTGCTCTACCCCTTCTTCGGCCTGCTGCTGTCGCCGCTTATCGCGGCGCTGGCGATGAGCTTCAGCTCCGCGTCGGTCGTCACCAATGCGCTGCGGCTGCGGCGGGCGGCTATCTGAGTGCCGGCCATGACCACAGCCGCCGAAGCCTGCGCAGAGTTGCCCGCGTCGCGCAAAGCACCGGCGCGAGGCGGGGGGAGGCGTTTTTTTCGGGGCATTCACCGCGTTGTCGCGAAACGGCTGGCCATCGCCTGGATACTGCTTTCCCTGGCGGTCGGCGGCGCAGCGACCTACCTGGAATTGCGGCGAATCGACGATCTGGCCACGGGGCTGGCCATCGCCGCGTCGGATGCGTTTCGCAACCATGTCAATTCGGTCGGCATCGAACATGCGGAGTCGCTGAATGGGGCCATGCAGCCGTTGCTCAAGCAGAATTTCGCGCACGTTCAGGTGACCGATGCGGCAGCGCGCGTCGTTGCCGAAGCCGCCGCACCCGATGGGGCCGGACTGATGGACGGGCTGGCTGGGGCCGGCAGCCACCGGACGGCATGGCGGGCGGGCGAGTTGCTCGTCTGGGTCAGCGTCCCCCTCCAGTACCGGGATGGAACCGCGATCGGCGGCTTCCGCGGTGTTTATCGGGTTGACGCCGCGACGCGCCGGCATGCTCGCGCGGATCTTGTCCGCAACGTTTCGGTTCTGCTGCTGGCAATCCTCGCCACGGCCATCGTGCTTTACCCGGTCATCATCGGGCTGAACAGGGGCGTGCTGCAGCTTTCCGCCGGACTGATGCGCAGCAACATCGAGCTGATGGAAGTGTTGGGCAGCGCGATCGCCAAGCGGGATTCCGACACGGATCTGCACAACTACCGCGTTTGTCTCTACAGCATCCGCTTTGCCGAGGCGCTCGGCCTGGCGGAGGATGATATCCGCGCCATCGTCGCCGGGGCGTTTCTCCACGACGTCGGCAAGATCGGCATCAGCGATACCATCCTGCTCAAGCCGGGCAAGCTGACCGAGGCGGAGTTCGCGGTGATGAAGACGCACGTGCAGCTTGGAATGGACATCGTTGCCAGGTCGGGCTGGCTCCGGGGTGCGCGGGAAGTGATCGAATTCCATCACGAGCGCTTCGACGGTAGCGGTTACCAGAAGGGCCTGAAGGGCGAGGCCATCCCGCTTGCCGCACGAATTTTCGCCATCGTCGATGTGTTCGACGCCCTGACTTCACGCCGTCCCTACAAGGAGCCGTTGCCCTTTGACAAGGCCATGGACATCCTTGCCGAAGGCCGGGGAAGCCATTTCGATCCGCGTTTGTTCGATGTTTTCGCAGACTTGGCAGTCGGACTGCATGCGGAACTTGACGGACTTGCTGAGCAGGCGCTTAGAGACCGCTTGCACGGACTGGTGACGAAATATTTCTTCGAGGGCCGCGATTTCTGGCAGCAGAGCGGCTGTCCGGCCTGGTTGGCCGAGCAATGCGCCAAGCGAGATGCCTGAAGATCCAGTCCGGCCGGGATGTGACGGAGAAAGTTGACGGAACCGTAATCATCGCGTCATCTTGCGCACAGGCGCCTCAGCGCAAACTGACCCTGCCCATTCTCACCATGAGATCATCATGAAACGCAATGCCATACTTTTCGCCGGCCTGTTCGCCGCCGCACTGCCGCTGGCCGCCTCGGACAAGGCGGTCGAAACGCAGGCGGCGCCGGCCGCGGCAGCACAGCCGGCCAAGCCGCATTCCCATGTCGAGGAAAAGACCGGCGTGCCGCAGAAGGCGCCCGTCAGGCAGGCGGCCAGGAAGAATCCCGCCATGGACATGAGCAAGCACTACCATCCGCGCGACGGTAAATAAGACGCGCCCCTCTCCGCCGAAAGCAGAGAGGGTTCCCGGGGAGGCGCCATGGAATCGACGCAAGACAAAGACCATTCGCACGGTCACGCCAACGGCAGGGGGAAGTGGGTTTTCCTGGCCTTCGCGGCCATTGCCGCTTTTTTCCTGCTCACGGAGCACCGTGCCCATTTCTTCGGCATCCTGCCTTATCTGCTGCTGCTCGCCTGCCCGCTGATGCATCTGTTCCATCACGGCGGACATGGCGGGCATGAAGGCCACGGCGGCGAGTCGCGCGACCAGACGGAAGGAAAGCCGAAATGAACGAGCCCGCCGCTTACGGCCTGTGGCCACTGGTCATCCTCAACTCGGCGATCTTCATCATCTTCGCCTTCAGCTTCGCCAAGCCGCAGAGCACGCGCGACTGGCGTTCCTTCGGCGCCTTCTCGGCCTTCCTCGTCGCCCTGTTTACGGAGATGTACGGCTTTCCGCTGACCATCTACCTGCTTTCCGGCTGGCTGACGAGCCGCTTCCCCGGCGTCGACTGGCTGGCGCACGATTCCGGCCACCTGCTGGAGATGATCTTCGGCTGGAAATCCAACCCGCACTTCGGGCCCTTCCACATCCTCAGCACGCTGTTCATCTTCGGCGGTTTCATCCTGCTGTCGTCGGCCTGGAAGGTGCTCTACGCGGCCCAGCGGGCGCATCGCCTGGCCACGACCGGGCCCTATGCGCGGATTCGGCACCCGCAGTACGCCGGTTTCGTTCTCGTCATGTTCGGCTTTCTGCTGCAATGGCCGACGCTGGTGACGCTGGCGATGTTCCCGGTGCTGGTACTCATGTACTGGCGGCTGGCAAGGCGCGAGGAGCGCGAAGCGGAGGCTGAGTTTGGCGGGGAATACGCGCGCTATCGCGCGCAGACCCCGGCGTTCCTGCCTTTTCGATGAAAGCGATGCAACAGTGGTTCGGTAGGGCGGAACCAGGGCGAATTCGGGGTGTCTTCAAGACATGAGAGACAAGTCTGCGCCGCTCTAAGCGAGGAGGACGACGATGTGGGGAAACATGGGTGACTGGAGCGGCTGGGGATGGGGCGGCATGGGTTTCGGCGTGATCGGCATGTCGCTGTTCTGGATTCTGCTCGTCGTGGCAATCATCGCGCTGGTGAGGGGGATGTGGGCTTCGGGCGCATCGTCGGCAGAAAGGCGCCAGGAGAAATCCGCCCTCGACATTCTCAAGGAGCGCTATGCCCGCGGCGAGATCGAACGCGAAGAGTTCGAGCAGAAGAGGCGCGACCTCTCGACCTGACGGCATGCCTGGCGGACACGGAATAGCGGCCATGAATGACGACGGCGGGGGTTATCCCGAAGCCGATGTCGTACGCCGCCGCCTGGTAGTGGCGACTTCGGCCCTCGGCGGCATGGCGGTCGTTGCCGCCGCGATTCCATTTGTCGCGAGCATGGCGCCGAGCGAAAGAGCACGCTCCGCCGGTGCGCCGGTCGAGGCGGACCTGTCGAAACTGGAACCCGGGCAGTTGGCGACGGTGGAATGGCGCGGCAAGCCGGTATGGATCCTGCGCCGCACGCCCGAGATGATCGAGCGCCTCGGGCGCATCGACCGCCTCCTGCTCGATCCCGCCTCGGCGCGGCGGCAGCAGCCCGATTACTGCAGGAACACTCTGCGCTCGGTCCGGCCGGAATGGTGGATCGCCGTGGCGTTGTGCACCCATCTGGGCTGCGTGCCGTCCGTGCGTAAGGACGTGGCGCCGGCCGATCTCGGCGCGGACTGGCCGGGCGGCTTCTACTGCCCCTGCCACGGCTCGAAGTTCGATTTCGCCGGCCGGGTGTTCAGGAACGTGCCGGCGCCGCTCAACCTCGAAGTGCCGCCGCACAAATATCTTTCGGATGGCGTCGTGCTCGTCGGTGAAGACGAGGCCGGGCAGGGATGAGTGCGATGAACGGTGCGTGGCCCTCCCTCCCTCCCTCCGCGGCGCCGTCCGATTGACTGCGCCGCGGAAGCCGGGCACGGCCGGGGTCGTGTTATTCGCCGCTGAGCAGGCTGGGATCCTCGGCGACATAGACCATGATGTTTCCGCCGCCAGCATCCTGCGGCGCGATCTCGCCGAGCCTGAACGGTGCGGTGCCGAGCGTATCGAAGCGCCAGGTGAAGCTCTTCCCGGCGACGTTGATCCTGACCGTTTCGTTGCGCGTGACATTGAGGTACTGTGCGCCGTCGGCCAGCGTGACTTCGCGGTCGGCGATGCCCGACTGAACCGACATCCCGCGATGGGTATGCGCCAATGCTGGAAGAGATAGGGCGGCTGAGAATGTGGCGATGCCCGTGAGTGCAATGAGTTTACGAATGTGCATGGTGCTCTCCTGAAGAGGTTAATGATTTGGCTCGCTATAAGAACCCCCGTCTGTATTGACGGTGGAGTTATGTTATTCATGTGATGTCGACAGCAAGGTGACTGGACAATTACGTTACTGAAAGCTTTGTTGTCAGTAAGCAGCGTGATTCTGGAATCGATCCTGACTTGTCCGGAATGCGGTTTTCTCAAAACCGAGATCATGCCCACCGACGCCTGCCTCTGGTTTCATCAGTGCCATGCCGTGCTCAAGCCCAAACCCAAACCCGGAGACGGCTGCATCTTCTGCTCCTATGGCACCGTGCCGTGTCCGCTGGTGCAGGAGTGCATGGTTCCGCCACGCCGGCCTGTTTAGCGCACGGCCATCATGTATCTCGCTTTAAAGGTTGTCCTGCCGCGCGGTATGCGCCGGGAGCCCCTGTGGGAGCAGGATGGCAGGCACAAGCCTCCCCGTGAGCAGCCGCCACCAGCTCATGCAGGATGCCGCATTCGGCGGCGACATGCCCCGTGTCGCAGCGCGCCCGCAGCGCCGCGAGCTGCTTCTCCAGGGCGCGCATGGATTTCAGCCGCGCCCGCACCCGGACGAGTTGCGCATCGATCAACCGGTTGATGTCTCCGCAATCGGCATCCGGATGGACGACGAAATCGAGCAGCCGCTTGATTTCGGCCAAGCGCATGTCGAGCGCCCGGCAGTGCCGGACGAAGGCCAGCCGCTCCAGGTGCGCCGGGCCGTAGGCGCGATAGCCATTTGGCGCCCGCGCCGGCTTCGGCAACAGTCCCTGCTTCTCGTAATATCGTATGGTTTCGATATCCACGCCGGCCGCCCGGCCGAGCTCTCCGATGCGCATGTCGCCTCCGTTTGCCTGCACTCGCCCGCTTCATTGTAGCCGCTTGACCCTGGAGCGGCTACAGGGTTTTCAATGCGCGCCATGCAGACCCGGAATTCAGAAATGAAGCAATCGGTATTCGTCATCGGCAACATGGACTGTCCGACGGAGGAGGCGCTGATCCGCAAGCGCCTCGGCGCAGTGCTGGGCATCGGCGAGCTGTCCTTCGACCTGATGGCGCGCCGGCTCACCGTCGGCCACACGCTGGCCGACGAGGAGCCCATCCTGCAGGCGCTGCGCGAGGTTGGCATGCAGGCGGACTCGCCGCCGCCGCAGTCCGGCGCCTGCACCCGCTGCGCGGCGGACGAGGCGCCTGCCGTCCCGGCGAAGACTTGGGCGCTGATGGCCGTCTCGGGTGTTGCCGCCGTCGGTGCGGAAATCCTCGCCTGGTCGGGCGCCGCGGAGGCTTCGGCGCCGGTGGTCGCGCTGGCCCTGCTGTCGATCGCCACGGGCGGCCTCGGCACCCTGAAGAAGGGCTGGATCGCGCTGAAGACCTTCACCCTCAACATCAACTTCCTGATGAGCATCGCCATCATCGGCGCGGTATCCATCGGCGAGTGGCCGGAGGCGGCGGTGGTGATCTTCCTGTTCGCGCTGGCCGAACTCATCGAGACGCTGTCGCTGGAGCGAGCCAGGAACGCGATTCGCGGCCTGATGGCGATGGCCCCCGAAACGGCGACGGTGCGGCTGGAGAGCGGTGAGTGGGTCGAGCGCCCGGCCGCCGAAGTGCGCATCGGCCAGTCGGTGAAAGTGCGGCCGGGCGAGCGCATTCCCCTCGACGGCGTGTTGACGGCGGGCGCGAGTGCCGTGAACCAGGCGCCGATCACCGGCGAGAGCATGCCGGTGGAAAAGGCGCCGGGCGATGCGGTTTTCGCCGGCACGGTAAACGAGCGCGGCGCCTTCGAGTTCCGCGTCACGGCCAACAAGGGCGGCACTACCCTGGACCGCATCATCCGCGCGGTACAGGAGGCGCAGGGGCAGCGCGCGCCGACGCAGCGTTTCGTCGACCAGTTTGCCCGCTACTACACACCGGCCGTCGTGGTCTTCGCCCTCCTGGTGGCGACGGTGCCGCCGCTCTTCTTCGGCGCGGCCTTCGCGGACTGGTTCTACAAGGCGCTGGTCATGCTGGTGATCGCCTGCCCTTGCGCCCTGGTGATTTCCACGCCGGTCACGGTGGTGAGCGGCTTGGCGGCGGCGGCCCGCCACGGCATCCTCGTCAAGGGCGGCGTGCATCTGGAAAACGGCCGCCGCATCCGCGCCGTCGCGCTCGACAAGACCGGCACGCTGACGCACGGGCGGCCGGTGCTGACCGACGTCATCCCGCTGGTCGATCGGACGGCCGACGAACTGCTGCAGCTGGCCGCCAGCGTCGATGCGCATTCCGAGCATCCGGTCGCGGCCGCCATTGTCGCCGCCTGGCAGGCGCCCGGACGGCCCCTGCTCGACGTCGCCGGCTTCGAGGCGCTGACCGGCCGGGGAGCGAAGGGCATCGTGGCGGGCCGGCTGCATTTCGTCGGCAACCACCGCCTGGTGGAGGAGCTCGCCATCTGCGGCCCGCAGGTCGAGGAAATGCTCCAGCGCCTGGAGCGGGAAGGCAAGACGGCGGTGGTGCTCGCCACGGAGCAGACGCCGCTGTGCGTGCTCGGCGTGGCGGACACGCTGCGCGGCCACAGCGCCGAGGCGATCCGCGATCTCCATGCGCTGGGCGTGGTCTCGGTCATGCTCACCGGCGACAATCCGACCACCGCCCGCGCCATCGCCGACCAGGTCGGCATCGACGACGCGCGCGGCAACCTGCTGCCCGAGGACAAGCTCGCCGCCATCGACGACCTGATCGCCCGCCACGGCGGGGTCGGCATGGTGGGCGACGGCATCAACGACGCGCCGGCGCTGGCCCGGGCCTCCATCGGCTTCGCCATGGGCGCAGCCGGCACCGACACCGCCATCGAGACCGCCGACGTGGCGCTCATGGACGACGACCTGCGCAAGCTGCCGCGCTTCATCGCGCTCTCGCGCAGCACCTCGCAGGTGCTGTGGCAGAACATTTCGCTCGCCCTGGGCATCAAGGCGGTGTTCTTCGTCCTAGCGCTGGCCGGCCAGGCAACGCTGTGGATGGCGGTGTTCGCCGACATGGGGGCGAGCCTGCTGGTGGTCGGCAACGGCTTACGGTTACTGCGTCGATGACAGCTACTCACTTCTCCCCAATCAGGGAACCATTATGAGCAAACTCGGAATCGAACGCGTTTTAAGCGTCCGCCACTGGAACGACATGCTTTTCAGTTTCAAGACCACCCGCGAGCCTTTCAGCAACCAGGGGCGGCTGACGGAACTTGTCGAAAGCGGAAAGCTGTTCGAGGACATCGGCCTGCCACCCCTTGATCCGGCCGTGGATCGGGCGATGATCTGCGGCAGTTCGGCGATGTTGAAGGACTGCTGCGACATGCTGAATGTACGTGGTTTCCGAATATCACCTCATATCGGAGCGCCAGCCGACTATGTGATCGAGCGGGCCTTCGTGGAAAAATGAAGCTCGCGCGTCTGTTTCTCTTGTTTGTCCTTGTGACCTGCGGCTCCCGAGCAGCGTGGGCTCAAGACTGGCGATCCGGCCGCCAGCAAGACGGTTGGGGTGGCGGCTGGAACAAACTGGAGATGTGCCATGGTTGCCACGACATGGGAATGCGGGGCGGCATGGGCATGGGCATGGGCATGGGCATGGGTGAGACTGCTCCTAAGCTCGGCGGGCAGCATGCCGCGTATCTGGAAAAAGTCCTTCGAGCCTATCGTTCCGGCGAACGTCGGCATCCGGTCATGAACCGCATGGCCAATATGTTGTCTGATCGAGACATTACCGGCGTTGCCCATTTTTATGCCTCGGCGAAGGAGTAAGGGAATGAAATCGCCATTGCCGGTAGCGTTGTTCCTGCTATTTTTAACCAACGCGGCCTTGGCAGCCAGCGAACCGTCACCAAGCGTACTCAAGGCCCAACAAGTCTGTGCAGCCTGTCACGGAAAGGATGGCAACAGCCCATCCGACCAGTTTCCCCGGCTTGCCGGGCAGCGCGAGGCCTATCTGGTGGCCGCGTTGCGCGCCTATCGCGCAGGCCGGCGAGGCGACGCGGTGATGCGTCCGCAGGCAGAAAAGCTGTCGGATCGGGATATAGAGCAGCTCGCCGCGTTCTACGCTGCGCAAACGGGGCTGACCGTCAAGCAGCCGAGGCGGGGAGAGCAATACCATCGCGGCGGCTGGTAATGTGGAGGCGGGGCGCTGCGGACGCCCGAAGTTGTTTTTTTTGGGAGTGACACGGTGATGTGGGATTACAGCATGGGACATTGGTGGGGCTGGTTCGGGATGGGGTTGTTCTGGCTGGTCCTCCTCCTGCTCGTCCTGGTGGCCGTCAAGTACCTCACTTCCAACTCCGCGCCGCCAAGCGATTCTTCAAGGGGAGCAGGCAAGACCGCTGCGGATTATCTGGAGGAATCTTATGCCAGGGGAGAAATCTCCCGTGACGAATTTCTGCAGAAACGCGAAGACCTCAAGCGCCGGTAAGTGGCCCCTCCGGGGCCACGGGGTGCGTGTTTGAAACCGCAAAGAAGAAGCGAAATGAGAACACGATCTTGGCAGCTGCGTTGTCCGCAGCCGTACTCTCATCCATGCCCGCTCTCGCTCAGCAGACGCCGGTCGCCCGGCGAAGCCGGCGGCACACAACGTACAGGAATTCGACAAGCAGTTGGATCAATACATGCCTATGCAGACAAAGAGGCTGCCGGGGGTGGCGGCGGCGCTTGGCGCCGCAGTGCTGTTCGGGGCCGGTACGCCGTTCGCCAAGCTGCTGCTGGGCACGGTCAGCCCATGGCTCCTGGCGGGGCTGCTGTATCTGGGCGCCGGCCTCGGCCTCGGCCTGACGCGGCTCGTCCGGCGCGCGCCCGCGGTACGGCCGGCGGCGGGCGACTGGCCGTGGCTTGCCGGGGCGATTCTCTCCGGCGGCGTCGCCGGGCCGGTGTTGCTGATGTACGGCCTGTCGGCCATGCCGGCTTCCGGCGCATCGCTGCTGCTGAACGCGGAAGGCGTGTTCACCGCGCTGCTCGCCTGGTTCGTCTTCCGCGAGAATTTCGATCGCCGCATCGCGCTCGGCATGGCGTCCATCGTCCTTGGCGCTCTTATTTTGTCCTGGCCCGGAGAAGCCCGTTTCGGCGCGGCATGGCCGGCGCTCGCCGTGCTCGGCGCCTGCCTCGCCTGGGCGCTCGACAACAACCTCACGCGCAAAATATCGCTGACCGATGCAACCTGGATTGCCGCCTGCAAGGGCTGGACGGCCGGCGCGGTCAACCTCGCCATTGCCGCAGCGACGGCGGATCGCTGGCCGCCGTTGTGGGCCGTGTTGGTATCGGGCGGTCTGGGATGGGTGTCCTATGGGGTGAGTCTGGCCCTCTTCGTGGTCGGCTTGCGCCACCTCGGCACGGCGCGCACCGGCGCCTATTTCTCGGTGGCGCCTTTCGTCGGCGCGCTGATCGCGGTGCCGCTGCTCGGCGAGCCGGTGACGGCGCGCCTGCTGCTTGCCGGCGGCCTGATGGGGCTGGGGGTCTGGCTGCATCTCACCGAGCGGCATGCGCACGCGCACGGCCATGCGCCACTGGAGCACGCGCACGAGCATGAACACGACGAACACCACCGGCACGAACACGGGCATCCGGTGGCGCCGGGTACGCGCCATACGCACTGGCACCGGCACGCGCCGCTGACGCACGTGCATGCGCATTTCCCGGATGCGCACCATCGTCATGATCATTGAGCGCCGCAGCAGGGAGCGCCGCAGCAGGGAGTTGCCCCGAAGTCCTGTTGCAGATACAATCTTTGCCGAAATGAGAAAACTGCTCGCCGTCCTTATGCTGCTCGCCCTGCCGCTCCAGTTCTCCTGGGCGGTTGCGGCAAGCTATTGCCAGCATGAGGAAGGGCAGGCCGTGCAGCACTTCGGTCACCACCATCATCAGCATCAGCAGGTATCGGCGGACGGCAAGGAAGCCGGCGGAAAGTCGCCGCTGCAAGCGCATGCCGATTGCAGCGCCTGCCATCTGAGCTGCCCCGCGGCGGCCGCCTCGTCTGCGGCGGTGTCCGTCGTCGCTCCGGCATCGCTCGTCGCCGGCGATCCTCCCGGCGCGTTGCCTTCCGTAGTACCCGAGAGCCCCGAGCGGCCCAAGTGGATGCGTTTCGCCTGATCCGGCGGAACGCCTGCGCTTTCCCTTTGATGTCGTTTCCCCGCGCTGCGGCGCGGCGGCGTTCCGTCGGATTTCTCCCAGATTCATCAACCGGAGATTTCGACGAATCATGTTTTCGATCACGCATGGAACCCGCGGGCGCATGGCCCGCATCGCTGCGGCGCTGGCGCTCTCGCTGCCGGCCCTGGCCGCGCCGGCGGCTGAACCGCCGCTGACCCTGGAGCGCGCCTGGCAGCTCGCCGAGCAGGCCCATCCCGCCCTCAAGGCGGCGCAGGCGAACCTCGCTGCCGCCGAAGGGCAGCTCGACGACGCCCGCGGCCTGCTCTGGAACAACCCGCAGCTCGCCGCCGAGCGCGCGCGGCGGCGGGCGCCCCAGCCCGGCCTCGGCGACGACACGCAGCGCGAATGGCGGGCGGAATTGAGCCAGGCCCTGGAGATCGCCGGCCAGCACGGCCATCGGCGCGAAGCGGCCGAGCAGGAGCTGGCGGCGCTGAAGGAACACGTCGAGGAGACGCGCCACCAGGTGCGCGCCGAGGTCGAGCAGAAATTCGTCCGCGTGCTCGGCCTGCAGTCGCGCGCCGCCATGGAGGCGGAACTCGTCGCCCTGATCCGGGACAACGTCGGTGTCGCCCGCAAGCGCTTCGCGGCAGGCGAGGACACCCGCCTCGAAACCAATCTCGCCGAGGTCGAACTGGGCCGCTCGGGCAACCAGCTCGAGGCGGTGCGCGAGCAGCTCATCCAGGCCCGCGCCGAGCTCGCTGCCGCCCTGCAGCTGCCGGCGCAGGCACTGCCGGAAGCGCAGGGGACGCTCTCGGCCGACGGCGCCTTCCCCTACACCCTGGATCAACTGCTCGCCGCCGCTGCGGCACGGCCCCGCCTGCGCGCCCTCGACCACCGCGAACAGGCGGCCCGCAGCCGCCTCGGGCTGGAGCGCGCCGCCGCCTACCCGGACGTCACCGTGGGACTGTTCTCCGGCCGCGAAGGCCCGAATGATGCGCGCGAGCGGATCAGCGGCATCTCCCTCTCGCTGCCCCTGCCGCTGTTTCGCCGCAACGCGACCGGTATCGGCCGGGCGACGACGGAACTCACCCAGGCCCAAATTGAACGGCAGGCCGCCGCCCGCGACACCCAGGCGACGGTCCTCGCCCTCTGGCAGAAGCTCGGCAGCGTGCGAGAACGGGCCAAACGGCTGGAGCAGTTCGTCCTGCAGCGCCTGCAGGAAAACCAGCGCCTGTCCGCCGCCGCCTACCGCGCCGGCGAGATCGGCCTGACGCAACTTCTGTTCGCCACCCGCCAGGTGCTCGACACCCGGCGCGAGGTGCTGGAGGCGGCCACCGATTTCGCCCTGACGCGCATCGAGCTGGAACAGGCGGCGGGCTGGCGGAGCGGGAAATGAAACGCCCCGCCGCGCCCCTTCCGGACAACACGAACCACGGAACCGATTTCATGAAGAACCTTCCCGCATTCCCCCGGGCCGCCCTGCTGGCCCTTTGCCTCTCGACCCTGGCGCTCGCCGGTTGCGGCCAAAGTCAGTCCCCGCAGGACGGCGCGCAAAAGAGCGCCGCCGCCGACAAGCCTGCCAACACCACCGAAAAACCCGGCGAACACGGGTCAGGGCACGGCGAGGAAGAACAACTCAAGCTCGGCGCCGAGGAGATCGCCGCCGCCGGCATCCGGACCGAGGAACTGCAGGAGCAGGAAATCAGCGAGCAGCTGACGGTGACCGCCACCATCCGCCCCAATCAGGACCGCATCGTCCACGTGGCGCCGCGCGTGCCGGGGCGCGTCGTCCGGGTTCCCGCCAATCTGGGCGACGCCGTCAAGGCCGGGCAGACGCTCGCCGTGCTCGACAGCCTCGAAGTGGGCGAGGCGCATTCGGCCTGGCTCCAGGCGCGGACGGCGCAAGCGCTGGCCAAGGCGGATTTCGAGCGCGCCGAGGCGCTCCACGGCGAGCAGATCATCGCCCGCAAGGATCACCTGCGCGCCCACGCCGAGTACGAGAAGTCGAAGGCGGCGCTAGCCGCCGCCGGAGACAGGCTGCGCATGCTGGGCGTGGGCCCGGCGCCGGCTGTCGACGGCCAGGCGGTGTCGGCCTTTCCGCTGACGACGCCATTCGCGGGAACGGTGATCGAGAAGCACGCCATCCTCGGCGAGCTGGCCCAGCCGGACAAGCCGCTGTTTACCGTCGCCGATCTCTCCAAGCTGTGGATCGAGGCCAACCTGTTCGAGAAGGATCTCGGCCGGGTGAGCGTCGGGGCGCAGGCCGTGGTCACCGTCGCCGCCTATCCCGACGCCACCTTCGCGGGCAAGCTCACCTACATCGCCGCCGTGGTCGACAAGGAGACGCGCACCGTGCAGGCGCGGGTCGAGGTCGTCAACGCCGACGGACGGCTCAAGCCCGAGATGTTCGCCACCGCGGCAATCCGTACCGGCGGCAAGGGCAAGGGATTGCTCCTGCCGGAGGAGGCGGTGGTGCTGATGCAGGGCCAGCCCACGGTCTTCGTCGAGGAGCACGGCGGCTTCGAACCGCGCGCGGTGGAGCTCGGCGAGAAGCTGCGCGGCCGCGTCGTGGTCAAGGCCGGGCTCGCGGCGGGCGACAAGGTGGTGACGGCGGGAACCTACGCCCTCAAGGCGCGCATCCTCAAATCGCAGCTCGGCGAAGGCCACGCTCACTGAGGAGGGGACATGCTGAACCGTATCGTCGATCTCTCGCTCCGCTACAAGCTGCTGGTGCTGGTGGGCTTCGGCCTCGTCGTCTTCCTCGGCGTGCGCGCCTTCCTCGCCGTGCCGGTGGACGCCTTCCCCGACGTGACGCCAAACCAGGTGAACGTCTACACCGAGTCGCCCGGCCTCGCCGCCGAAGACGTCGAGAAGCTCTTGACGGCGCCCATCGAGACGGCCATGGCGGGCCTGCCCGGCATCGAGCAGATCCGCTCGGTGTCGCTGTTCGGCCTGTCCTACGTCGGTGTCTATTTCAAGGACGACGTGGACATCTACTTCGCGCGGCGCCTCGTCGGCGAGAAGCTGCTGGAGGCCAGGGAGCGCATCCCGCAAGGCTACGGCGAGCCGAGCCTCGGGCCCAACAGCTCCGGCCTCGGCCAGGTGTTCTGGTACACGGTGGAGTCGGCCGACAAGAAGCTCTCCGCCATGGACCTGCGCACTCTGCACGACTGGAACGTGCGGCTCATGCTGCGCACCGCACCGGGGGTGGACGACGTCACCACCTGGGGCGGCTTCGAGAAGCAGTACCAGGTGCAGATCAACCCGCAGAAGCTCATCAAGTACGGCCTCTCCTTCAAGTCGGTGATGGAGGCGCTGGCCGCCAACAACCGCCAGGTCGGCGGCCAGTACGTGAATCTCGGCCAGGAGCAATACCTGGTGCGTGGCCTCGGGCTGGTGGCCAACACCACCGACATCGGCAACATCGTCGTCGCCGAGCGCGAGGGCGTGCCGATCCACGTGCACGAGGTAGCCGAGGTGAAGGAAGGGCCGGCGCTGCGCTTCGGCGCGGTGACCCGCGACGGCAGGGAGGTGGCGCTGGGCATCGCGCTCGCCCGCATCAACGAGAACGCCAAGAACGTGGTGGATGGCGTCAAGCGCAAGCTCGAACTCGCCCGCCAGGCGCTCCCCGCCGGCGTCACCCTCAACCCGGTGTATGACCGCACCGAAATCGTCGAGAAGGCGCTCGGCACCGCGGAAAGCGCCCTGGTCGAAGGCTCGATCCTGGTGGCCATCGTGCTCTTCCTCTTCCTCGGCGAGGCGCGTTCGGCGCTGGTGGTGATCGTCACCCTGCCGCTGGCCATGCTGATCGCCTTCCTGCTGATGCAGCACTTCGGACTGTCGGCCAACCTCATGTCGCTGGCGGGGCTGGCCATCGGCATCGGCATGATGGTGGACGGCGCCGTGGTGATGGTGGAAAACGGCTTCCGCCTGCTCTCCCATCAGGCGGGGAAAAGCGTGAATCGCACCCACGTCATCCTGGAGGCGGCGCGCGAGGTGATCAATCCCATCGCCTTCGCCATCCTCATCATCATCGTGGTGTTCCTGCCGCTGTTCTCGCTCACCGGCCTGGAGGGGAAGCTGTTCAAGCCGATGGCGCTCACCATCACCTTCGCCATGGTCGGCTCGCTCGTTTTGACGCTGACCCTGGTGCCGGTGCTCTCGGCGCTGATCCTCAAGCCCAAGGAGGAAAAGGACACCTTTCTGGTGCGCTGGGTCAAGGGCGCCTACCTGCCGCTGCTCGACCGGGCGCTGGAGAACAAGAAGCGGGTGATCGTCGCGGCGCTGGCCCTGCTGGCGGCGGCGCTCGCCGTCTTCCCCTTCCTCGGCAAGGAGTTCATGCCGACGCTGCAGGAGGGTGCCATCATGTTCCGCGTCACCGGCATCCCCTCCACTTCGCTGGAGGAATCGGTGCGCGTCTCGCAGAAGATGAACGCGGTGCTGAAACAGGAATTCCCGCAGACGAAATCGGTGCTGGCCACCATCGGCCGCGCCGAGAAGGGGGAAACCACCGACGCCAACTACATGGAAGTGCTGGTGGACGTGAAGCCGCGCGACGAGTGGCCGGAGAAGCTCTCCATGCCGGAGCTGTCCGACCGTATGAAGGAGGCGCTGGAAAAGGCCATCCCGACCGTCGTGCTTGGCAACACCCAGCCGATCCAGATGCGGGTCGAAGAGCTGATCTCGGGCGTGCGCGCCACCCTCGCCCTCAAGCTCTATGGCCCCGACCTCGCCACCCTCGACCGCCTCGCCGCGCAGATCAAGCCGGTGCTGGGGCAGGTGAGCGGCGTGGCCGACCTCTCGCTGGAAGCCAACAAGGGCAAGCCGCAGATCGTGGTGAAAGTCAGGCGCGAGGAGGCGGCGCGCTTCGGCATCAACGCCGACGAGATCCTCGAGGTGGTGCAGGCCGGCATCGGCGGTAAGGCCGTCAGCACCCTGCTCGACGGCGTGCGCCGCTTCGACATCCAGGTGCGGCTCGACCCGGCCTTCCGCGACAGCCTGCAGGCGATCGGCGACATTCCGCTGCGCACCCAGGCCGGGGCGCTGGTGCCGCTCTCGCGCGTCGCCACGGTGGAGCTGGACGAGGGCTACACCTTCGTCCGCCGCGAGCAGTTGAGCCGCTACGCGGTGCTGCAGATGGACGTGAAGGGCCGCGACGTGGACGGTTTCGTCAGGGAGTCCGACGCGAAGATCAGGAGCCAGGTGAAGTTGCCCGAGGGCTACTGGATCGAGTGGGGCGGCGCCTTCGAGAACCAGCAGCGCGCCATGGCGCGGCTCGCCCTCATCGTGCCGCTCACCATCGGCCTCATCTTCCTGCTGCTCTACACCGCCTTCAACTCGCTCACCCATGCCGCGCTGATCATCGCCAACGTGCCTTTCGCCATCATCGGCGGCGTCTTCGGCCTCGCCATAACCGGGCAGTACGTCTCGGTGCCCTCCGCCATCGGCTTCATCGCTGTCTTCGGCGTGGCGATGCTGAACGGCATCGTGCTGGTGTCCTTCCTCAACGACCGGCGCCGCCAGGGCCTGTCGATCCGCGAGGCGGTGCGCGAAGGGGCGAGCCTGCGCCTGCGGCCGGTGCTGATGACCGCCTCGGTGGCCATCCTCGGCCTGATTCCCATGCTGCTCTCGCAGGGTGTGGGCGCGGAAACGCAGCGCCCGCTGGCCACCGTGGTGGTGGGTGGGTTGTTCACCTCCACGGCGCTGACCCTGCTGCTCCTGCCGCTGATGTACGAGTGGGTGGAAACGCGGCGCGAGCGCAGCCGTACCACCCTTTGACCGAAGGAGAACCAGCGTGAAAGAGATCAAGGCATTCATCCGCCAGCACCGCATCGCCGACGTGCTTCAGGCGCTGCGGGAGTCCGGTTTGTGCGACCCGGGCATCGCCGGCGCCGGCTGTCACAACATTACCGTCTCCCAGGTGCAGCGCCCACTCGCGGGCGCCGAGCCGGCGCAGCAGCATTACTCGATGGAACTGGCCGAAGCGGTCGTCGCCGAATATCGGCTGGAGCTGGCATGCCCGGACGAGGCGGCCGACACGCTGGTCGACACCATCGCCAGAGCGGCGCATACCGGACAGCCTGACGCAGGCTGGATCTTCGTCAGCGAGATTCAGCGTGCGGTTGAGATTCATTGAGGTGCGCGATGAGCCGTGCGCGCCCCGGGCAAGACTACATACCGAGGAGGAAGTCGGCCGGTTGCAATTGGAATCCGTTGCGTTGCTGAAGGAGCTAATCCATGAAACTCATAATCAATCGTTGGGTCATGAGCTTCGTTCTGTTCTCGCTCGCCGGGTGCTCGCAAACTCTGTTGCTTCAGCAGATGGCCGGTAATTCAGCGACGGCCACGGTCGAGAGTCCGCCCCTCCATTCCGGCGCCGCTCGACTCACCGTAATGCTGGACGGCAAGACGTACGCGGGGAGCGCTGGAGAAACTCACGAGGATGCCACTGGAGAACAGGCGCGCCGCTTCGGCTGGAGCAAGGATCACAAGCATAAGTGGATAAAGCAGGAAATGGAGTTCCTTGTCGGCTCCACCGTGCTGGTGGCCGCCGACGGAGCGCGCCTGGAATGCGACCATCTGCGGCATGGGGGTGATTGGCGCTTGCGATGCAAGCGGAGCGGCGGCGGAGAGATTCAGCTGCAACCCGCTGGTCGGCAATGACGGGCTGAATGTTGCATGCTGCTAGACGCCGTTTGCGGCGAAGAACGGTCTGGTGCCATAGGGGTGCTGGGCAACATGAATGGTCTTGAGTAGGAGTCTGCCATGAAGCGAGTTCTGAAATTGTGTGCGCCAGTATTGATGGCCCTTTCCGGCTGCAGCACTCTGTCGGACCTGCCGCCGGGATACCGGCTCGGCGCAACGGACACCGAAGGCTTGGCTATCGTTTCGCTGACGTTGTCGGGCAGGGATATTGCGGCGGTTTCCAGTTTTGTCTATCGCGCGCGCGAGTCAGCCGGCGATAAGATGGAGCAGGCAATAAGGCGCCCCTATTTCGATTCACCCCGCCAGCATGCGAGATCGGTGCAGAACAAGAATGCCCAGGATTCCGCAATGACAAGCGCGAGATTGATCGTCAAGGAACCGGCCTCAAACGAACCGCTCGATGTCATCGAGTCTGGGCGTGCCGTAGGCCGCGTCGCGGTTCTTCGGCTGCCTGCAGGCAATTATGAACTGTACGACTGGAAGCTGGTGGTGCCCAACCAATACGGCGGGAACGAGTTCCGTCCGAATCAGGCGCTAGCGTACCGTTTTACCATCGAAGCGGGCAGGGCGATTTACCTAGGCAACCTGGATCTGCATATAACTGAGCGGGATGCGTACAAAATCGTCGTGGAGAACAAGGCGGCACGAGACCTTCCGCTGCTGGCGAGAAAACTGCCGTCGATAAGCGTCAAGGACATGATCTATCGGCCGATCGCAATGCAGTCTATCCAACCAAAGTGATAAGGCGGTCCGGTAACCGGTATGACTTGGGATTTGACACCGCGCTATAAGCGGCGGGTTCCGCAATGAGAAATAACCGAAACGGTAGCAATGACATCTCTGGCCGGGTTAGCGGCCGGTTTATAGCTTGCTTCCCCCAATCGCCCGAGGAATGGAAGGCGCTTCGCTCCATTGAACTACCGGGAAGCGTGTCGAAGGATGGGTATGTGCAGCTGCTGATTACGATTCGGGCGATTGGGGGGAGTACGGGGCGGTGAGTGACCTGCTCCCCATTTTCAGTACCAGCCTGAAGTTAGTAAAGTCCGCTTTTGAAGGGAGAAGCGGGCATGAAGAAGCGGTTCACGGAAGAGCAGATCATCGGGTACCTCAAGCAGGCGGAAGCCGGGGTGGCGATCAAGGATCTGTGCAGGAAGCATGGCTTTAGCGATGCGGCCTTCTACACCTGGCGGCGCAAGTTCGGCGGCATGGACGTGGCGGATGCCAAGCGGCTGCGCGAGCTGGAGGCGGAGAACGCCAAGCTGAAGAAGCTGCTGGCCGAATCGATGCTCGACATCGAGGCGCTCAAGGTTGTTGTCAAGGGAAAGCGCTGACCCCGCAGGCCAAGCGCCAGGCGGTTGCCGTGATGCAGGAGAAGACGTCCATCTCCCAGCGTCGCGCCTGCCGGCTTGTGGGGGTATCGCGCACGGTGTTGAACTACGAAGCCAAGACCGACCCGGCCAACCAGGCGCTGGCCGGGCGGATGGTCGAACTGGCCGCCGAGCGGCGCCGCTTCGGCTACAGGCGTCTGCATGTGCTGTTGCGGCGGGAAGGCCATCAGGCGAACCACAAGCGGGTGTTTCGCCTGTACCAGGGCGCGGGGCTGGCGGTGCCCAAGCGCAAGCGGCGCAAGGGGGTGGCGATGGAGCGCCAGCCGCTGACCTTGCCCGAGGCGCCGAACCAGGTCTGGTCGATGGATTTCGTGATGGATGCGCTGTCCTCGGGGCGGCGCCTGAAGTGCCTGAACATCGTGGATGACTGCACCAAGGAATCCGTGGATATCGTGCTCGACCACAGCATCAGCGGGCAGTATGTGACGCGCGTGCTGGATCAGGCGGCGCGCTTCCGCGGCTTGCCGGCGGCGATCCGCACCGACCAGGGGCCGGAGTTCACCAGCAAGGCGCTCGACCAGTGGGCTTATCGGAACGGTGTCGAGTTGAAGCTCATCCAGCCGGGCAAGCCGACGCAGAACGCCTACATCGAGTCGTTCAACGGCAAGTTCCGCGATGAGTGCCTGAACGAGCATTGGTTCACGAGCTTGGCCGAAGCGCGGGTGCGGGTGGCGGCCTGGCGGCGCGACTACAACGAGTGCCGGCCGCATAGCGCACTGGGGTATCTCACGCCGGCGGAGTTCGCGGCGCGCTGTCGGGCAAGCTTGCCCGACAGCGCAACAGAACTGGAAATCGGATAGATTTATGTTTCGGATTTTACTAACCACGACCTGGCACTAAAGACGGGGGCAGGTCATGAGGCGAAAAGATCAGGGCCACCGGCCAGTAGAAAATTTAATCATGAACCGCTCAAGGGAGGAAACATGGCGTCATTTTCTGTAAGGGGCCCCTTCCAAGCTCCAGTGGAGAAAATGCCAGCAGGAAGGATCATTGGAAACCAAAGAAGGAAAGCTCTTCTGGAAAAAGCATCCTGGCCTAGCTATCGAAGTCGGGTGCTACGTGTTTGCCAACAGTTCGAGAATGTTTGCTTATTTAGAGCTGCACTAGGAGCTGTATGCGTGTGCGGTCTTTACTTGAGCGCAAACGGCACTTGCTGGGGCTTCACTTTGCTATCTACGATGTTAGGAACAATTTGAGCGCCGTCTTCAGTCCAGCAACATCTGGTATTTCCTCTGTTTGCTGCCAACCGAACATTGGGAGTTACCGGTTCTAACTATCTAGATTTGCATCGGCCAAAGATAGTCTGCGCTCCACTGACGCGGAGCCGATAGCGGATCATCGACTCACTGACTGCGTAATATGCTGCGGCATCTGAAATAGAATGGTTGTTGAAGAGAATCTTCATGGCGGCGGGTTGTGGAACAAGGATAGCGCCAGCTAACCAGTTAGCTTCGGCCTCAACTTCAGCATTTCGATTGCGCTTTCCGTCGTCGTCAGCAAGGGGCGAGGGGAAGTGGCCCAGAAGTGCGTGGGCGAGTTCGTGAGCGATAGTGCTGTTTAAGCGGACGTCTGCATGGGCGTCATTATAGAGAATTAGGCGACATGTCCCATGGTGGATCGTGACCCCTGAAAAAACTTCCGGCTCAATGTGCCGAAAGTGTACAAGATGAGTATCGGGAACATAATCGGCGAGCGCTGATAACGGCACAGCCGGAATGGCGAGCCATTCGGCCAGCGCAAAGACGTCGATTGGAGCGTGATGTAAGAGACCGAGTTCGTCTCTGAGCTCTAGCGCCCACTCCTCAGCTTCCTTCTTGAACCCTCTTCTTAACTTTGTGGCCACTCGTCGAAATCATTTCGAATTGTTTGTATGCCGCTGTGATTATATGATCTAAAGCGGTGACAGACTCCTTCGATAGATTTGGATCTGCCCGCAGGTAAGTGAGGATTTGATTTAGGCCGCCAGGTTGAACGGGGCGCACATCCTTGTCCATGACGAAGTCTGCCGGGTTTAAGCCTGACCACGCTGCTAGCATGGCAAGACTGTCTGCGTCGGGATTCTTGCCTTGGGCAAGGCGTGTAAGCGTAGAAGCGCTGACTTTAGTTGCCTGACTTACTTGCTTCCATGTCAGGCTCTTATTTCCTCTGATGTTGTCTAGTGCACGGTAATAGCTGTCGCTGTCGAAGTGGCCGCGGATTGCTGCCATCGCGTTCCTCCTGAAAATTGCTAAATAGCAATTGACAACCCATAAAGAAATGACTAGGCTATCATTGCTATTTAGCAATTATAGGTCATTTTCGAGCCTTGGCTAGGAGAATGTGATGGCGAAGAATCCCCCGATTGGCGATGGCCACCGCGCAGGCGCGGTGAAGCGCCGCAGCCAGACCCAAACGTCTTCCGGCAAATGGGTTAAGCGCGACACACAGACTGGTCGTTTCTTAGACGTCAAGACGTCGGATCCCACACCCTTTAAGGGCGTGCGTCGCGAGAAAAAGTAGGAGGGGCCATGTTGGATCGTTTCGTCGAATTCTTTCTCTTACACCCCAAAAGGCTGGTGGCCGTAGGTGAAATACTTTACACAGTTGCATCGGCCCTAGTCGTGCTCGGCGCCTGCACGAATGTGTATACGGGCGCCATCAACGCGATAAATCGTTTGAGCCGTCAAGCCCGATCGCAATCGGCACTCGCCGACCTTCTTCCGGGCTTTCCGACATGGTGGGTGCCCGAGACATTTGTTGGTCTGGTCTTTGTCATCGCCATCGCCATCGTCGGTGCCGTGATTGCCCGTGAAGGCCGTAATCTTGAGCGATTCTTCGCTAATTGACTTTTCAGGCCCACTACAAACTGTTTGCCCTATGCAAAACGAGACCCCCTCCGCTGAAAAGGACTTCTGGATTCTTGCCCTCTCTGGCGGCGGGTACCGCGGATTGTTTACTGCGACGGTGTTGCAGGAGATGGAAAAGCGCTGCGGCGTTCCACTGGCAAAAAAATTCGACTTGATCACAGGAACTTCGGTTGGAGGCATGTTGGCTGCAGCATTGGCCAAGGAAGTCCCTGCTGACCGACTTCCCAAGCTGTTCCGTGAGCATGGCAAGACCATCTTCCACGGCGGGTGGAAGCAGTGGCCACTGCTGAAGATATTCAATTTAGGTTTCTTCTCCGCCCGCTATGGCACCAAAGGCTTGAATTCGGTCCTGTCCCACAACGATCTTCTGGGCAATACCATTTTCAACGCCTTGGAGCACCGCTTGATGATCCCTGCCGTCAATTTGTCAAAGGGCTCGGCACAGTTTTTCAAGACCCAGCATTGCGAGGAATACCGCCACGACGGCGCTGTGCTCCTCAAAGACGCAGTAATGGCCTCCGCCGCTGCTCCGACCTTCTTCCCGGTACATCGGTTTAATCAGAACCGCTATGCCGACGGGGGGTTGGTTGCCAATTCGCCAGCGTTGGTTGCGTTCCATGAAGCTGTACACAAGCTTGGCACTCCGCCTGATCGAGTCCATGTCATCTCGATCGGGACAATGAATAAATCCGTCACGATGGACCCGCGCACCCCCTTGAATATCGGCCTACTTACTGGCGGTGGGTGGCGTTTCTGGAAGGGTTGGCGACAGAGGGTCTTTGAGGTAACTCTAGCCGCCCAGGAACAGCTGTCCGAGGATATGCTCAGGCACATTCTCAACAGCAGGGTACTCCGCATCGATGTTCCACTTGAGCCTGACCAGACTGCCGTCGTCAGTCTTGACGCAGTGACAGATGCGGCTAATGAAGTCCTGGAAGGTCAAGCCAGGGAAGCGGCCAAGAAGGAATTGACTGGGCCGATCTATGAGCGCTGGATGAGTTATACCGCCTCCCCAGCACAATTTTTCAACCGAGGCTGAGGAGTTGTCATGCCGAATTTCCACCATATCTTCGAGAAACGCACGGAACCGCGCTGCTATAGGCAGTCCATCACGCCGACTGAGCCCGATAAGAAGCGGCTCTTCGAAGCAAAAGATAAGGTGCGACGCCATCTTCTCGAGGTGATCCCGCAGCTGACCGAGAAAGCCTTCGGTAAGGAAGGCAGGGCGACGCCCAAGTTCTACGTTCAGGGCTCCTGGGCCTATGGCACTTGCAATGCTCCGTGCCACGACGATCAGGAGATGGATCTAGACTACGGGGTCTACCTTCCCGTCAGTGCCTGGGAAGACAGCGGCCTGCCACCCCAGACCGCCGCTCCGGCCTATTTCAAGATCATGGAGCATGCCCTCTTACCCCTCATTCAGAAAGAAGGATGGACGTTAATCGAGGATAAAGATACCTGTGTTCGAATTCAGATCAAGGGGATCCATGCCCACATCGATGTCCCGCTCTATGTCGCTCCGGACGCCGCGTTCAAACGGCTCGTGGAAGCAAGAACGCATGTCGCCAAAGCGGCGCTCACCGCTGACATCGTTTTTGCCGAAAGCGAAATCGATGAGCAGCAATGGCATGACTTCGAGAAAATTGCTCTGGCCATGCGAGATGGAACCTGGAAACCATCCGATCCGCGCAGAGTGTCCGACTGGTTCACTACCAATGTGCAACGTCACGGTAGCCAACTGCGGCGGATCTGCCGGTATCTCAAGGGGATGCGAGACTTCCACTGGACCACTGGCGGACCTTCCTCGGTCCTGCTCATGATTTGTGCCTGTCAAAATTGGCGAGGCTTCGAGGAGCGGGATGATCTTGCTTTGCTACATGTCCTCGAAAAGATTGGTCCGGTGCTTCTCGGCCCAGTCTATTGCCCCGAAATTTCTGACGAGGATTTCAACCGGATCAAGGAAGCAGAGCGTTTTGCAGCAAAGCAATGGGCCGATACTGCGGCACTCGTTTTGCAGGACGTCATCAACAACTCGCGGATGCATCAGCTTCACGAGGCATTCCGCAAACTGCAATCAACAATTGATCAACGCATTCCCACAGCGCCCGAATTGGTCGGAGTAGACAGCACGCCGGCTAGCATCCGTACTTACGCTCCAGCCATCGTTCCGCAGAAGCGGCACGAGGAGTCTCGCGCTGGCTAACCACATCATCCACGCTCGTGCGCAGGTTTCGGAGTACCTAGGCGCTGTTGGGTTCAGGGCCTGCGCCGTACCTACTTGGATAGACAATCATCGAGCACTCGCCTTCGAGGGTACCCTGGGCCAAGGCAAGCAAGTCGAGCCCGTCCAAATAGTCATCACCGACTGGGACTTCGTCACTCCCCCCAAGTTCTTTCTACGCCAAGACTCCGAGCTGCTAAAGAACCCGACGAATCCGCATATCGGGCTTCACGGGCAGATCTGCTATCGGACCCAAGGCGTCGGAATCCTCAATGCGTACGCTCCGCAGAATGCCGTGGCAGCCTGCCTGCATGAGGCCGAAGACGTTATGGCACAGATCAAGGCCGGTGGGGCGTGGGCGGATACCGAGATACAGCGCGAATTCGAAGCGTACTGGAACGGATTTCCGCTAATCTCGTGCGGGCTCGACTTTACAAAGAAGAGCGCTGAAGTCTTTCTCCCCGAGGGCGATACGCCCTCACACGGTTGGATTTATCAGGATGTCGAACGCGCAAGAGCTATCGCCCGTTCTATGGGGGTAGAACCGGAAGCAGGAGGAAAGGTTTATCTGCTTAAAGCGAGAAGGCCGCTATCGATTGGCGGCGCGGGGGAAATTCCTGGAAATACCAAATCGCTACTGAATTGGCTTCGCAGTTGGGATAACGCTGTGCATCGGGAGATCATTAGCCTGATCTCGCAGAAGGAGTTCTTTCAGGAAGGTTCGCCCCGCATTATTATTCGGGCTGATAACGCCACCATCGGATTCAGAATCCTGCTCGATGCGAATGCGCTGAAGGCATTTAAAGACAAGGCAAAGGAGTTCCCCCATCGCTTGAGTCATCCATATCTTCCCCCCATTAATATCCGTCGCTACAGTGTGTCCGATGCCAGCCCTGAATTCATTTACTCACGGAATGGCCAGCAGTCGTTGGGGGGGAAGAAGATTCTCTTGATCGGCGCGGGAGCCATTGGTGGGTACTTGGCTGACAATCTGGTTCGCATGGGAGCTGGCTATGCCGGCGGACGGCTTACCATCATTGACTCGGATACTCTTCTCCCCGAAAACCTCAGTCGCCACCGACTGGGCATGGATAGTGTCCTCAGTTTCAAGGCGGATGCCTTGGCGAAGCGACTCGGCACAGAATTTCCCTGGCTGGATATCAAACCGATCCATGAAGATGTTCTCAGGTACCGAGGGGTATTCCAGTCGGACCTGGTTATCGATGCGACTGGCGATGAAGCACTTGGGAGAGCCATCAATCGCCAGCATCAGGCACTCCCAGCCGAATCCAGCCCCCCTGTTCTGTACTGCTGGATTGCCGGGGCAGGAGATGGAGTACAAGTTATTTGGGTTGACGCTGACAGAAAGCATGCCTGTCTGGAATGCCTGTCTCACCACGATAGTCATGGAAATTGGACACCGCGGTTTCAATTTCTCCGTAGCAAGGCAAAATTAATATTCGTCGGCTGTGCCGCCGTCACGCCATACGCAGTGAGTTCGTCTATGAAAGCCGCCGCCCTGGCCTCGGAAATGATAGGTGACTGGCTAACTGGCGATGTAAAGCCGCGATTTAGGTGTCGTGCGCGCGCGCATGGCGAAACTCACGACATCGCTGACTCATCTCCAGATCGGTTGAAGGAATGTCCCGCATGTCGCAGGACATAATCTACTCACATAGCGAGGATGATCCCAGCCGCGTACTGATCCCTTCCGTTATCGTCGATCAGCTCAACCAGTTCCAACAAACCGGGCTGCAGGATCTAGAGGCCGGTGGTCTGCTCCTTGGGCTGCGTCGTGGCCCGCACATTGAGATCGTCAGGATCACATCCCCACTCCAGAGCGATATCCGTACGAGGACATCATTCCATCGGCGCGATTTGGGTCACTTTGAACTGGCCGACCAGCACTGGATGGACAGTCAGCACACCGTTGGATACGTCGGCGAGTGGCATACCCACCCCGAGCCGCTGCCTACTCCGTCCCTCATCGATGCAACTGAATGGCGCAGGGTGATGCGTACCGAGAAACGAGCCACAATTTTCCTGATTGTCGGAACCTGTAATTGGTTTGTTGGGCGAGGCCCAGTCCGAACCATGCTGTGGCCACTTCCACAGAAATGGGAGCGCCTAAGAAGAGTGTGAGGCACATGCCCAAAAACCTGTAGCCCGGAAACGCCTGTTAAAGACGCCATTGTGCTGCTGACAACAATGTGCGGCTTACTGGGGCCGGATTCCTGTTTTCCGCTTTGATTTGCTGTGAAAGGAAGTAGACGGGATTTATTTTTGACGGGACGGGATTTATTTTTGACGGCCGACATCCGGCGCACCCCTTGAATGTCTCGACAAACACCCCTATTATTAGCACTCGTTAGCAATGAGTGCTAATGCAAGTTTCAGGAATATCTTAATGTGGGCACTCGCTCACTTTCGTCAAATTCGATCTGTAGAGAGGAGATAACTCTATGAAAATTCGTCCTTTGCATGACCGTGTGATCGTCAAGCGCCTCGAAGAGGAACGCAAGACGGCCTCCGGCATCGTCATTCCCGACACCGCCGCCGAGAAGCCCGATCAGGGCGAGGTCATGGCCGTCGGTCCCGGCAAGCGCGACGACAACGGCAAGCACATCGCTCTCGACGTCAAGGTCGGCGACAAGGTGCTGTTCGGCAAATACGCCGGCCAGACCGTCAAGGTGCAGGGCGAGGAACTGCTCGTCATGCGCGAAGAAGACATCATGGGTGTCGTTGAAGGCAAGTAACGGAACACATAGAGGAGAAACGCAATGCCTGCTAAAGAGGTCAAATTTGGTGATTCCGCCCGCCACCGCATGGTGGAAGGCGTCAATATCCTGGCCGACGCGGTCAAGGTCACGCTTGGCCCGAAGGGCCGCAACGTCGTGCTGGAGCGCTCCTTCGGCGCCCCGACGGTGACCAAGGACGGCGTCTCCGTCGCCAAGGAAATCGAGCTCAAGGACAAGTTCCAGAACATGGGCGCGCAGATGGTGAAGGAGGTCGCCTCGAAGACTTCCGACGTGGCCGGCGACGGCACCACCACCGCCACCGTGCTGGCCCAGTCGATCGTGCGCGAGGGCATGAAGTTCGTTGCCGCCGGCATGAACCCGATGGACCTGAAGCGCGGCATCGACAAGGCCGTCGTCGCCGTGGTCGACGAACTGAAGAAGCTGTCGAAGCCCTGCACCACCTCCACCGAGATCGCCCAGGTCGGCGCCATTTCCGCCAACGCGGATTCGGACATCGGCAAGATCATCGCCGATGCCATGGACAAGGTCGGCAAGGAAGGCGTCATCACCGTCGAGGACGGCAAGTCGCTGCAGAACGAACTGGAAGTCGTCGAGGGCATGCAGTTCGACCGCGGCTACCTGAGCCCCTACTTCATCAACAACCCGGACAAGCAGATTGCCATCCTCGACAATCCATTCGTCCTGCTCTATGACAAAAAGATCTCCAACATCCGCGACCTGCTGCCGGTGCTGGAGCAGGTGGCCAAGGCCGGCCGTCCGCTGCTGATCATCGCCGAGGACGTCGAGGGCGAGGCGCTCGCCACCCTGGTGGTGAACAACATCCGCGGCATCCTCAAGACCTGCGCCGTCAAGGCGCCGGGATTCGGCGACCGCCGCAAGGCCATGCTGGAAGACATCGCCATCCTCACCGGCGGCCAGGTCATCGCCGAGGAAGTCGGCCTGTCGCTCGAGAAGGCCACGCTGAAGGATCTCGGCCAGGCCAAGCGCATCGAGATCGGCAAGGAGAACACCACGATCATCGACGGCGCCGGCGAGGCCAAGGCCATCGAGGCCCGCGTCAAGCAGATCCGCGCGCAGATCGAGGAAGCCACCAGCGACTACGACAAGGAGAAGCTGCAGGAGCGCGTGGCCAAGCTGGCCGGGGGCGTGGCGCTGATCAAGGTCGGTGCCGCCACCGAGGTCGAGATGAAGGAGAAGAAGGCCCGCGTCGAGGACGCCCTGCACGCCACCCGTGCCGCGGTGGAAGAGGGCATCGTCCCCGGCGGCGGCGTGGCGCTGATGCGCGCCCGCGGCAGCGTCAAGGTGAAGGGCGACAACCACGACCAGGAAGCCGGCATCAAGATCGTGCTGCGCGCCCTGGAGCAGCCGATGCGCGAGATCGTCGCCAATGCCGGCGACGAGCCGAGTGTGGTGGTGAACAAGGTCACCGAGGGCAAGGGTAACTTCGGCTACAACGCCGCCACCGGCGAGTACGGCGACATGGTGGCGATGGGTGTGCTGGATCCGACCAAGGTCACCCGCACCGCGCTGCAGAACGCCGCCTCCGTGGCCAGCCTGATGCTGACCACAGACTGCATGGTGGCCGAGCTGGTGGAAGACAAGCCGGCTGGCGGCATGCCCGGCGGCATGGGCGGCATGGGCGGCATGGGTGGCATGGACATGGGCATGTAATCGGCGAAGCCGATTACATGGCTTTTTGTGGAACGGGGGAAACGCAGGTTTCCCCCGGCCCCCTTCCTACCAGGACAGACCCCGCTTCGGCGGGGTTTTTCCTTGATGAATGACAAGCTTTTTCGAGAATGGAGCCGCGTGCTATAGTGGTATCACTAAAGTAGAACCAAAGGGAGATGTAAATGGACCTAAAAGCCGTTTACAAAAAAACCCAAAAAGGTCTGGAGGAGATGGCCCAGCGCACCGTGCTCGGGATGCGTGAACGGACTCTTCTCGTGATGGTGGACGGCAAAACGACCGCCGCCGACCTGCTTGCCAGGGCGCAACACATGCCCGACCCGCAAGGGCTGATGGCGAAGCTGATCGAGGGCGGTTTCATTGCGGTCGATGCTTCTGCCGCAGCTGCGTCTGCGGCATCAGCGCCGACAGCGGCATCAGCGCCGGCAGCCGCCACGCCGCAGGACCAGCGCATCATGCAGGACACCATGCGCTACGCCGAGCGCTTTCTCGACGAGGTTCTGGGCCCCGAAGCGGACCTGCTTGCGGAAGCCATCGGCAGGTGCAAGACCATGCCTGAGTTGCGCACCAGGCTCGAAAAGACGCGCGACGCGATTGCCGGGATGGGAAAGAAACGCAGGGCCGAGGAGTTTTGGGCGAATGTCGAAGCCCGTCTCGAAGGCCGCCCGCCGCCGGCTCCTGCCGCACCGGCAGTTCCTCCCGCGCCAGCCACCAGCCCGGCATCGCCGCCTCCCGCCCAGCCTGCAACTGCTGCGCAGCAGCAGCCTTCTGTTCAGGAGGCGGTCCGTTTTGCCCGGCGCTTCGTCCTCGATGCCCTGGGGCCCCAGGGCGACGCACTGGTGGAGGCCATCGAGAAATGCAGGACATTGCCTGAATTGCGGCTAGCGTTGGGAAAGAGCCGGGATGCCCTGCAGGTGGGGGCGGGAAAACGCAAGGCCGATGAGTTCTGGAGCGGCGTGGAACAGCGCCTGCCCGAGTCCTGAGTTAGGCGTTACCTGGAAAAAAACGGCAGGGAGCGGAGCGGTGTGACCGTCCGCCCCCCAGGGCATGCCGGCGCTGCCGGCCAGCCCCCTAAGACCGAGTAAAAGGAGAACAGCGGAAACAGGCTAAACTGGGAGGCTTACAGTTGCCTTACACCGCGCCGGTTTTCCCATGCACATCCTGCTTGCCGAAGACGATCGCATCATTGCCGACGGATTGTTGCGCACGCTGCGCAAGTCCGGCTACGCCGTCGACCATGTCGCCAATGGCAGCGATGCGGATGCGGCCCTGCTCTCGCAGCAATTCGATCTGTTGATCCTCGATCTCGGCCTGCCCAGGCTGAATGGCATCGAAGTTCTCAAGCGCCTGCGTGCGCGCAAGTCGCCCATGCCGGTGCTGATCCTTACCGCCGAGGACGGCCTGGAAGATCGCGTGCGCGGCCTGGATGCCGGCGCCGACGACTATCTCACCAAGCCCTTCGCCCTGCCTGAACTGGAAGCGAGGGTGCGCGCGCTCACCCGGCGCGGCACGGGCAATCCGACGAAAATCGAATTCGGGCCGCTGACTTACGACCAGACCGAGCGCAGCGCCAGGCTGGATGGCCAGGCTGTTGACCTTTCGGCGCGCGAACTGGCCCTGCTGGAGATACTGCTCCTGCGCGCCGGCCGCCTGGTGAGCAAGGAACAACTGGTCGACCATCTTTGCGGCTGGGGCGAGGAAGTCAGCACCAACGCCATCGAGGTCTACGTGCACCGCTTGCGCAAAAAGCTGGAAGACAGCGGAGTGCGCATCAGCACGGTGCGGGGACTCGGCTACTGCCTGGACCGGCCCAATGGCGCTTAGCGACCGGCTGCTGCGGCGCCGGCAGGACGAAGGCGAACGTCAGTCGGTTTTCGGCGAGATCCTCGACTGGATGCTGATGCCGCTGCTGCTGATCTGGCCGCTCAGCGTGATCCTCATCCAGGGCGTGGCCAACAACATTGCCGACGACCCCTACGACAAGGCCCTGGCGGAAAATGCCTTGGCCATTGCCGGTCTCGTCAGCGTCAGTGGCGGCCGGGTCAGGGCCGACATCTCGGCCCAGGCGCGCAGCCTCCTGCAGCGTGACGAGCTGGACATCGTGTACTTCCAGGTGCTGGGCTTCCGCAACGAACTGGTGGCGGGCGAGGCCGCCATCCACTGGGTCGAGCCGCCCCTGAAGATAGAGCCCGGCAAGCCTTATTTCCGAGACGACGAGATCCACAGCGAACCGGTGCGCATCGCCTATCTCTACCTCAAGCCGCAGCACGACAAGGAGCCGATCCTGGTGCAGGTGGCCGAGACGCGCAACAAGCGAAACGCCCTCTCCTCGCGCATCATCTCCGGCGTCACCCTGCCGCAGTTCGCCGTGATTCCGCTCGCCGTGCTGCTGGTGTGGTTCGGCCTCTCTCGCGGCATCGCGCCGCTCAACCGGCTTGGCCGGGCGATCCGCCGACGCCTGCCGACCGATCTTTCGCCGATCCCGACGGCCGGCGTGCCGGAGGAGGTCAAGCCGGTCATCCATGCCTTCAACGACATGATGGCCCGCCTCGAGCAGAACCTGCAGGCGCAGCAGCGCTTCATCGGCGATGCCGCGCACCAGATGCGCACCCCGCTTACCGGCCTGAAGATGCAGACCGAGCTGGCGCTGACCGAGACCGATCCGGAGAACATGCGCATCCTGCTGCGGCAGATCGCCGAGAGTACCGACCGTGCCGCCCACCTCATCAGCCAGCTGCTGGCCCTGGCGCGTGCGGAATCCAGCCATGAGAAGACGCATGCCATCGAGAACGTCGATCTCGAGGCGGTGGCGCGCGAAGCGACGCAGGAATGGCTGCCGGCTGCCATGGCCAAGAAGATCGATTTCGGCTTCGAGGGCACCGGCTGGCCGCTGCAGGTCAGCGGCAACCCGCTGCTGCTGCGCGAGCTCGTCGTCAACCTGATCGACAACGCCGTGAAATATACGCAGGTCGGCGGCCGCATTACGGTGCGCACCCGGGCGGCGGAATTCGCCGTCCTCGAAGTCGAGGACGACGGGCCGGGCATTCCGGAAAACGAGCGCGACCTGATTTTCGAGCGATTCTACCGGGTGCTCGGCAACGAGGCGCCGGGCAGCGGCCTGGGGCTGGCCATCGTCCGCGAGATCGCCGAGCTGCACCGCGGCAGCGTGCAGTTGAAGCTCGGTCCGGAAGGGCGCGGCACGCTGGCGCAGGCCGTTTTCCCGCGCAGCCGCTTCACCGTTTCGGCGCTGCTGGCGCAGCAGCCGGAGAAGTTCCAGCCAACCTTGTGATCAGCAGGCGGGCGGCAGGCCGCTCATCACGCACAGCTCGCGCTTGACCCAGGCCAGCAGGATCCAGACCCAGAACAGCAGGAAGAAGGCGACGAAAGGCAGGTGCTTGTCGATGATCACCTTCGGGGCGATCCAGCGGCAGATCCTGATGACCGGGCTGGTGATGATGAGAAAAAGCTTGTACACGAAATTGGTGTGGCGCCGCCCGCCCGCCAGCAGGGCCAGCACGCCCTGGCCGATGAGGGCCAGCAGGGCCACCTCGACCAATGCGCGCAGGACGGAAACGAGGAACAGATCGATCTGAGTCATGGTATTGTCTTGGCCTTCCGATTCGAGGTGCTGCAATGGATTTTGAACACTTCCGCCATTATGCCCGCGGCTGGCTGCTGCATTTCTTCGGCCAGGAAGAAAAAGCCTTCAACGAATATGCCGCCGCCTATCGCCTGCGGCCCGACAACGTGCAGGCTGCGCGCAACCTGGCCTTCATCGCCGCCCGCAGGAAGCAGTACGACGTCGCCGACAAATGGTTCATCGAGGCGCTGCGCCTGGCGCCCGGTGACGCCGGCATGCATTTCAACCATGGCTACGTGCTCGAGCAGGGGGGGCGCTCGGACGAGGCCATCGCCGCCTTCGGCGAAGCCGTGCGCTTGAATCCCGCCCTCGACCTGGCCTGGTACGGCCTGGGCATGGCGCAGGCCCGCCGGGGCGAGCATGCCGAGGCCGCCGCCGCCTTCGCCAAGGCCGCCGAGCTTCAGCCGATGAACGGCGAGGCCTTCTACCAGTGGGCCATGGCTTGCCACCATGCCCACCAGCCCGACCAGGTCACCCAGATCGCCAAGCGCCTCGCCGGATTCGAGCCGAAGCGCGCGATGAAGCTGATCAAGGATGCCGAACGTCCGGACCTGCGCCATCTGGTGCCTGCCGAAGTGCAGGAGTTCTTCGAAACTTACCGTTCGTAACCAAGCTCTTTTTTTGAGGACTCCGGGAGCCCTCAAAAAAAGAGCCCGCCAATCGGCGGGCTCGACAAGGGGGTTCCCCCCCTCCTCCTCGTAGTTCTTAGCGACCGGACGTGTCGATGTCGCCCGCCAGGTTCGGGTAGCGGACATGGTCGACCAGTTCCTGCACTTCCTTCGACGGCGCCGGGGAAATCAGCGAGCCGATGATCACGCCGATGAAGCCGGCGGGAATGCCGAAGATGCCCGAAGAAATCGGGGCGATGTCCCACCAGAGCGGGGCATTCACGCCGAAGAACGGGTAGGTCAGGTACATGTAGTAGCCGCAGACGAACAGGCCGGCCGACATGCCGATGATGGCGCCGAGCTTGTTGGCCCGCTTCCAGAACACGCCCGCCACCAGCGCCGGGAAGAAGCCCGAGGCCGCCAGCGAGAACGCCGCGCCGACCAGGAACAGGATGTTGCCCGGCTTGAGCGAGGTGACGTAGGCCGCGAGCAGGGCGACCACCAGCAGCAGGCCCTTCGACACGGCGATGCGGCGCACCGTCGGCGCGTTCGGGTCGATCATCTTGTAGTAGAGATCGTGCGAGAGCGCGTTGGCGATGGTCAGCAGCAGGCCGTCGGCGGTGGAGAGCGCCGCAGCCAAACCGCCGGCCGCGACGAGGCCCGAGATCACGTAGGGCAGGCCGGCGATTTCCGGCGTGGCCAGCACGATCAGGTCGCCGCCGATGGTCAGTTCCGCCAGCTGCACGATGCCGTCCTTGTTGAAGTCGGTGACCGCCATCAGCGTCTTGTCCACCGCCGCCCAGTTGGCGACCCAGCCCGGCAGGGCCGAGAACTGCGAGCCGATGACGTTGCTGTACACCTCGTATTTCACGAGGATGGCCAGCGCCGGCGCGGTGAAGTAGAGCAGGAAGATGAAGAACAGCGACCAGCCCACCGAGATGCGCGCTTCCTTGACCGACGGCGTCGTGTAGTAGCGCATCAGGATGTGCGGCAGTGCGGCCGTGCCCACCATCAGGCAGAGCACCAGGGCGAGGAAGTTCTTGCGCGCCTTGTTCTGCGCGGCCTCGTCCTTGCCCGGGAAGGGATCGGCGTGGGCCTTGACCGCAGCGGTCTTGGCGGCTGCGCCAGCCTTCTCCTTGGTCCAGGCGGCCTTGGCGGCTGCCGGGTCGGCCGGGAAGTCCTTGAGGGCCTTCTCGGCGGCTTCGACGGCCTTGATGTCGGGCGCGGCGGCGCCCTTCAGCTCGGCCACCTTGGCGGCCATCTTGGCCTTTTCCTCGGCGAGGAAGGCGGCGCCGCCGGTCTCCAGGCCCTTCAGCTTGGCGTCGGCTGCGGCGACCTTGTCGCGGAAGATCTGGCGCACCGAATCCTCGGCGGCGCCCTTCGGCGTGCTCTTGTCGTTGAACTCCTTCTCCAGCGCCGTCACCTTCGGCAGGGCCGTGGTGTAGGCGGAGATCTGCGGGATGGGAATGCCGGTGTGCTTCACCGACAGCCACACCACCGGGATCATGTAGGCGACGATCAGGATGATGTACTGGGCCACCTGGGTCCAGGTCACCGCCTTCATGCCGCCGAGGAAGGAGCACACCAGGATGCCGGCGAGGCCGACGAACACGCCGATGCCGAACTCCAGGCCGGTGAAGCGGCTGGTGATGATGCCGACGCCGTAGATCTGCGCGATCACGTAGGTGAAGGAGCAGGTGATGGCGACGATGATGCCGACGAAGCGCGGGATGTTGCCGCCGTAGCGGGCGCCGAGGAAGTCCGGGATCGTGAACTGGCCGAACTTGCGCAGGTAGGGTGCGAGGAACAGCGCCACCAGGCAGTAGCCGCCGGTCCAGCCCATGACGAAGGCGAGGCCGTCGAAGCCGGCGTGGTAGAGGGTGCCGGCCATGCCGATGAAGGAGGCGGCGGACATCCAGTCGGCGCCGGTGGCCATGCCGTTGAAGAGTGCCGGCACGCGTCGTCCCGCCACGTAGTACTCCGCCACTTCCGCCGTCTTCGACATGAAGCCGATGCCGGCGTAGAGCAGGATGGTGGCGAAGAGGAACATGTAGCCGAGCACCTTGTTCGGCACGCCGAGCTGCTCGAGGATGCCGACGATGATGACGAAGGTGATGAAGCCGCCCGTGTAGAAGGTGTAGTACTTCTTCAGGTTGGCGTAGAACTGGGATTGGGTAACCTGGGACATATTAGTCTTCCTCCCCTTCCTGGACGCCGTACTCGTTGTCCAGTTTGTTCATGGTCTTGGCGTAGAACACGATGATGATCACGTAGATCGCCAGTGAGCCCTGCGCGGCCATGTAGAAGCCGAGCGGCCCGATGAAGGTGATGCTGTTCAGTTCACGCGAAAACCAGCCCGTGACGAAGGTGAAGACGAACCAGACCACGAACAGGATGCTCGTGATTTTCAGGTTTCGACTCCAGTACTCCTTGTGCTTTTCGGTAAGTTGCATGGAAGCGACTCCTCCTTTTTTGACAAGCGCCGCAGACATTGCCCGCTTGGGGCGGACGGTGGCTGCGGCCGTTTTCGGTGCGCCCGGGGGTTTCCCCTCTTGCACGCACCGCTCTCCTCACCCAGAAGTCGTAGAGCAGAATTCTCCGGGTAGCCCACATTATCGTCTCTGAAAACTGACAGATTGCTTACAGAAAACGAGACCGATGAAAGGCAAACATCCAGGCAGGATCAGGATGGTGCGCCGCATCATTTTTGTAATCGGATGATTTGCTTGAGTCTCTGGATTTGGATTGGGGGATATCGGGGAAAAATTGCTACGTTGCAGCGAAGCAAACAAAAGTGATAGATCGCGGAGGGGATGCGGCAGTATTTCGGGATAACCCGGGCGGGCCGGGTATTGCCGGAAGGCCATTTTGCGAACAACGCCGAAAACAGTATAATCCCGCCTCTTTCGCAGGCGGCTTGCGTCGCGGCGGAAACAGATTCTCAGGCCAGGTAGCTCAGTTGGTAGAGCAGCGGATTGAAAATCCGCGTGTCGACGGTTCGATTCCGCCCCTGGCCACCAAATTCTTCTGGAACGGCCCTCCACTCGGAGGGCCGTTTCCTTTCTGGCTTTGGATTGATCTGTGTCAGCCCTTTTGGCCGTAGGGCTAATGCTATAATTTCCTTGGAAAATTCCGACAGAACCGCTTCCGATGCAGCTCTACGCCTTAGGCCTCAACCACCACACCGCGCCGCTTGCCGTTCGCGAACAGGTGGCGTTCGATCCATTGCGCCTGCCGCAGGCCCTGGTCGAATTGACGCATGGCCGGGAAGTGCGCGAGGCGGCGATCCTGTCGACCTGCAACCGAACCGAACTGTATTGCGCCGCCGAGGCGCCCGAGGCGGCCGCACAATGGCTGGCCGAATACCACCGGCTGCAGCCGCAGAACATCTCGCCGTACCTCTACACATTGCCCAGCCGCGATGCCGTGCGGCACATGTTCCGCGTTGCCAGCGGCCTCGACTCGATGGTGCTCGGCGAGCCGCAGATCCTCGGCCAGATGAAGCAGGCGGCGCGCGTGGCGGAGCACGCCGGCACGCTGGGCACGCTCCTGCACAAGCTGTTCCAGAGGACCTTTGCCGTGGCGAAGGAGGTGCGCTCCACCACCGCCATCGGCGCCAACATCGTGTCGATGGCGGCGGCGACGGTGCATCTGGCCGAGCGCATCTTCGAGAACGTGGCGGAACAGAAGGTGCTGTTCATCGGTGCCGGCGAGATGGTCGAGCTGTGCGCCGCGCATTTCGCCGCGCAGAAGCCGAAACGCATTACCGTGGCCAACCGCACGCTGGAGCGGGGCGAGGCGCTGGCGGTGCGCTTCTCCGGCGACGCCATGCGGCTCGACGAGATCGGCGAGCGGCTGTTCGAGTACGACGTGATCGTCTCCTGCACGGCGAGCCCTCTGCCGATCATCGGGCTGGGCATGGCCGAGCGCGCCATCAGGGCGCGCCGCCACCGGCCGATGGTGATGGTGGATCTGGCCGTGCCGCGCGACATCGAGCCGGAGATCGCCCAGCTCGACGACGTCTTCCTGTACACGCTGGATGACCTCGGCGCCATCGTCGAGTCCGGCCTGGAGTCGCGCGAGAAGGCGGTGGTCGAGGCCGAGGCGATCATCACCTCGCGCGTGGACGGCTTCCTGCACTGGCTGGAGTCGCGCGAGACGGTGCCGACCATCCGCGCGCTGCGCGACACGGCCGAGCGCGCGCGCCGTCACGAGGTCGAACATGCGCTCAAGCTGCTGGCCAAGGGCGAGGATCCGCAGCGTGTGCTGGAGGTGCTCTCGCATGGCCTCACCAACAAGCTGATGCACGGGCCTACCGCCGCGCTGAATCAGGCCGACGGGCCGAACCGCCACGACTTGGCCGACCTGATCGCCCGCATCTACCACCTGCATCCCGAAGAGTAGCTGCCGAGACGCTCCCCTGCGCCGGCCGCAGGGCGGGCCGTTTACCATTGCCATGAAAAAAAGCATCAGCGACAAACTTGAGCACCTGAGCCGCCGCCTCGCCGAGCTCGACCTGCTGCTGGCCAGCGAGACGGCGACGAAGGACATGGACGCCTACCGCAGGCTGACGCGCGAGCACGCCGAGATCGCGCCGGTGGCGGCGCTCTTTGCCGCCTGGCGCAAGGCGGAGGCGGGCATGCAATCGGCGCAGGCCATGCTGGCCGATGCCGAGATGAAGGATCTCGCCGAGGAGGAGATCCGCGCCTGCCGCGAGGAGATGGCGCGCCTCGAGGACGAACTGCAGCGCGCCCTGCTGCCGCGCGATCCCAACGACGAGCGCAACCTGTTCCTGGAAATCCGCGCCGGCACCGGCGGCGACGAGTCGGCGCTGTTCGCCGGCGACCTGTTCCGCATGTATGCCCGCTACGCCGAGCGGCAGCGCTGGAAGGTGGAGGTCATCTCGCAGAATCCGTCCGACCTGGGCGGCTACAAGGAGGTGATCCTGCGCATCGTCGGGCAGGGCGCCTACTCGAAGCTGAAGTTCGAGTCGGGGGGGCATCGCGTGCAGCGCGTTCCCGCCACCGAGACGCAGGGGCGCATACACACCTCGGCGTGCACCGTGGCGGTACTGCCCGAGGCGGACGAGGTGGCCGACGTCGTCATCAATCCGGCCGAGCTGCGCATCGACACCTACCGCGCCAGCGGCGCAGGCGGCCAGCACGTGAACAAGACCGACTCCGCCGTGCGCGTCACGCACCTGCCGACCGGCATCGTCGTCGAGTGCCAGGACGACCGCTCGCAGCACAAGAACAAGGCGCAGGCGCTCTCCGTGCTGGCGGCGCGCATCAAGGACCAGCAGACGCGCGCGCAGCAGGCACAGATCGCCTCGACGCGAAAGTCGCTGGTCGGCAGCGGCGACCGTTCCGAGCGCATTCGCACCTACAACTTCCCGCAGGGCCGCATCACCGACCATCGCATCAACCTGACGCTGTACAAGATCGACGCCATCATGGACGGAGACCTCGATGAGCTGGTCGGCGCGCTCTCTGCCGAGCATCAGGCCGAGCAGCTGGCGGCTTTGTCGGAAGAGGCGGCGTGAACGTCGCCGCGGCGCTCGAGGAAGCGCGCGCCGCGATTCCGCTGCGTGAGGCGCGCCTGCTGCTGTGCCATGTCCTCGGCGTGTCGCATGCCGCGCTGGAAGCGCATCCGGAAGGAAAAGTCAGTCTCCAGGATACGGCGAGGTTTCGCGAATTGGCGGCACGCCGCGCCGCCGGCGAGCCGCTCGCCTACCTCACCGGCCAACGCGAGTTCTACGGCCTGGACTTTCACGTCACGCCCGCCGTGCTGATCCCGCGCGAGGAGACCGAACTGCTGGTGGACATCGCTCTCGAGCGGCCGGCGCGGCGCATCCTCGACCTCGGCACCGGCAGCGGTTGCCTCGCCATCGCGGTGGCGAAATCGCTGCCGCAATCGGAAGTGACGGCGGTCGACGTCTCCGCGGCGGCCCTCGCCGTGGCGCGGGTGAATGCCGCGCGCCATGGCGTGGCGGTGCGCTTCCTGCAGGGCGACTGGTTCGCGCCGCTGGCGGGCGAGCGTTTCGACCTGATCCTGGCGAACCCGCCCTATGTGGCCGAGGCCGATCCACACCTCGCGCAGGGCGACGTGCGCTTCGAGCCGCACAGCGCGCTGGCCGCCGGGCCCGAAGGCCTCGACGACATCCGCCGCATCGTCGCCGGCGCTGGCGCGCATCTTGCGCCCGGCGGACGGCTGTATTTCGAGCACGGCTACGACCAGGCCCGGCCGGTGGCGGCCCTGCTCGATGCGGCGGGCTTCGTTGCCATCGAGCATCGCCGGGATCTGGCCGGCATCCTGCGCGTGACCGGCGGAACGCGGCCTTGACGGCAAGTATCAGCAAACGCTAAACTTGACAAAATTAGTAGGCTTTTAAAGGAAAGACCATGGAAGACGTTCAGCAACTCCTCAAGGAACAAGTTTCGACCCACCCGGTGGTGCTCTACATGAAGGGCACGCCGACCTTCCCGCAGTGCGGCTTCTCCGCCAAGGCGGCGCAGATCCTCAAGCTGTGCGGCGTGAAGCAGTATTACTCGGTGAACGTGCTGGAGCATCCCGGCATCCGCGCCGGCATCAAGGATTTCTCCAACTGGCCGACCATTCCGCAGCTCTACATCAAGGGCGAGTTCATCGGCGGCTCGGACATCATGAGCGAGATGTACCAGGCCGGCGAGCTGCAGAAGAAGCTGGAAGGCATCGCCACTGCGGCGTAAGTCGCCGTTCTGCAGCGACTGACTTTTATCCGTGCAATTCCGCGAGGAGCCTGTCGATCATCCGCTCGGCCTGGCGCAGGTAGCCGGCGCCGAACAGGTTGAGGTGGTTGAGGACGTGGTAGAGGTTGTAGAGCGTCTTGCGCGACTCGTACCCTTCCGCCAGCGGCCAGGCCTCGCAGTAGGCGGCGTAGAAGGCCTCGGGAAAGCCGCCGAAGAGTTCCGTCATCGCGAGGTCCGTCTCTCGGTCGCCGTAATACACGGCCGGATCGAAGACGGCCGGCGCGCTTCCGCACATCGCCGCGTTGCCGTGCCAGAGGTCGCCGTGCAGCAGGCTCGGTGTCGGTCGGTAGTCGAGAAAGAAGGCCGGCAGTTTCGAAGCCAGGCTCTCCCCCTTTTTCCGCAACGCGTAGCCATGGGCCGCGGCCCGCTCGAGTTGCGGCAGCAGCCGTGCGTCGGCGAAGAAGCGCGCCCAGTTGCCGCTCTCCGTGTTGGTCTGCGACGTGGCGCCGATGAAGTTGTCGCGATGCCAGCCGTAGCGTCCTCCGGCCGTTCGGTGCAGGGTGGCGAGTGCGCGGCCGCTGGCGATGGCGCCGGCGCGCTCGGCGACGGGCATCAGGTCCAGATGTTCCAGCACCAGATACGCCTGCCCGCCGACGAGTCCGCAGCACAGCGGCCGCGGCACGCGGAAGGCACCGGCTGCGGCCAGCGCCGCCAGACCGTCGCGCTCCGCCTCGAACATCGGCAGGGTTTCTCCTGAATTCAGCTTGACGAACCAGCGTTCGCCATCGCCCTCCAGTACCAGCGCGCGATGGATGCAGCCGCCGCCGGTTTCACGACTGGAAACGGTGCGGAAGGGGCGGCCCAGGGCACGGCTGATTTCAGCAGAGAGCGATTCGCCCAGGGGCATCAGACCGCAGCGAGACGGGCGTTGGCCAGCGCCAGGCGGTTGGCCAGCACTTCGAGAAAGGCGGCGTAGAAATGCATGCGGCAGACTTCGGAGGCCTGCCGCAGCGCGTCGCCGCGGATGGTGATGACCTTGGCCGGCGTCTGGGCGATGACGTCGGCGTTACGGCTGCTGCTCGACTTGCTGATGACGGCCATCTCGCCGAAGCAGTCGCCGGGGGTGAGGATGCCGAGGATGCGGCCGCGCTTGGCGATCTTCACCTCGCCCTCGGCGAGGAAGCAGAAGTAGTCGCCGGGCTCGCCGTCCTTCATGATGACGGTCTCGGGCGCCACCTGGTCCCAGTCGGAGAAACGCACCACTTCCCAGATCTCGACATCGCTGAACTCGGCGAAGAAGGGCAGCTCGCGCAGCGTCTCGAACTTCTCCGTGTCGGCGAAGTCGCGTTCGCGCGCCTTCAGCTGCTTGTTGCGGAAGGCCTGCGCCAGGTCGTGCGAGAACTCCTCCCAGCTGGCGTAGCGTGCGCCGAGGTCCTTCTGCATGGCGCGGGCGACGACGGCATCGAGGTTGGCCGGAATCTCGCGGCGGAAATCCGAGGGCGGCGGCGGCTCGACATGGGTGATCTGGTACACCATGCTGTAGTTGTTGCTGGCCTGGAACGGCAGTCGTCCCGTGAGCAGCTGGTACATGACGACGCCGAGCGAATAGATGTCCGTCTGGTGGTTGAGCGGCATCTCGCGCACCTGCTGCGGCGACATGTAGGCGGGCGAGCCGATGCCGGACACCTGGGTGCGCGTCTGCTCCGCGCTGGAGAACAGAGCCGCGCCGAAATCGGAGATCTTGATGTCGCCGCCGGAGGCCAGCAGGATGTTGGCCGGCTTGATGTCGCGGTGGGTGATGCCGAGGTGATAGGCGTAGTCGAGCGCCCGCGTGCACTTGAAGACGATCTCGACCAGGCGGTCGAGCGGCAGCAGGTTGTCCGGCGAGCAGAAGGGCTCCAGCGTGCCGCCGCCCACGTACTCCATGACGATGTAGCTCTGCGCATCGTCGACGACGGCGTCGTAGATCTGCACGATGTGCGGATGCATCAGCTTGCCGGCAAGCGAGGCTTCGTTGACCAGCAGGTGGCGGTAGAGCCGGCCGCGCTCCTTGTCCTGCAGCACCTCGGGCGAGATGACCTTGACCGCCACCTCGCGCTGGGCGAACGGATCCCAGGCGAGCCAAACGGTGCTGGTGGCGCCCTCGCCGAGGCGGCTGCGCACCTCGTACTTGCCGATCCTTTCGGGGGATTCCATGACGCCGTTATACCGAGGTCAGGCGGGTGTTGGCAAGCGACAGGCGTTCGACCAGGATGCGCAGGAAGGCGCGGTCGAAGCTGTGCCGGCAGGCGTCGGAGGCGCGCCGCAGCGCCTCGGTCGGCACGGTGATGACGGTGGCCTCGCTCAGGGTCGACACGTCGGCACCGCGCACGCCGGCCTCCTCGCCGAGGTAGGCCATCTCGCCGAAGCACTCGCCGGCGGAGAGGATGTTGAGCAGCTTGGCGTTCTTGGTGACCTTGACCTCGCCCCTGGCGAGGATGCAGAAGTTCTCGCCCGGCTCGCCTTCGTGCATCAGGACGGTGCCCGGCTTGGCGCGCGCCCACTCCGAGAAGCGCAGCACCTCCCACAGCTGGACGTCGCTGAAATGGCGGAAGAAGGACAGGCCGCGCAGGGTGTTGAATTTCTCGCTGTCGGCGATTTGCGTGCGCGTCTCGGCCAGCTGTTCGCTGCGGAAGGCCTCGGCCAGGTCGAAGGAGAAGGCGTCCCAGCTGGCGTAACGGTCCTCGAGCGACTTTTCCATCGCCTTCATGACGACGGCGTCGACCACCGGCGGGATGCCGGCGCGCAGGGCCGAGGGCGGCGGCGGCCGGGTGTTGAGGATCTGGTAGACGATGCTGCCGTTGTTGCTGCCCTGGAAGGGCAGCTGTCCGCTGAGCAGCTGGTACATGACGACGCCGAGGGAGAAGATGTCGGTGCGGTGGTCGAGCGGCCAGTCCTGCACCTGCTGCGGCGACATGTAGGCGGGCGAGCCGATGCCGGAGATCGCCGTCTGGTCGCTCGAGGTGGTGATGGCGGCGCCGAAATCGGAGATCTTGACGTCGGTGCCGGAGGTGCCGCCGCGCAGGATGTTGGCCGGCTTGAGGTCGCGATGGATGACGCCCAGCCGGTAGGCGAAATCCAGCGCGCGCGAGCACTTGAAGACCATCTCGACGACGTCGGCCAGCGGCAGCAGGCGGTCCGCGGCGCAATACGGCTCCAGCGTGCCGCCCTCGACGTATTCCATGACGATGTAGCTGGGATCGGCGTCGGCCACAGCGTCGTAGATCTGCACGATGTGCGGATGGTTGAGCTTGCCGGCGAGCGAGGCCTCGGTGACGAAGAGCTTCCTTGCCAGCTTGCCGCGCTCGCCTTCCGAGAAGACGCTGTTGGCCACCACCTTGATGGCGACGTCGCGCGCGGCGAAGGGGTCGTGGCCCAGGTAGACGACCGACGTGGCGCCTTCGCCGAGCTTGCGGATGACCTGGTATTTGCCGATCTTGTCCATGGAATGTGCGAGCCTGCCGGGGCCCGTCTGGCAGGCCTGCCCCGGTTCAGAAATTCAAAGAGCGCTTCTTGCCCGGGCGATGGCGGCGCGTACCTGCTCGGGCGCGGTGCCGCCGACATGGGCGCGCGAGGCGAGCGAGCCTTCGACGGTGAGCACGGCGAGCGCATCCTCGCCGATCAGCGGCGAAAATCGGCGAAGGGCGTCGAGACCGAGATCGGGCAGGTCGCAGCCCTTCTCCTCGGCGGCGCGCACGGCAAGGGCCACCGCTTCGTGCGCGTCGCGGAAGGGCAAGCCCTTCTTCACCAGGTAGTCGGCGAGGTCGGTGGCGGTGGCGTAGCCCTGCCGCAGCGCGGCGCGCATGGCCTCGGGTTTCACGCGAATGCCGGCAACGAGGTCGGCGAAGATGGCCAGGGTGTCGCGCACGGTGTCGACCGTGTCGAAGAGCGGCTCCTTGTCTTCCTGGTTGTCCTTGTTGTAGGCGAGCGGCTGGCCCTTCATCAGCGTGAGCAGCCCCGTCAGGTGGCCGTAGACGCGGCCGGTCTTGCCGCGCGCCAGCTCCGGCACGTCCGGGTTCTTCTTCTGCGGCATGATGGACGAGCCGGTGCAGAAGCGGTCGGCCAGGTCGATGAAGCCGACGCGCGGGCTCATCCACAGGATCAGCTCCTCGGAGAAGCGCGAGACGTGGGTCATGATCAGCGCCGCGGCGCCGGCGAATTCGATGGCGAAGTCGCGGTCGCTGACGGCATCCAGCGAGTTGCCGCAGACGCCGTCGAAGCCCAGCTCGCGGGCGACGAACTCGCGGTCGATCGGGTAGGAGGTGCCGGCCAGGGCCGCGGCGCCTAGCGGCAGGCGGTTTGTCCGCTTGCGGCAGTCGGCGAGGCGCTCGCGGTCGCGCGACGCCATCTCGAAATAGGCCATCAGGTGGTGGCCGAAGGTGACCGGCTGCGCGACCTGCAGATGCGTGAAGCCCGGCATCGGCGTGGCGGCGTGCTGCTCGGCCAGGTCGAGCAGGGCCGACTGGTAGGCGCGCAGCAGGCCGTCGAGGCCATCGATTTCCTCGCGCAGCCAGAGGCGGATGTCGGTGGCCACCTGGTCGTTGCGCGAGCGGCCGGTGTGCAGGCGCTTGCCGGCGTCGCCGACGAGCGCAGTCAGGCGCTTCTCGATGTTGAGATGCACGTCTTCGTCGTCGACCGACCACTGGAATTCCTCGGTCTCGATTTCGTGCTTGATGGCGGCCATGCCGCGCTCGATGGCGGTCAGGTCGTCCTGGCCGATGATGCCCTGCTTTGCCAGCATGCGGGCATGGGCGAGCGAGCCGCGGATGTCATGCAGGGCCAAGCGCCGGTCGAACGACACCGAAGCCGTGTAGCGCTTGACGAGTTCGGCCACCGGTTCGCTGAAGCGTCCCGACCAGGCCTTGCCGCTGGAATCGTTGCTGTGATCTGTCATAATCGTTTCAATCATTGCGGATACGCAAAGCAACGAATGAGTATACGGCAAAACCCCCAGCCGACGCGTCTGCCGAACTTCGGCAACCTGGGCGTCATGCTGCGCAGCCTGCTGGCGGTGAACCTGATGGCCTTGTGTGCGGTGCTGGCGCGCAATTCCGACCTGGCCCGCCTGCTGCAGGAGCTGGTTGAGTTCGCCGCCGCGGTCGAACCGCCGCTGATCGCCTGCGTGGTGCTGTTTTACGTGACGGCAGGCTGGCTTGCGCGACTGCCGTACAACGCGGCGCTGGGCATCGTGGCGGCGGCCAGCGCCCTGATCTCGGCCCTGTTCCATATCCTGTTCAGTCCGCCTGGCCTGCCGCCGGCGGACTGGCCGCGCGCCGCGATGTGGGGCGCCGCGGCGGCCCTGGCCCTCATGTTCTATTTCGACCTGCGCAATCGCGCCTTTTCGCCGGCCCTGGCTGAGGCGCGCCTGATGGCGCTGACGGCGCGCATCCGGCCGCACTTCCTCTTCAACAGCCTGAACGCGGTGCTCGGCGTCATCCGCTCCGATCCCCGCCGCGCCGAGCAGGCGCTTGAGGAGCTGTCGGACCTGTTCCGCGTGCTGATGCGAGAGAACCGGGAACTGGCGACCCTGGGCGACGAGTTTGCACTATGCCGGCAGTATCTCGAACTGGAACATCTGCGCCTGGGCGAGCGGCTGCACGTAGCCTGGGATGTCGACGCCTGCCCGTCGGATGCGCTGGTGCCGCCCCTCATGCTGCAGCCCCTGCTGGAGAATGCCGTCTATCATGGCGTCGAACCTTCCCCGCAACCGGCGACCGTGACGATCCGGGCCGTGCGCGAAGACGAGGAGATTCGCATCGAACTCTCGAACCCGTACCATGGCGAGAACGCTCACCACGCCGGCAACCGCATGGCGCTCGACAACATCCGCGAGCGGCTGATGCTGTTCTACGATCTGGAGGCGCGGCTGGAAACCGGGGCGAAGGAAGGCCTGTTCCGGGTCACGATCCGGCTGCCTTACCGGAAAGGAGTCGCCGCGTGACCGATGCGCTGCGCGTGTTCATCGTCGATGACGAGGCGCCGGCACGGGCCCGCATGAGGGCCCTGCTGGCGGACATTGCCGCCGAACAGCCGAATGTCCTCGTCGGCGAGGCGGCCAACGGGGTGGAGGCGCTGGAGCGGCTGGCGGATGCGCCGGCCGATGTGGCGCTGGTGGACATTCGCATGCCACGGATGGACGGCGTCGAGCTGGCGCGCCATCTTGCCGCTGCCGGCAACTCACCGACGGTGGTGTTTACGACGGCCTACGATGAGTACGCCGTGCAGGCTTTCGAGTTGAATGCGGTTGACTACCTGGTCAAGCCGGTTAGGGCGCAGCGGCTGGCCGCGGCCCTGGAGAAGGCGCGCCGCGCCGTGCCGACGGCGCGCGAGACGCTGGCGCGGCTGGCGCCCGAAGCGCGCCGCCACCTCTCCGTCACCGAGCGCGGCCGCATCCTGCTGGTGCCGGTTTCCGAGATCCTGTATCTCAAGGCGGAGCTCAAGTATGTGACGGCACGCACCCGCGAGCGCGAACACCTGCTCGACGAATCGCTCACCCATCTGGAGCAGGAGTTCGCCTCGCGCTTCGTGCGCGTGCACCGCAACTGCCTGGTGGCGCGCGAGGCGATCGCCGGTTTCGAGAAAAGCACGGCCGAGGACGGCGAGACGCACTGGACGGTGCTGCTGGCGGGACTGGAGGAGAGGCTGCCGGTGTCGCGCCGGCAATGGCCGACGGTGAAGGCGGCGTTCGCCGGCGATGGGAGAGCGTGATGCATGAACTGATGCTGTCGGCCTGGGGTTTCTTCTGGCGCGCGGAGTCGCCCTACGTCGTGTCCGCGGCACTGCTGCTGGCCGGGCTGCTCTGGCATCTGCGCCCGGCCGACCGGCGTTCCGTCGGCTACACGCTGGCCGTCTTCGCGCTCTGCCTGGGCGGACAGTTTCTCGCCGGCGTGCTCGACGCGCGCGGCCTGCGCACCGGCGCGGCGGCGGCGCACGAGATTTTCGTCGTCGGTTCCGGCATGGCGCTGATCCGCCTCGCCGGCCTGTGCCTGTTCCGCGCGCTGCTGCCGGCCGCCGGGCTGCGGCCGCCGCGCATCGTCGAGGACATCGTCGTCATCCTGGCCTATGTCGGCTTCGCCCTGGTGCGCATGCGCCTGGCCGGCGTCGACCTGTCGGGCATCGTCGCCACCTCGGCGGTGATCACCGCGGTGGTGGCCTTCTCGATGCAGGACACGCTGGGCAACATTCTCGGCGGCCTGGCGCTGCAGCTGGACAGTTCGATCGAGCTGGGCGACTGGGTGAAGGTCGACGACATCGCCGGGCGCGTGATCGACATCCGCTGGCGCTACACGGCGATCGAGACGCGCAACGGAGAGACCATCGTCGTGCCGAACAGCCTGCTCATGAAGAGCAAGTTCACCGTCATCTGGAGCCCGGAGCAGGCGACCCAGCCATGGCGGCGCTGGATCTGGTTCAACGTCGACTACAGCGCTCCGCCGGCGCAGGTGATCGAAGCGGTCGAGCAGGCCGTGAGCAGCGCCGACATCCCGGACGTGGCGCGCGTTCCCCGGCCCAACTGCGTGTTGATGGAGTTCGGGCCGAGCTATGCGCGTTACGCCCTGCGCTACTGGCTGGCCGATCCGCGGGTGGACGACCCGACCGATTCCGCGGTGCGCAGCCATGTGCTGGCCGCGCTGCAGCGTGCCGGACTGCGCATCGCCGAACCCGAGTACTCGGTGCACATGATCAAGGAGAACGAAGCCCACCGCGAGGCGGTGCATGCGCGCGAGCTGGTCCGCCGACTGAAGGCCCTGCGCGGCGTCGGCATTTTCGCCTCGCTCAGCGAGGATGAGCTGAAGGCGCTGGCCGAGCGGCTCGTCTACGCGCCCTTTGCCCGTGGCGACGTGATCACGCGTGAGGGCATGGTGGCGCACTGGCTCTACATCCTGGTGGCCGGCGAGGCGGAGGTATGGCTGGAACAGCAGGGCGAGCGCCGCCTGCTGACGACGCTGCCGGCCGGCAAGGTGTTCGGCGAGATGGGCATGCTCACCGGCGAGCCGCGTCGGGCCACCGTTACGGCGAAGAGCGACGTCGAGTGCTATCGCCTCGACAAGGCCGGCTTCGAGGAAGTGATCCGCTCACGCCCGGCGATCGCCGAGGAAATGGCCGCCATCCTCACCGAGCGCAACATGCAGCTTGCGACCGCGCAGGAGGCGCTCGGCGCCGAGGCGCACGCCAGGGAGCGCCAGCGCCAGCACGCCAGCCTGCTCGGCAAGATGCGCACCTTCTTCCGCCTCGGCGAATCGAAGTAGGCGCGCCCGGCAGGCTGAAAAGTCAGTCCCTGCGGGACGGCGATCCCAGGCGTGCCAGGCCTTCCTCGATGGCACGGTTCACGTACTCGGCATAGAAGTCGGCCAGGCGGAAGCCGACAATCGGTTCGGCCAGGCGCTTGCCGTCGGGGCCATAGACAACGAGGGTCGGGGTCAGGCGCACGCCTTCCTCGGCGGCGAAGCGGCGGTGGGTGGCACTCCTGCCGGCAAAGTCGGTCAGCGGCGCATCGTTGTCGAGCGCGACTTCGCGCAGGACGACGCGCCTGGTCGAGGCGGGATCGCCGGCAAGCGGAAGGAGAACCTCGTTTCTGGCGCGCTCGCACCAGCGGCAGCCGGCCTGGCTGAAGAGCACCAGCATGACGGTGCCCCGCGCCCGCATGTCGCGGGCATCGGCGGCGAGATCCTGCGCCGGAGGGAGAGACGACCCGGCCGCGGCAAGGGCCGGGGGCAGCCATGATAAAATCAGCGCAATTGCGCGCAAGCAGCGCACCACAACCGTCTCCGAGAATCCAACCGTGAACCAGCCGCAACCCGAGCGCATCGTCATCGCCACGCGCGAATCCCGCCTGGCCCTTTGGCAGGCCGAGCACGTGCGCGACCGCCTGAGGGCATTATATCCACGCTGCTCCGTCGAGCTGCTCGGCATGACGACGCGCGGCGACCAGATCCTCGACCGGCCGCTGGCCAAGGTCGGCGGCAAGGGCCTCTTCGTCAAGGAGCTGGAAACCGCCCTGCTGGACAAGCGTGCGGACATCGCGGTCCACTCCATGAAGGACGTGCCGATGGTGATGGAACCAGAGTTCGCCCTGGTGGCCATCTCGGCGCGCGAGAATCCGCTCGACGCGCTCGTCTCGAACAAGTACGCCTCGCTCGACGACATCCCGCCGGGCGGCGTCGTCGGCACCTCCAGCCTGCGCCGCGAGGCGCAGCTGCATGCGCGATACCCCTACCTGTCGGTGACCAGCCTGCGCGGCAACCTCGACACGCGGCTGCGCAAGCTCGACGAGGGGCAGTACGATGCCATCATCCTGGCGGCGGCCGGCCTGACCCGCCTCGGCCTCGCCGCGCGCATCCGCGGCGTGCTGCCTGCCGAATTGTCGCTGCCGGCGGCCGGGCAGGGTGCGCTCGGCATCGAGGCGCTGGTGAGCCGACCCGAGGTGGCGGCGTGGATGGCGCCGCTCGCCGATGCCGGCACCGCCGCCTGCGTGCGCGCCGAGCGTGCCGTCTCGCGGGCGCTGGCGGGCAGCTGCGAGGTGCCGCTGGGCGCATTCGCGGAGACCGAGGGCGGGCGGCTGCGCCTGCGCGGCTTCGTTGCCGCGCCCGACGGCAGTCGCATGGCCAGTGCGGAATTGCGCGGCGACTTGGCGGACCCGGAGGCCTTGGGCCAATCGCTGGCCAATGAATTGCGGGCGCGCGGCGCGGAAGAGATTCTGGCCGCGCTGGGGGGATGAATTCCGCCCTGGCGGGCCGGCGCATCGTCGTGACGCGGCCGGCGGAACAGGTCGACAAGCTGGCCGGGCAGATCGAAGCGCGCGGCGGCATCGCGGTGCGCTTCCCCGTGCTGGCCATCTTCGATGCCGACGATCCCCGGCCCCTGCTGGAGGCGGCACAGAACCTCGAGGCCTATGATTTCGCCGTCTTCGTAAGCCCGAATGCGGCCGAGAAGGCGCTCGGTGTGATCACTGCCCAACGCCCTTGGCCCGGGCGGGTCGTCGCCGCGGCGATGGGAGAGACCAGCGCACGGGCCATTGCCCGCTTCGGCGTGACGCGCATCGTGACGCCGGAGAACGGCCGCTTCGACAGCGAGGCCCTGCTGGAACGGCCGGAATTCCAGCCCGAGGCCCTGCGCGGCAAGCGCGTGGCGATCTTTCGCGGCGACAGCGGCCGCGAACTGCTCGGCGAAACGCTGGAGTCGCGCGGAGCGCTGGTGGAGCGCATCCCCTGCTACCGGCGCGGCAGGCCGGATATCGATGCGGCGCCGCTGCGTGCCCTGCTTGCGCAGGGGGCAGTCGATGCCGTGACGATCACAAGCAGCGAAGGCCTGCGCAACCTCCTGGCGATGGTCGGCGCGGCCGACGAGGCGGCCCTCAAGGCGGTGGCGCTCTTCGTTGCCCACCAGCGCATCGCCGAGGAGGCCCGGCAGATGGGCTTTGCCGAGGTGACAGTCACGGCGCCGGGCGATGCCGGGCTGCTGGCGGGCCTGGAGAAGCACTTTCGCGGCAGAGCATGAACCGATGGCGGATCGACAATGGAACAGGACGCATTGACTTCCCCGGCCAGGCCGGGTTCCCTGCAAAGGACATTGGCGGCCCTGCGGCAACCCGCGATTTGGGTGGCGGTCGCAGCACTTGTCCTGCTGGCCTGGCAATGGCTTGAGACGCGCAGCCGACTGGCCGACCTGCAGCAGGAAGTGGCCCGCCGCCTGGCGGCGGGCGATGCGGTGGCCAGCGAGGCGCGCATCGCCGCCCGGCAGAACCTGGAGGCGCTGGCGGCCTTGCAGGCCAAGGCGGGCGCGCTCGAAGCGAAACTGGCCGAGTCGCAGAGCCAGCAGGCCGCACTCGATGCGATGGTGCAGGAGCTTACGCGCAACCGCGACGAGCGGCTTCTGGCGGAGGTCGAGCAGGCGCTCAATACTGCCGTGCAGCAACTGCAACTTGCCGGCAATGTCGAGGCGGCCCTGATTGCGCTGCAGGGCGCGGATACGCGCCTCGGCTCAGCCGGGCGCGCCCAATTCCTGCCGTTGCGCAAGGTGATTGCGCACGATATCGAGCGCCTGAAGGCGCTGCCGTTGGCCGACGTGTCCGGCATTGCCCTGCGCATCGAGAGCATTGCCGGTACTGTTGATGCCATGCCGCTCGCCTTCGAGGCCCGGCCGCAGGCCGGACCATCGGGCCCTTCGTTCGTTCCCGCGGTTGCGCCCGGCTATTGGGAGAAGCTGCTGAGCGAACTTTGGCAGGAACTGAAGAGCCTGGTCCGCGTCGACCGGCTCGACCGGCCCAATCCCGCCCTGCTGTCGCCGACGCACGCCTTCTTCCTGCGCGAGAACCTCAAGTTGCGTCTGGTGAACGCCCGCTTGGCGCTCCTGCAGCGTGACGGCAAGTCATTCCGGCAGGACATCCAGCAGGCGCAGGCCTGGGTCGAGCAGTATTACGACACGCGCGCCAAGCCGGTGCAGGCGGCGCTGGCGACCCTCCGGCAGCTGGCCACAGCCGATGTCGGGCTGGCCATGCCCAACCTGTCGGAGAGCCTGACCACCCTGAGAAACCTGAAGGTGGCCAAGGACAGGGACTTTCCGCCTGCTGCCGCCCGCCCCAAGAGCGGCGGCACGGCCTCCGGGGGCAACTGATGCGCATCCTGCTCTGGCTGCTGGCGCTGTTCGCCCTGGCCGTCGGCGTGTCGCTGGCGTTCGGCTACAACGAGGGTTATGTCCTGCTTGTCCTGCCGCCTTGGCGCATCGAGCTGTCGCTGAATCTCTTCGTCGTGCTGGTAGTCGGCGGTTTCCTGCTGGGCCACCTGCTGCTGCGCGTGGTGTCGCACACCCTGCGCCTGCCGCAGGCGGTGCGGGCGTTCCGCGAGCGCAAGCGGCGCGAGAAGGGCGTGCGTGCACTGCGCGAGGCGGTGCAGCAGCTTTTCGAGGGCCGCTATGGCCACGCCCTGAAGAATGCCGCGTTTTCCTACGGCGCCCACGAGGCGCCGGCGCTGTCGGCGCTGGTGGCGGCGCGCGCCGCCCATTTCCTGCGCGACGAGCGGCGCGAGGCGGAGTGGCTCCAGCGTGCCGCCGGGCATGATGCCGAAGCGCATGCCGCGCGCCTGATGACCGAGGCGGAACTCCATGTAGATGCGAGACGCTTCGATGCGGCGCTGGCTGCCCTGGATGCCCTGCAGGCAGGCGGCGGACGGCATATCGCCGCGCTGCGCATGGCCCTGCGTGTGCACCGCGGCTTGGGCCGCTGGGACGATGTCCTGAAGGTGGCGCGCCAGCTTGAGAAGCACCGCGCCCTGACCCACGAAGCCGCGGCCCCGCTCAAGCAGCGCGCCCATCTGGAGAACCTGCGCGGCCGCGAGGGAGATGCACGCGCGCTGGCCGCCTACTGGGAAACCGTGCCCGCCGAGGAGCGGGGCGCATCCCGTCTGGCGGCGGCGGCGGCGCGGGCTTTCATCGCTGCGGGCGACGGCGCAGCTGCGCAGCGCATCATCGAGCAGCACATCGAGGGCGAATGGAATTCCGAGCTCGCCGGACTGTATGCCGAGTGCCGCGGCGGCGACACGCTGGGGCGCATCGCCCGGGCGGAGAAATGGCTTGAGAAACATCCGCAGGATGCGCGCCTGCTGCTGGCGCTCGGCCGCCTGTGCCGGGAGCAGCAGTTGTGGGGCAAGGCGCAGAGCTATTTCGAGGCCTCGCTGGCGATCCAGCCCAGCCAGGATGCGCACGTCGAGCTGGCCACCCTGTTCGCCCAACTCGGCCGCAGCGAGGAATCCAACCAGGCCTATCGCAGCGCAGCGGCGCTGTGCCGGCAGGGTTGAACAGGCCCTAGGCCCAGTCCCTGGGCTTGAGAAAATCCGTGTAGAGCTTATTCTCGGCGCTGCCCGCCTCGGGTTTCCAGTCGTAGCGCCACTTCACCACCGGCGGCAACGACATCAGGATCGATTCGGTGCGCCCGCCCGACTGCAGGCCGAACAGCGTGCCGCGGTCCCACACCAGGTTGAACTCGACGTAGCGGCCGCGCCGGTAGGCCTGGAAGTCGCGCTCGCGTTCGCCGTAGGGCACGGCACGCCGGCGTTCCGCGATCGGCAGGTAGGCGTCAAGGAAGGCGTCGCCGACCGCCTGTGTCAGGGCGAAGCAGCGCGCGAAGCCACCTTCATTGAGATCGTCGAAGAAGACGCCGCCGACCCCGCGCGGCTCTTTGCGGTGCTTGAGGAAGAAGTACTCGTCGCACCACTTCTTGTAGCGCGGATGCACATCGTCGCCGAATGGCGCCAGCGCCTGCTTGCAGGTGGCATGGAAATGGCGTGCATCCTCCTCGAAGCCGTAGTAGGGCGTGAGGTCCATGCCGCCCCCGAACCACCAGATCGGATCCTCGCCTTCCTTGCGGGCGATGAAGCAGCGCACGTTCATGTGCGCCGTCGGGCAGTAGGGATTGCGCGGATGCAGCACCAGCGAGACGCCCATCGCTTCCCAGGCGCGCCCGGCCAGCGCGGGACGGGCGGCGCTGGCCGAAGGCGGCAGGCTGCTGCCGGTGACGTGGGAGAAATTGACGCCGCCGCGCTCGAAGAAATCGCCTTCCTCGATCAGGCGGGTGATGCCGCCGCCGCCTTCGGGCCTGTCCCAGGCGTCGGTATGAAATGGCCTGCCGTCGAATGCTTCCAGTGCAGCGACGATGCGCTCCTGCAGGCCGCGGAGATAGCCGAGGACTGCCGTCGTTTCCATCGCTAGCGCCGGATGGCGCGATGACCGATGTCGCGCCGCATCTGCATGCCGGCGAACTCGATCTGCTCGGCGATCTCGTAGGCGCGCATCTGCGCCGCCTTGACGTTGTCGCCCAGCGCGGTGACGCAGAGCACGCGCCCGCCGGCGGTGACGACGTCCTTGCCGGCGAGCGCCGTGCCGGCATGGAAGACGTGGTAGTCGTTTCCCTCCGGCGGCAGGCCATGGATGACGTCGCCCTTGCGCGGCGACTCCGGGTAGCCGGCCGCCGCCATGACGATGCCGAGGGCGACGCGGCGGTCCCATTCCGCCTCGATGTTCTTCAACTTGCCGTGGATCGCCGCTTCGACCAGGTCGACCAGGTCGCTCTTCAGGCGCAGCATGATCGGCTGCGTTTCCGGGTCGCCCATGCGGCAGTTGAACTCCAGCGTCTTCACCGCGCCGTCGGGCGCGATCATCAGCCCGGCGTAGAGGAAGCCGGTGTAGGGGATGCCGTCCTGCGCCATGCCGTTGATGGTCGGCATGATGATCTCGCGCATGACGCGGGCGTGCACCGCCGGGGTGACCACCGGCGCCGGCGAATAGGCGCCCATGCCGCCGGTGTTGGGGCCGTCGTCGCCGTCGCGCAGGCGCTTGTGGTCCTGGCTGGTGGCGAGCGGCAGGGCGTGCGTGCCGTCGCACATGACGATGAAGCTGGCCTCCTCGCCCTGCAGGAATTCCTCGATCACCACGCGCGCGCCGGCGTCGCCCATCTTGTTGTCGATGAGCATCTGGTCGATGGCGGCGTGCGCCTCTGCCGAATCCATCGCCACCACCACGCCCTTGCCGGCGGCGAGGCCGTCGGCTTTGATGACGATGGGGGCACCCTGCGCATCGACGTAGGCGTGCGCTTCCTCGGCGTTGCCGAAAGTGGCGAAGGCGGCGGTGGGGATCCTGTGGCGCTGCATGAAGCGCTTGGCGAAGTCCTTGGACGACTCCAGCTGCGCCGCCTCGCGCGTCGGCCCGAGGATCGGCAGGTTCTTCGCCCGGAAGGCGTTCACCACGCCGGCGGCGAGCGGCGCCTCGGGTCCGACCACGGTGAGGTAGATCTGCTCGCGTTCGGCGAAGGCGACCAACTCGTCGACGGACGCGATGGGCACGTTCTCCAGCCCGTTTTCGCGTGCCGTGCCGGCGTTGCCGGGGGCGACATAGACCTTCTGGATGCGCGGCGACTTCGCCAGCCGCCAGGCCAGCGCATGCTCGCGGCCGCCGGAGCCGATGACGAGGAGTTTCATGTTCGGCCTAGTGGCGGAAGTGGCGGAAGCCGGTGAACACCATGGCGACGTCCTGTTCGTCCGCCGCGGCGATCACCTCCGCGTCGCGCACCGAGCCGCCGGGCTGGATCACCGCCGTGGCGCCGGCCTTGGCGAGCACGTCGAGACCGTCGCGGAAGGGGAAGAAGGCATCCGAGGCGACCACCGAGCCGGCCACCGTCAGGCCGTTGTTTTCGGCCTTGATGGCGGCGATGCGGGCCGAGTCGACACGGCTCATCTGGCCGGCGCCGACGCCCATGGTCATGCCGTCCTTGCAGTACACGATGGCGTTCGACTTGACGTACTTGGCGACGCGCCAGGCGAAGAGGAGGTCGGTCATCTCCTGCGCCGTCGGCGCGCGCCTGGTCACCACCTTGATGTCGGACTCGCCGATGCGCGCCATGTCGGCCGTCTGCACCAGCAGGCCGCCGCCGACGCGCTTGTAGTCATAGACGTTCTCGGCACGCCCGAGTGGTACGACCAGCACGCGCAGGTTCTGCTTGGCGGCGAAGATGGCACGGGCATCAGCCGTGATCTCGGGGGCGATGATCACTTCGGCGAACTGGCCGGAGACCGCGTCCGCCGTCGCCTTGTCGATGGCGCAGTTGAAGGCGATGATGCCGCCGAAGGCCGAGGTCGGGTCGGTCTTGAAGGCCTTCCGGTAGGCCTCCAGCGCCGTCGGCGCGATGGCGACGCCGCAGGGGTTGGCGTGCTTGACGATGACGCAGGCCGCCGTGTTGTTAACTGAGTCAAAGGCCTTGACGCATTCCCACGCCGCATCCGCGTCGGCGATGTTGTTGTAGGAGAGTTCCTTGCCCTGCAGCTGCTCGTAGTTGGCGATGCTGCCCGGCACCGCCACCGGTTCGCGGTAGAACGCCGCCTGCTGGTGCGGATTCTCGCCGTAGCGCATGGTGTCGACCTTGTCGAAGGCGAGCTGCAGGCGCTCGGGGAAGGCGGCCGGCTTGTTGTCGGCATCCAGGCTGGTCAGCCAGTTGGCGATCGCCGCGTCATAGCGTGCGGTGTGGGTGAAGGCTTTCTTGGCGAGGGCGAAGCGGGTGGCGTAGGAAAGGGCGCCGCCGTTGGCCTTCAGCTCCCCGACGATGGCGGCATAATCTTCGGGGTCGGTGACGATGCCGACGCCGCTGGCCGCGTTGCCGTGGTTCTTGGCCGCCGCGCGCACCATGGTCGGGCCGCCGATGTCGATGTTCTCGATGGCATCCTCCAGCGTGCAATCCTTCTTCGCCACCGTCTGCGCGAAGGGATAGAGGTTCACCACCACCAGGTCGATCGGCGGGATATCGTGCTTCTGCATGGTCGCCGCGTGCTCGGCGTTGCCGCGGATGCCGAGGATGCCGCCATGAACTTTCGGATGCAGGGTCTTGACGCGGCCGTCGAGCATTTCCGGGAAGCCGGTGTAGTCGGAGACTTCGGTGACGGCGACGCCCGCCTCGCGCAGCATCTTCGCGCTGCCGCCGGTGGACAGGATCTTGACGCCGAGGTCGGCGAGGGCACGGGCGAAATCCACGACGCCGCGCTTGTCGGAGACGCTGATGAGGGCTTGGGTGATTTTCATGTCGGTAGAAATGGCGTTGACGACGGATTGCACGGACTACGCGAAGCGGCCATGCCGCCGCGCGGCGATTCTCTTCACTACAGAAGCTTGTGCTCGACGAGCTTGCGCCGCAGGGTATTGCGGTTGATGCCGAGCATCTCGGCGGCGATGGTCTGGTTGCCGTCGGCCTCGCGCATGACGACCTCCAGCATCGGCCGCTCTATGTTGCGCAGGACCATGTCGTAGATGGCGCAGGGCTTTTCGCCGTCGAGATCCTTGAAGTAGCGGTCGAGCGAACGCCGGACGCATTCGGCGATTTCGCTGCGGCTGGGGGTGCTGGCGCGGCTCATGCTGCGAGCTCCTCGATGTAGTAGAGACGATCGTTCTGCGCGGCGAGGCCGAGGAAGAATTCGTCGACCGCGGCGAGCTGGGCGTCGATCGTCGGCAGCTGGTTCATGGCATGGCGGAATTGGGCCGATCCCGCCAGCCCCTTGGTGTACCAGGAGATGTGCTTGCGGGCAACGCGCACGCCGGTCTCGGCGCCGTAGAAGGCGTAGAGCTCGGCGAGGTGGCCGCGCAGCACTTGGTGTATCTCGTCGACGCGCGGCGCCGGCAGTTTCTCGCCGGTGGCGAGGTAGTGCTCGATCTCGCGGAAGATCCACGGCCGGCCCTGGGCGGCCCGGCCGATCATGACGGCGTCGGCGCCGGTGGCGTCGAGCACCCGCCTCGCCTTCTCCGGCGAAGTGATGTCGCCGTTGGCGACGATGGGGATGCGCGCCTCGGCCTTCACCGCAGCGATGGTCTCGTACTCCGCGTCGCCGGTGTAGCCGCAGGCGCGCGTGCGGCCGTGGACGGCCAGCGCGCGGACGCCGGCGCTCTCGGCGATCTTCAGGATCGACAGCGCGTTGCGATGGGCCTTGTCCCAGCCGGTGCGGATCTTCAGCGTGACGGGGACGTCGACGGCGCGGACGACGGCATCGAGGATGCGGCCGACCAGCGGCTCGTTCTGCAGCAGCGCCGAGCCGGCCATGACGTTGCAGACCTTCTTCGCCGGGCAGCCCATGTTGATGTCGATGATCTGCGCGCCCTGGTCGACGTTGTAACGGGCGGCCTGCGCCATCATGACAGGGTCGGCGCCGGCGATCTGCACGGAGACCGGCTGGACCTCGCCTTCGTGGTTGGCGCGGCGTTTCGTCTTGGCGCTGCCGTACAGCAGCGAGTTGGAGGTGACCATCTCCGAGACGGCGAGCCCGGCGCCCATGCGCTTGCACAACTGACGGAAGGGGCGGTCGGTGACCCCGGCCATGGGCGCGACGAACAGGTTGTTGCGTAGCGTGTAGCCGGCGAATAGCATCGGGCGCTCTGCGTTCGGGGGTCTGGGGAAGGCGCGAATTGTAACCCAATTCGCCGCATGCCGGCATCAACTGTCGTGAAGGCGGAAGTGCGGGATTTTATCGGCGCCGACTACCAGCCGCGGGCGCCGTACATCATGCGCCGCGCCAGGAAGCGGCGCGCCGTCGGCAGCAGGTCGAGCGCCAGCAGGCCGGCGCCGCGTGCATGGCCGGAGATCGCGCCGCGCAGGCCGAACAGGCGGACCAGGCCGTCGGTGAAGCCGATGGCGCCGCGCCGGTCGAGTTGCCGCGCTGCGGCATGGCGTGACAGCAATTCGGGATTGCCGCAATCGCTTGGACTTTCCTGCAACAGTCGGGCCAGCTGCATGACGTCGCGCAGGGCGAGATTGAAGCCCTGGCCGGCGACCGGATGCAGGGTCTGCGCGGCATTGCCCAGCCAGACGGCGCGCGCGCCCACTGGCGTTTCGCGAAAGCGCAGGCCGAGCGGGAAGGCGGAACGCTTGCCGGCGGCATTGAACTCGAGCCGCCCTGAGAATGCCTCGCGCAGGCACGACAGGAACGCCCGCTCCTCAATCATCAGCAATGCCGCTGCGGCGGCATACGGCACGGTCCATACGAGGGCGTGGCGATCGCCCAGCGGCAACAGGGCGACGGGGCCGGATGACGTGAAGCGTTCGTAGGCGACGCCGGCCGGCGATCCGTGTGCCTGCACGCTGGCGACGATCGCCTGCTGGCCGTAGTCGCGGCGAACGACGTCGCGCTCAGCGCCGACGGCGCCCTCGGCCCAGGCGATCAGCTGCGCGGCGATGTCCGTCGTGCCTTGCGGCGCGGCGCATAGCAGCCGCACGCGGTCCGCAGCCGCGTCGCTGTCCCTCACCTGCGTCTGGTGGCGGATGGCCACGCCGGCCGCTGCGCAGGAATGGGCGAGCTCCGTGGCGACCCGGCCTGCCTCGGCGACGTAGCCGAGCGCCGGCACGCCGGCTTCGCCGGCCTCGATCAGCGTCCGGCCGAAGCGGCCCTGCTGGGACACGTGGATGGTCGAAATGGGCGTTGCGCCGATCGCTGCCCAGGCGCCTAGGCGCTCGAGGATCTGCCGCGAGCCGTGCGAGAGGGCGAGCACGCGGCGGTCGTCGCGCGGGGCGCCGGCGGGCCGCGCATCGAGCACTTCGCAACCGATGCCGGCATGGCGCAGCGCCAGCGCCAGCGCAAGGCCGACCGGGCCGCCACCCACGATGGCGACGGGAAGCATCAGTCTGGTTGCGCCATCAGCGCTTCGATGTCGTCGACGGTTTTCGGTGCGTCGTCGGTGAGGATTTCGCAGCCTGCGGCCGTGACGAGCGCATTGTCCTCGATGCGGATGCCGATGTTCCGCAGGGCCGGCGGCACGTCGTCGTCGGCACGGATGTAGCAGCCTGGCTCGACAGTGAGCGTCATGCCGGGGGCGAGCGGTCGCCATTCGCCGTCGACCTTGTATTCGCCGGCGTCGTGCACGTCCATGCCGAGCCAGTGGCCGGTGCGATGCATGTAGAAGCGGCGGTAGGCGCCGGACTCGATGACGCCGTCGACGCTGCCCGCCAGCAGCTTGAGGTCGAGCATGCCCTGCACCAGCACGCGTACCGCCGCCTCGTGCGGCGCATCCCAGGGCCTGCCCGGTGCGATCTCGGCGATCGCCGCGCGCTGGGCGGCGAGCACGAGCTGGTAGACGTCGCGCTGCGCCGGCGAGAACTTTCCGTTCACCGGAAAGGTGCGCGTGATGTCGGCGGCGTAGGAATCGATCTCGCAGCCGGCGTCGATGAGCAGCAGGTCGCCGTCCCGCAGCGGCTGACTATTGCCGACGTAGTGCAGGATGCAGGCGTTGGCGCCGCCGGCAACGATGGGGGAGTAGGCCGGCGCCTGGGCGCCGCTGCGGCGGAACTCGTGCATCAGTTCCGCCTCGATCTCGTATTCGAAGCGGCCGGGCGCGGCGATGCGCATGGCGCGGCGGTGCGCGGCCGAGGAGATGGCGGCGGCGCGGCGCATGTCGGCGATCTCTTGGGCGTCCTTGAGCAGGCGCATCTCGTCGAGTTCGACGCGCACGTCGCGGATCTCCGCCGGCGCATGGGCGCCGCTGCGCACGTTGGCGCGCACGCGGTTGAGCGCGGCGACGAGGCGGTTGTCCCAGCCGGCATCGTGACCCATCGAGTAGTGCAGCACGGGCTGGCCGGCGAGCAGCTCGGCGAGTTTCTCGTCGAGGCTGCCGATCGGGTAGGCGGCGTCGAAGCGGAACGCCTCGCGCGCCGCCTCCGGTCCGTGGCGGAAGCCATCCCAGATTTCCTTTTCGGGGTCCTTCTCGCGGCAGAAGAGCAGGGAGCACGGTTCGTCGCCGGCGACCAGCACGACGCAGGCTTCGGGTTCCGCAAAGCCGGAGAGATAGTAGAAATAGCTGTCGTGGCGGTAGGGGTAGTTCGAGTCGCGGTTGCGCACGCGCTCCGGGGCGGTGGGAACCACCGCGATGCCGCGACCCATCGCCTTGAGCAGGCGCGCGCGGCGGTCGACGAAGGCTTGGATGTCCACGGGCGAAACCGGTCGTTGAGGTTGGAACAATTATAGCGCCGAGAGGAGCCGGTCGAGTTCGGACAGGCGCTCGGGCGTGCCGACGTCCATCCAGCGGCCGCTGTGCAGTTCGCCGCTGACGGCACCGTCGCCCATCGCCATGTGCAGCAGCGGGGCGAGCTTCGCCTTGGCGCCGCGGGCGATGCCGGCGAAGAGCCGCGGGTCGTAGAGGCCGATGCCGGAAAAAGTGAGCTTCGGCTCGCCTTCGGCCAATACCCTGCTGTCGCGCAGGGCGAAGTCGCCCTGCGGATGATGCGGCGGATTGGGCGCCAGCACCAGGTGGGCCTGCAGGTGGCGGTCCGGCATGGCGCGGGCAATCGCAGGCAGCCGTGCATAGTCGAAGTCGCAGGCGATGTCGCCGTTGATGACGGCGAAGGGCGCGTCGCCGAGGAGCGGCAGCGCGTTGGCAATGCCGCCGGCTGTCTCCAGCGCTTCGCTCTCCGGCGAGTAGCGGATGGTTGCGCCGAAGCGGGCGCCGTCGCCCAGCGCGGCTTCGATCATGCATCCGAGGTGGGCGTGGTTGATGACGATCTCGCGGATACCGGCGCGCACCAGCGCTTCGATGTGCCAGACGATGAGCGGCTTGCCGCCTGCGATGAGCAGCGGTTTCGGCGTCGCGTCGGTGAGTGGGCGCATGCGCTCGCCGCGTCCGGCGGCGAGGATCATGGCCTTCATCAGAATGTGTATCCCACCTGCGGCGCGCGCTGCTCGAGCTCGTCGAGGAGGCGCGCCAGCGGCGCGAGCCGGACGTAGCGCGTGGCGGCATGGCGCACGTATTGCAGGAAGCGCGGCGTGTCGGCCAGGTACTTCGGCTTGCCGTCGCGATAGTTGATGCGGGCGAAGATGCCGAGTACCTTGAGGTGGCGCTGCAGGCCCATCCACTCCATGTCGCGGTAGAAGGCGCCGAAGTCGGCGTCCACCGGCAGGCCGGCGCGCTTCGCCTTCTCCCAATAGCGAACCGCCCAGTCGAGGATGCGCTCCTCCTCCCAGCTGATGAAGGCGTCGCGAAAGAGCGAGGCGACGTCGTAGGTGATCGGGCCATGCACCGCATCCTGGAAGTCGAGCACGCCGGGGTTGTCGGCGCACACCATCAGGTTGCGCGGCATGTAGTCGCGGTGCACATACACCTTAGGCTGGGCGAGGATGTTCTGCATCAGCAGGGCTTGCACGCCTTCGAGCGCATCCTGCTGGGCCGCGGTGAGCGGCGCGCCGAGATGGCGTGTGACGTACCAGTCGGGGAAGAGGGCCAGTTCGCGCCGCAGCAGGGCTTCGTCGTAGGGCGGCAGCTCGTTCGGCCGGCTGGCAAGCTGCCATTTGACGAGGGCGTCGACGGCGTCACGGAAGAGGTCGTCGGCGTTCGATTCTTCGAGCGCGTCGAGATAGGTGGCGTGGCCCAGATCGGTCAGCAGGAGCAGGCCGCGATCGAGGTCCTGGGCGAGGATTTCTGGCGCATGCACGCCGGCGCCGCGCAGCAGGCCGGCGACATGGATGAACGGCCGGCAGTCCTCGTGCTCGGGCGGGGCGTCCATGACGATGCGGCTCGAGCCGTCGTCGAAGGTGACGCGAAAGTAGCGACGAAAGCTGGCGTCGGCGGAAGCCGGGGCAATCGAGTGCGGCCGTCCGGGGAACAGTCCGGCCAGCCATTGATGGACCAGTTCGAGGCGCTGCATGGCCGTTTGGCGCAGGTTTCGAAAGCCGTGCTTGGTGATAAACTATGCAATTCTACCATTGGTGCTGCAGCCTCCCTCCGGTACGGTCGCGGCGAATAAGAAAAGACACCCTGAAATGCACGCCTCGGCGCGGCTTGCTCTAGTTTTCGCTCTCGGCTTGTCCGGCAGCCTGCGTGCTGCGGAGAATCTGCCGCTGCTGCGCGTCGATCCGGCCTTGCTTGGTGCGGGTACTGCGCCGGCCAAGCCCGTGCGCCCGGTGGAGTCGCCCGCCGCCGAGGTTAAACCGCTTCCCGTATCCGCTCCTGAAGTGCAGCCGGCACACGAGGCTGCTGCGACCGCGCCGGCGAAGCCGGAAACGGAAAGGGCGCCTCCTGCCGCAGCAGCGAGGGAGGCAAGGCCTGCCGCCAGGCCGGCTGCACCTGCCCCGGCTCCGAAGGCGGCGACTGCGGCTGAACCCGAGCGAACCCCGCCCGAGCCGCTACAAGCGGCCCAGCCGCCGCAAGTGGATGAGCGGCCTGCATTGCCGCCCCTGTATTCCGCATACGCGGATGCCGGTCTGGTGCCTGCCCTCAAGCCGACCGGCCAGATTTCGCCGCTCCAGGTTGACAAGGACGCCGCCTACCCCACCTTCATCGCCGCCTCGCGCATCGACGGCCGCAACGACAACGAGGTCGTGGCGCAGGGCGATGCGGAACTGCGCCGCACCACCACCGCACTGACAGCCGACCAACTGACTTACTGGAAGGTCGAGGATGAGATGGAGGCGGTGGGCAACGTCCGCTATACGAAGGAAGCCGATCGCATGTCCGGGCCGAAGCTGCGCCTGAATCTGTCCGAGAACACGGGCTTCTTCGAGCAACCCAGTTATTCCGTCACGCGCCCGAAAAAGGAACAGAAGCAGGCCTATTCCACCGCACTCGGTGCGGCGGCCCAGCCGGTGCGGAAGCTTCCCTCGTTCCTGCCGCGGGACAAGGAACAGAAAACCGCGGTCGCCACCATCGCCGGCGAAGTGGTGGATGCTGGGCAGAACCTGACGACGGCCTCGGGCAAGGCGGACCGGCTCGAGTTCCAGGGTGAGAACCGCATGCGGATGACGAACGCCACCTACAGCACTTGTTCGGCGGAAGACCCCGACTGGTATGCGCGGGTGGCGGAACTCGATCTCGACTACGACCGGGAGGTCGGCGAAGGCCGCGATGCCACGGTGGTGTTCAAGGGCACCCCCCTTTTCTACTCCCCCTGGATCAGCTTCTCGCTCAACAACAAGCGCAAGTCCGGTTTCCTCGCGCCGACCTTTGGTACCAGCTCCAAGTCGGGACTTGAGTTTACGCTGCCCTACTTCTGGGACATCGCGCCGAACATGGACGCGACAATCGCGCCCCGGCTGATGTCGAAGCGCGGCCTGCAGATCAATACGGAATTCCGCTACCTGAATTACGACTACCAGGGCCGTGCGCAAGTCGAATGGCTGCCGAATGACCGCTTGGCCGGCAAGAGCCGCTACGGCTACACGCTCTACCACCTTCACCCCAACCTCGGCCACGGCTTCAGCGGGCTGGTGAACGTCAGCGGCGTCTCGGACGGCACCTACCTGCGCGACCTCAGCACGCGCATTACCGAGGCTTCGCAGGGCAACCTGCTGCGACAGGGCGTCCTGAGTTACGGCGGCGGCTGGTGGTCGGCAACGGCCAATATGCAGGTCTATCAAACGCTGCAGGATCCTGCGCTGCCACCCGTATCCAAGCCCTATGAACGGGTGCCGCAATTGCTCCTGACGGCAAGCCGGCCGGATTTTGTCGGCGGCACGGCTTTTGCGTTCAACGGCGAGTACGTGGTCTTCGACCACCCCACCCTGGATACCGCCCGCCGCCTGACCTTCTACCCGCAGCTGTCGCTGCCGCTGCTGACGCCGGCCTGGTATGTTACGCCGAAGATCGGGCTGCATTCGACGCGCTATGACATCGAGCGGCGCTCGAGCGTCGGGCCCGACAGCGTCGTGCGCAACCTGCCGGTTTTCAGTGTCGATGCCGGCATCGCTTTCGAGCGCGACCTGAATTGGTTCGGCAAGGGCCTGACGCAGACGCTGGAGCCAAGGCTGTATTACCTCCTCGTGCCGCAGCGCACGCAGGACCAGATTCCCGTCTTCGATTCAGGTCAGGCCGACTTCAATTTCGCTACGATCTTCTCGGACAACATCTATTCCGGCGTCGACCGCATCGCCGATGCCAATCAGCTGACCGCGGCGCTGACTTCGCGGCTGATCGACCCGCAGACCGGCGAGGAATATGTCCGCGGCATGGTCGGGCAGCGCTATTACTTCGCCAAGCAGCATGTCACGTTGCCGGGAGAATCGGCCCGGCCCGGCGGCACGTCCGATTTCCTCGCGGCGCTGTCGGGCCGCCTGATGCCGCGCACCTTTGCGGATGTTGCCTGGCAATACGATCCGCGCGACGGCGAGACCGAGCGCTTCGTCGTCGGCGGTCGCTGGCAGCCGGACTTTGCCAAGGTGCTGAATGCCAGCTATCGCTATACGCGCGACCATACCTTCAGCGGCGGTACGCCAGGGATACGCCAGGTGGACTTCTCGGGCCAGTGGCCGCTGGGGCGCGGCTGGTATGGCGTCGGCCGGTTCAACTACTCGCTGAAGGAAAGAAGGATCATCGAGACGATCGGCGGGCTGGAATACAACGGCGGCTGCTGGGTGGGCCGCCTCGTGCTGCAGCGTTATGCCTCCGCCACGGGGGACACCAACACGGCCCTGTTTGTCCAGCTGGAGTTGAACGATTTCTCCAAGATCGGCTCCAACCCGCTCGAATTGCTTTCACGGAGAATTCCGGGTTACGGACGGATCAACCAGATGCCGTCTGACCCCGTGTTCGGCTACGACTGACGAATTGGGAAAGGTGCCGGGGTGAGTCGCAAATCGGTTCGTGCGGGTGTTGTTCTTGTCGCCATGGCCGCCTGCCTGCCTGGCGGGTGGGCGCTCGCGCAGGGGCGTGCGGCGCAGGCGATCGAGGCCGATCGCATCATCGCGGTAGTCAATGATGAAGTGATCACGCTGCATGAGCTGAAATCCCGCGCCGCGTTCACGGAGCGGCAACTCAGGCAGCAGGGAACCCAGATGCCGCCGCGCGACGTCCTCGAAAAGCACATTCTCGAGCGCCTCATCGTCGATCGGGTGCAGCTCCAGTTCGCCAAGGAAACCGGCTTGCGCATCGACGACGCGCAGCTCGACCAGACGCTCGTGCGCATTGCGGAGGGCAATCGCATGGGGCTGGCCCAGTTTCGGGCCAATCTGGAACGGGACGGTATTCCCTGGGCCAAATTCCGCGAGGACATACGCGACGAGATCGTCATCGGCCGCCTCCGGGAGCGCGAGGTCGACAGCAAGATCGTCGTCACGGAGGGCGAAATCGACAACTTCCTCGAGACCGCCGGCGCGATGGGCAATGAGGAATTCAACCTGGCGCACATCCTCCTGCGTGTGCCGGAACAGGCAAGGCCGGAGCAACTGGCCCGCCTGCAGGCCCGCGCCGAGGACATCGTTGCCCAGCTCAGGCGCGGTGCCGATTTTGCCCAGTTGGCGGCGAGCAATTCCGATGCGCCCGATGGCCTCTCCGGTGGCGTGATGGGCTGGCGCCCGCTCGAGCGTTTGCCGACCCTGTTCGCCGAGGTGGTGCCGAAGCTGAAGCCGGGCGAAGTGTCAGATGTTCTGAGAAGCCCGGCCGGGTATCACATCCTCAAGCTGCTGGATCGCCGCGGCGGCGCCATCAAGGCGCAACCGGTGGAACAGACGCGTGCGCGCCATATCCTGATCAAGACCAGTGAGCTGGTGTCAGAGGCGGATGCCAGGCGGCGTCTGGCGGCGCTCAAGGAGCGCATCACGCATGGCGCCGATTTCGCCGAACTGGCCCGGCTTCACTCGAACGATCTTTCTGCGGCGAAGGGCGGCGACCTCGGCTGGCTCAACCAGGGCGACACGGTGCCGGATTTCGAGAAGGCCATGAACAGCCTGAAGCCGGGCGAAGTCGGCGAGCCGGTGCAATCCCCCTTCGGCTGGCATCTGATCCAGGTGCTGGAGCGCCGCATGGATGTCTCCCAGGAGCGGGTGCGCCAGAGCGCGCGCATGGCCTTGCGCGAACGCAAGGCGGACGAAGCCTATCAGGACTGGTTGCGCCAGATGCGCGATAGGGCTTACGTCGAATACCGGCTGGAAGACAACCGGTAGGTCCGTCGGAGCGCGAGCGGCATGGAACGCCTTCCCGTCGTTGCCGTGACCAGCGGCGAGCCGGCCGGCATCGGTCCGGACATCTGCCTCGAACTGGCCGGACGCGTGGCCGCCGCGCGCATCGTCGTGCTCGGCGACCGCCAGATGATGGCCGAGCGTGCCGCGCATCTGGGAAAAGCCCTCGACGGCCTTGACGTCCTCCATATCCCGTTGCGCCGGCCGGTGCAACCCGGCCGCCTCGACATCGGCAATGCCGCCTACGTGCTGGAAATGCTCGATCGCGCCCTCTCGGGATGCCGGTCAGGCGAATTTGCCGCCATGGTGACGGCCCCGGTGCACAAGGGGGTGATCAACGAAGCGGGCATCCCTTTCACCGGCCATACCGAGTATCTGGCCGAGAAGACCGGCACCGACCGGGTCGTCATGATGCTGGCCGGCGCAGGACTGCGTGTTGCGCTGGCGACGACGCATCTGCCGCTGAAGGACGTTCCTGGCGCCATTACGCGGCCGGAACTGGAAACGACCCTCCGCATCCTGCACGCCGACCTGGTCGGCAAGTTCGGCATCGCGCGGCCGCGCATCCTCGTTGCCGGCCTGAATCCGCATGCCGGCGAGGGCGGCCACATGGGCCGCGAGGAGATCGAGGTGATCGCCCCGGTGCTGGAGAAGCTGCGCGGCGAGGGCATGGACCTCGTCGGCCCGCTGCCGGCCGACACGCTGTTTACGCGCGGCGTGCTGGCCGGTTCGGATGCGCAGCTTGCCATGTACCACGACCAGGGACTGGCGGTGCTGAAGTACGCCGCCTTCGAGGACGGCATCAACATCACGCTGGGCCTGCCCATCATCCGCACTTCGGTCGACCATGGCACCGCACTCGATCTGGCCGGCACCGGTACGGCGGATCCGCGCAGTCTGTTTGCGGCGCTGGATCTGGCGGTCGATCTGGCCCGGCGTCGATGACCGAAGGAAGTGCAAAGTCCCGTGGGATGAAGCCCCATGTTGCGCGCAAGCGCTTCGGACAAAACTTTCTCGTATCCCCGGGGATCGTCGCCAAGATCGTCGAGGCGATCCATCCGCATGCGGGCGACACCCTCGTCGAGATCGGCCCGGGCCTCGGTGCCCTGACCGAGCCGCTGCTGGCGCGCCTGGATCATCTGCACGTCGTCGAGATCGACCGCGACCTGATTGCCCGGCTGCGCGAACGTTTTCCGCCTGAACGCCTGACGATTCACGAGGGCGATGCGTTGCAATTCGACTTCACGGGCCTCGGCCCCGATCTGCGCGTGGTCGGCAACCTGCCCTACAACATCTCCACGCCCTTGCTGTTCCATCTTGCTGCCTGCGCGGAGCGTGTGCGCGACATGCACTTCATGCTGCAGCGGGAAGTGGTCGATCGCATGGTGGCGCCGCCGGGCGGGTCTGAATATGGACGCCTGTCGGTGATGCTGCAATACCGCTTCGAGATGGAGCGGCTGTTCCTGGTGCCGCCCGGCGCCTTCAAACCGGCGCCCAAGGTCGAATCGGCGGTGGTGCGCATGGTCCCGCGTTCGCGCGAGGCATTGGCTGCGAACGATGAAGCCTTGCTGGAAGAAATCGTAAAGTCAGCCTTTGCGCAGCGGCGAAAGATGCTGCGCAATACGCTGCGGGAACGCCTGCGGGAGGGAGACTGGGCCGCGCTCGGCATCGATCCGATGCGGCGCGCGGAGGAACTGGCGGTCGGCGATTACGTACGCATCGCCAACCGCCTTGCCGAAAGCGGGGCTACTGCTTCTTCGTCGAGCAGGTGCTGAGGCCGAAGGGCAGATAGGCCGGGCACCAGCCGAGCGCCCCCGTGGCGATCGGCAGCACGCCGATCCAGGCCCAGACCGGGCCGCCCATCACGGCCCAGGCGACGAGCGCCAGGCCGACCACGATGCGAAGCGTGCGGTCAATGCCGCCGACGTTGCTTTTCATTCTTGCCTCCTGTTGGGATTGGGATTGCAGCGCCATTAGACGCCCGCGCGTGGCACGGCGTCTGTAACCAAGATCACACAGTTTCGGCAAGGCGCCGCAGGCCGGCGGCATCGCGAATCTCGATCTGCTCGCGGCCCAGGGCGACCAGGCCCTGCTCGGCGAATCCCTTCAGCAGGCGGCTGATCATTTCGCGCACGCTGCCGAGCTCGTCGGCCAGCTGCTGATGGGTGGCGTGCACGATGCGGCCCTTGCCCAGCAGCAGCGCGGCGAGCCGTTGGTCGAGCTTGCGGAAGGCGACCTCCTCGACCAGCCGCATCAGGTCGGCCATGCGCTCGGCGAAAAGATTGAAGATGAAGTTGCGAAAGGGTGCCTGGGCCAGCAGGTCGATGAACATGCCTTGGGGCAGCAGCACCAGCACCGTCTCGCTTTCCGTCGTTCCGCGCGCGTTATAGGGCACGCTGCCGAGCAGGCAGCTCGACGTGATGATGCAGGTCTCGCCCGGCGTGACGCGGTAGAGCGGCAATTCGCGGCCGTTGGCGGCGACCTTCGCCACGCGGATGGCGCCGGCGAGGACGAAGGGGAATCCCTGGCAGGGCTGGCGCTCGTCGAACAGCGTGGCACCGGCCGGCACGGTCATGGCCTGGGCGGCGCCGGCGACGGCCTCGCGCAGCTTCTGCGGCAATTCCGCCAGGACGGGGTACTGTGCCTCGAGTTGCGGCAGGGCCACGCTCATTTCAGTTCCGCGATGACCGGGGCGTGATCGGAAGGCCGCTCGGCCTTGCGCGCCTCCTTGTCCACCGTGCAGGCCGTGCAGTCGCCGGCGAGCATGTCCGACAGCAGGATGTGGTCGATGCGCAGGCCCATGTTGCGGCGGAAGGCCATCATGCGGTAATCCCACCAGGTGTAGATCTTCTCCGGCTGCGCGAAGAGGCGGAAGGCGTCCTTCAGGCCGAGCCCGAGCAGGGCACGGAAGGCGGCGCGCTCCGGCCCGGAGAACAGCACCTGGCCTTCCCAGGCCTTGGGGTCATGCACGTCGCTTTCCTCGGGGGCGATGTTGTAGTCGCCGAGCAGCGCCAGGCGCGGGTGGCGCGTCAGCTCCTCGTGAAGCCAGGCCGTCAGCGCCTCGAGCCATCTCAGCTTGTAGGCGAACTTGTCCGAGCCGACGCTCTGGCCGTTGGGGAAGTAGCCGCAGATTACGCGCACGCCGTCGGCTGTCGCGGCGATGAGCCGCTGCTGCGCGTCGGCGAAACCGGGAATGCCGACCGTCACGTCGCTGAGCGGCAGGCGCGACAGGATGGCGACGCCGTTGTAGGTCTTCTGGCCGGCGAAGGCGGCCTGATAGCCGGCCGCCTCGAGTTCCATGCGCGGGAAGGCCTTGTCCTCGAGCTTGGTCTCCTGCAGGCAGACGACGTCGGGCTGGCGGGCAGCGAGCCACTCCAGCAGTTGCGGCAGGCGGACCTTGAGGGAGTTGACGTTCCAGGTGGCGAGCTTCATTGCGCCGCGGGCGCGGGGCGCGTGACGCTTCCGGGAATGGCGCTGCGCGGATAGCCGGCGGTGTCCAGCATGCCGCTCCATGCCGTTTCCTCGAAGCCCTGGCGCTGCTGGGAACCGACGGTGATGGCCGGCACGAAGACGTTGTCCACCTTGAACTGGTCCCTGAAAGCCACGATCTCATCGTTGCTGGTAAGCGACTTCTCGCTGTAGGGGATGCCGCGCTTGGCCAAATAGTCCCTGGCCATCTTGCACTCCGCTGCGCAATCCGGCGTGGTGTAGATCGTCACCGGGAAATCCCGCGCGGCTTTCTGGGCCTCGTAGGACAGGCCGCTGGTTTCGATGGTGGAGTTGCCCAGGCGCGGCCGCTCGACCTTCTTGATCTCCTTCGGCGGCGGCTGGTCGGAATAATGCACCTTGCCTTCCTTGTCCACCCAGCGATACATCGTCTGGGCGTCGGCGCTCGACGCAAGCACAGCCAGCGAGAGCAAACAGATCGGGGCAATCTTCATGGCACGCCTCCCGTTACCGATTACGCCAGAATCATACCACTGTGCCGCAGCAGGGCATCGACGCTGGGCGGGCGGCCGCGGAAGGCTTTGAAGGACTCCAGCGCCGGGCGGCTGCCGCCGACGGCGAGGATCTCGTCGCGGAAGCGGGCGCCGGTGGCCGGATTGAGCACGCTGCCGTTCAGGCGCTCCTCCTCGAAGGCGGCGAAGGCGTCGGCGGAGAGAACTTCGGCCCACTTGTAGCTGTAGTAGCCCGCCGCGTAGCCGCCGGCGAAGATGTGCGAGAAGCTGTTGGGGAAGCGGTGCCAGGGCGGCGGGAAGACCACCGCCACCTCCTGGCGCACTTCATCGATCAGGTCGAGCACGCTTTTCTGGCCGGCCGGCTCGAAATCGCTGTGCAGCAGGAGATCGAACAGGCTGAACTCGAGCTGGCGCACGATCTGCATGCCGCCCTGGAAGTTCTTCGCCGCGGTCATGCGGTCGAAGAGCGCGCGCGGGAGCGGCGCGCCGGTATCGACATGCGCAGTCATCCCCGAAAGCACTTCCCATTCCCAGCAGAAGTTCTCCATGAACTGGCTGGGCAGTTCGACGGCGTCCCACTCGACGCCGTTGATGCCGGAGACGCCGAGCTCCTCGACGCGGGTGAGCAGGTGGTGCAGGCCGTGGCCGGTCTCGTGGAAGAGCGTGATCACTTCGTCGTGGGTGAACAGCGCCGGCTTGTTCCCTACTGGGCGCGAGAAGTTGCAGTTCAGGTACGCCACCGGGGTCTGGATTCCCGCTTCGGTCAGGCGGCGCGTGACCGCGTCGTCCATCCAGGCGCCGCCGCGCTTGGTCTCGCGCGCGTAGAGGTCGAGGTAGAACTGGCCGACCAGACCGCCCCCGGCATCCTCGATGCGGAAGAAGCGCACGTCCTCGTGCCAAGCGGACGCCGTGTCCGGCTTGAGGCGCACGCCGAACAGCGTCTCGATGACGCGGAACAGGCCCTCCAGCACCTTGTGCTCGGGGAAGTACTGGCGCACCTCCTCGTCGGAGAAGCTGTAGCGTTCCTGCTTGAGCTTCTCGGAGGCCCAGCCGATGTCCCACGGCTCGAGAGAAGTCAGTCCCTGCGACGCGGCGAATGCGCGCAGCTCGGCCATGTCGCGCAAGGCAGAAGGTTTCGACTTGACGGCCAGTTCGCGCAGGAAGGCCAGCACGTCGGCGGGCGACTCGGCCATCTTCGGCACCAGTGAGACCTCGGCGAAGTTCGAATAGCCGAGGTGGCCGGCTTCCTCGGCGCGCAGTGCGAGGATGCGGCGGATCAGCGGCATGTTGTCCCACTCCGGCTTGCCGTAAAGGTCGTGGAATTCGGCGGCGCGGGTGGCGTAGGCGCGGTAGAGCGCCTCGCGCAGCCGCCGCGACTCGGCGTACTGCATCACCGGCAGGTAGGAAGGCATGTGCAGGGTGAACTTCCAGCCTTTCACGCCATCTTTCTCCGCCGCGGCGCGCGCCGCCTCGACGACATCGGCGGGGATGCCGGCCAGATCCGCTTCGTCCGTGACGATCTCGGCGAAGGCGTTGGTGGCGTCGAGCAGGTTCTCGGAGAACTTCGCCTGCAGGCTGGCCAGCTCCTCCTGGATGGCCTGGAAGCGCGGTTTGACATCCTCCGGCAGTTCGGCGCCGGAGAGGCGGAAGTCGCGGATCTCGTGCTCGACGATGCGGCGCTGCGCGTCTGAGAGCTGTGCGTAGCCTGGACTGGCCCTGAGCGCCTTGAACTGGGCGAAGAGGTGCTGGTTCTGCCCCAGCTCGGCGAAGAAGCGCGTCACTTCCGGCAGGTTGGCGTTGTAGGCCTCGCGCCATTCCGGCACGTCCATCACCGAATGCAGGTGGCCGACGATGCCCCAGGCGCGCGACAGGCGCTCGCTGGCGTCGAAGAAGGGCGCGGCGAAGTCCGCCCAGGTGGCCGGCGCCGTCTCCAGGCGCGCCAGCAGGGCGCGGTTCCCGGCGAGCAGCTCGGCTATGGCGGGCGTGACGTGTTCGGGCCGCACCGCGTCGAAGCGCGGCAGGCCGGAGAAGTCGAGCAAAGGGTTGGTTGTCGTCATGGTCTTTAAACGCAAAGGGCGCGGATCGCGCCCTTTATAGTTGGGGTCGGGGAGCGATCAATCAAGCTTGCGGCCGGTCAGCCGCTCGTAGGCCTCGCGGTACTTGGCGGTCGTCTTGGCGATGATCTCCGGCGGCAGCTTCGGCCCCGGCGCCTGTTTGTTCCAGTCCAAGGTCTCCAGGTAGTCGCGCACGATCTGCTTGTCGAAGCTGGGCGGGCTGATGCCCTCCTTGTATTCGTCGGCGGGCCAGAAGCGCGAGGAGTCGGGCGTCAGCGCCTCGTCGATGAGGTGGAGGCGGCCGGATGCGTCGAGGCCGAACTCGAACTTGGTGTCGGCGATGATGATGCCGCGCGTCAGCGCGTAGTCTGAGGCCTCGCCGTAGAAGCGCAGGGTGACGTCGCGCACCTGCTCGGCGAGCGCCTTGCCGAGAATCTTTTCCACGGTGGCGAAGTCGATGTTCTCGTCGTGGGCGCCCTGCTCGGCCTTGGTCGACGGCGTGAACAGCGGCTGCGGCAGCTTCTGCGCCATCTTCAGGCCGGCCGGCAGCGGGATGCCGCAGACGGCGCCGGTCTTCTGGTAGTCCTTCCAGCCGCTGCCGATGATGTAGCCGCGCACCACCGCCTCGACCGGCAGGGGCTTCAGGCGCTTCACGACGACGGAGCGGCCGCGCACCTGGGCGCGCTCGTCCTCGCCCTGCACCACCGACTCCGGGTCGATGCCGGTGAGGTGGTTGGGCACGATGTGGGCGAGGCGCTCGAACCAGAAGCTGGACACCGCCGTCAGCACGCGGCCCTTGTCCGGGATCGGGTCGGGCAGGATGACGTCGAAGGCCGACAGACGGTCGGTGGTGACGATCAGCATCTGCTGCTCGCCGACGGCGTAGATGTCGCGCACCTTGCCGCGGGCGATGAGGGGCAGGCTGGCGATGCGGGATTCGTAGACGGTCTGGCTCATGGGGGTGGAGGGGTGACGGAAAGGCGCAATTATACGGACGCGGCGGCGCCGGACAACCATGCCCGCAGATCGGGGATTGCCAGCCCTTCCAGGCTGTCCAGAACGGCCGCGGCGCCGCCGAAATCCTGGCCCCGTGTGTAATCGCAGGGGGTGACGATTGTCGCCAGTCCGGCGCCGAGGGAGGCCTTCAGGCCGTTCTCCGAATCCTCGAAGGCCAGGCAGGCGGCGGCGGGCAGACCGAGCCGCTCTAGCACCCACAGGTAGATGTCCGGCGACGGCTTCTTGGCCGGCACCACGTCTCCGGCGCCGATCACCTCGAACCAGGCCATGGCCTGCGGGCCGAGGGTCGGCACCAGCAGGGCGGAGACATTCTCCGGCGTGGTGGTGGTGGCGACGGCCAGGCGCAGGCTGGCCGCGCGGGCTTCACGGAGCAGGCGCGCCACGCCCGGCCGCAGCGGAATGGCGCCGGATGCGGCCAGTTGCGTGTAGTGCCGCGTCTTCGCCCTGTGCAGCGCCGCCACGCGCTCGGCGTAGTCCGGCAGATTGGCGAAGTCGGGCCGGTGGCGGGCGACGAAATGGGCGATGCGCTCCTTGCCGCCGGTGACGGCCAGCAATTCGCCGTAGAGCGCCTCGTCCCAGTGCCAGTCGAGGCCGGCCTCGCGGAAGGCGGCGTTGAAGGCGGGGCGATGGCCGTCGCGCTCGGTGTCTGCCAGTGTCCCATCGACGTCGAAAATCAGTGCCTGCAGCACGGCGCTATTCGCGGACATAGGGGCGGTCCTTGCTCGCCTGGTCCTCGCGATAGGGAAACTTGACGTGGCCGTAGCGGATGGCCAGCACGGCGAGGGTGAGCAGCAGGATGGCGCCCGCCGTCGCCATCACGCGCAGCTCGGTGAGCTCCTTGATGTCGAGGATCAGGTAGCGCGCCAGGGCCACCATGGCGATGTAGAGCGGATAGCGCACCGGGATGTGGCCGGAACGGAAGTACTGGCCGATCATCGCCAGCACTTCGAGGTAGAGGAACATCAGCAGCAGGTCGGCCAGGGTGACCTTGCGCGCCTCGATCATCACCGCCGCCTCCTGCCAGATCGCCACGGTGGTGGCGAAGGCGATGATCAGCAGGCCGGCGAGTTCGACGATGTCGAGGCCGCCGCTGAAGAATTTGCGGATGCGGTCGAGGGTGTGGGAGCGGATGTCCATGGTAGTCTCCAAACGGCGGGAGCCGCTCTGGGCGGCTCCCGCATCGTACCGGAACGGTGCTTACTTGACGACCTGGTTCAGCTCGCCTTTCCGGTAGCGCTCGGCCATCTTCTCCAGCGAGACCGGCTTGATCTTGGCGGCCTGGCCGGCGCAGCCGAAGGCCTCGTAGCGCGCCTTGCAGATTTCCTTGGCGGCCTTCTGCGCGTCGGCGAGGAACTTGCGCGGGTCGAACTCGGCGGGCTTCTCGGCCATGTGGCGGCGCATGGCGCCGGTCATGGCGAGGCGGATGTCGGTGTCGATGTTCACCTTGCGCACGCCGTGCTTGATGCCGGTGACGATCTCCTCGACCGGCACGCCGTAGGTCTCCTTCATCTGGCCGCCGTACTTGCGGATGATCTCCAGCCACTCCTGCGGCACGCTGCTGGAGCCGTGCATCACCAGGTGGGTGTTGGGGATGCGGGCGTGGATCTCCTTGATGCGGTCGATGGCGAGGATGTCGCCGGTCGGCTTGCGCGTGAACTTGTAGGCGCCGTGCGAGGTGCCGATGGCGATGGCCAGCGCGTCGCACTGGGTCTTCTGCACGAAGTCGGCGGCCTGGTCCGGGTCGGTGAGCAGGTCCTCGCGCTTCATGGTGCCCTCGGCGCCGTGGCCGTCTTCCTTGTCCGCCTTCATGGTCTCGAGCGAGCCGAGCACGCCGAGCTCGGCCTCGACGGTGACGCCGATGGCGTGGGCGAAGTCGACCACCTTGCGCGAGGTCTCGACGTTGTACTCGTAGGAGGCGGGCGTCTTGCCGTCCTCCATCAGCGAGCCGTCCATCATGACGCTGGAGAAACCGGAGCGGATCGCCGCCATGCACACCGCCGGCGACTGGCCGTGGTCCTGGTGCATCACCACGGGGATGTGCGGATAGGCCTCGATGGCCGCCTCGATCAGGTGGCGCAGGAAGGCCTCGCCGGCGTATTTGCGCGCGCCGGCCGAGCCCTGCATGATCACCGGGCTGCCGGTCTCGTCGGCGGCCTCCATGATGGCACGCACCTGTTCCAGGTTATTGACGTTGAAGGCGGGCAGGCCGTAGCCGTTTTCCGCGGCGTGGTCCAGCAGTTGGCGCATCGATACGAGTGGCATGGCGTGGTCTCCTTGATTTGGAATGGGAAGGCTTACAGGCTGCTGCGCCCGGTCGAGTAGCTGTGCTCGCCGACGCGCACGATCTTCATGGTGTTGGTGCCGCCCGGCGTGCCGATCGGTTCGCCGACGGTGAGCACGATGGTGTCGCCGGGCTGCACGGCGCCGGCGCGGATGAGTTCTTCCTCGGCTTCGCGCAGCGCCTCCTCGCGGTCGTGGCCGACGTAGCGCATCAGCAGCGGGAAGACGTCGCGGTACAGGCTCATGCGGTAGCGGCTGCGGATCTCCGGCGTCAGGGCGTATATCGGCACGCCGCAGTTGATGCGCGACATCCACAGCGCCGTCGAGCCGGACTGGGTCAGCGCGGCGATGGCCTTCACCTTGAGGTGGAAGGCGGTGAACAGGGCGGCCATGGCGATCGACTGGTCGATGCGCGTGAACACCCGGTCGAGGAAATGCCGGTCGAGGGTGATCTCCTCGGATTTCTCCGCCTCGACGCAGATGCGCGCCATGGCCTCGATGGTCTCCACCGGATACTTGCCGGCTGCCGTCTCCGCCGAGAGCATGACGGCGTCGGTGCCGTCGAGCACGGCGTTGGCGACGTCGGAGACCTCGGCGCGCGTCGGCACCGGGCTGGAGATCATAGATTCCATCATCTGGGTGGCGGTGATGGCGACCTTGTTGTGCTCGCGCGCCACGCGGATCATGCGTTTCTGCAGCGCCGGCACGGCGGCGTCGCCGACTTCGACGGCGAGATCGCCGCGCGCCACCATGATGGCGTCGGCGGCCTCGAGGATCTCCTCCAGCGCGGCGATGGCCTCCACGCGCTCGATTTTCGCTATGATCAGCGCATCGGAGCCGGCGGCGGCGAGCAACTCGCGCGCCTGGCGGATGTCGGCGCCGGATTTCGGAAAGGACACGGCGACATAGTCGGCATGGAATTCCGCCGCCAGCTTGATGTCATCGCGGTCCTTGTCGGTGAGGGCGGGGGCCGAGAGGCCGCCGCCCTGACGGTTGATGCCTTTGTTGTTGGACAGGGTGCCGCCGACGCGCACGCGGCAATGGATTTCGCGGCCGCGGATGGCTTCCACGTCGAGCACGAGGCGGCCGTCGTCGAGCAGCAGCACGGCGCCCGGCTCGACATCGCCCACCAGCTCGGGATAGTCGAGGCCGACGCGGGTGGCGTCGCCCAGCTTGCAGGTCGCGTCGAGGATGAAGGGGGCGCCGTTGGCGAGCTCGACCTTGCCCTCGGCGAACTTGCCGACGCGGATCTTCGGCCCCTGCAGGTCCACCATGACGCCGACCGTGCGGCCGACCTTGCGCACGCAGTCGCGGACGAGCTCGACGCGCCTGCGGTGGTCGTCGTGCGTGCCGTGCGAGAAGTTCAGTCGGACGACGTCCACGCCCGCCTGGATCATGCGGGTGAGGACGCCGGTTTCGGAGGAGGCCGGTCCGAGGGTGGCGACGATCTTCGTCGAGCGTTGCATCGCCGGGGGTGTTCAGTCCTTGGCCCGCTGCTCGAGAATGTCCACCGCGGGCAGGACCTTGCCCTCGAGGAACTCGAGGAAGGCGCCGCCGGCCGTCGAGATGTAGGAGACCTTGTCGTAGATGCCGTACTTCTGGATGGCGGCGATGGTGTCGCCGCCGCCGGCCAGGGTGAAGGCCTTCGTCGCGGCGATGGCCGCGGCAATCTTCTTCGTGCCCTCGCCGAACTGGTCGAACTCGAAGACGCCGACCGGGCCGTTCCACACCACGGTGCCGGCCTTCATGATGATGTCGACCAGCGCCTGCGTGCTCTTCGGGCCGATGTCGAAGATCATGTCGTCGTCGGCCACGGCGCCGGCGTCCTTCAGCACGGCGGCTTCCGCGGCGTCGAACTTCTTGCCGCAGACCACGTCGACGGCTACCGGGATGGTGGCGCCGCGCTTGGCCATCTTCTCCATGAGGACCTTCGCCGTCGGCACCAGGTCGTCCTCGCACAGCGACTTGCCGACGTTCCTGCCGGTGGCCTTGAGGAAGGTGTTGGCGATGCCGCCGCCGACCACCAGCTGGTCGACCTTCTCGGACAGCGATTCTAGCACCGTCAGCTTGGTCGACACCTTGGAGCCGCCGACGATGGCGACCATCGGCCGGGCCGGGGCGAGCAGGGCCTTCGACAGGGCCTCCAGTTCCTCGGCCACCAGCAGGCCGGCGCAGGCCGCCGGCGCGAACTGGGCGATGCCGTAGGTGGTGCCCTCGGCGCGGTGGGCGGTGCCGAAGGCGTCCATGACGAAGAGATCGCAGAGGGCGGCGTACTTGCGGGCGGTCGTCTCGACGTTCTTCTTCTCGCCCTTGTTGAAGCGGCAGTTCTCCAGCAGCACCACTTCGCCGGCATTCACGTCGAAGCCGCCGTCGACCCAGTCGCGCACCAGGCGCACCGGCCGGCCCAGCTTGGCGGCCATCACGTCGGCGACCGGCTTGAGCGAGTTCTCCTCGGTGAACACGCCCTCCTCGGGGCGGCCGAGATGGGAGGTGACCATCACCTTCGCGCCGGCCTTCAGGCAGTGCTCGATGGTCGGCATGGAGGCGGTGATGCGGGCGTCGGAGGTGACCTTGCCGTCCTTGACCGGCACGTTGAGGTCGGCGCGGATGAAGACACGCTTGCCGGCGAGGTCGAAATCGGTGAGTTTCTTGAATTTCATGGCTGTCCGGGGAGGCGGCCGGCGCGCGGTGCGCGCCGGCCGCTGCAAGGAGAATTTACTTGGCGACGTGCTTGACGAAGCGCAGCATGTTGCAGGTGTAGCCGTACTCGTTGTCGTACCAGGAGACGACCTTGACGAAGGTCTTGTCCAGGGCGATGCCGGCGTCGGCGTCGAAGATCGACGGCTGCGAATTGCCGCGGAAATCGGTGGCGACGACCTTGTCCTCCGTGTAGCCGAGAACGCCCTTCAGCGCGCCTTCGGAGGCGGTCTTCATGGCCTTGCAGATGTCCTCGTAGGAGGCTTCCTTGTTCAGCTCGACGGTGAGGTCGACCACCGAGACGTCGGAGGTCGGCACGCGGAAGGCCATGCCGGTGAGCTTCTTGTTGAGCTCGGGCAGCACCACGCCGACGGCCTTGGCGGCGCCGGTCGAGGACGGGATGATGTTCTCGAGGATGCCGCGGCCGCCGCGCCAGTCCTTGGAGGAGGGGCCGTCGACGGTCTTCTGCGTCGCCGTGGCGGCATGCACGGTGGTCATCAGGCCGCGCTTGATGCCCCAGTTGTCGTGCAGCACCTTGGCGACGGGGGCCAGGCAGTTGGTGGTGCAGGAGGCGGCGGAGACGATCTTCTCGCCGGCGTACTTCTCGTGGTTCACGCCGTAGACGAACATCGGCGTGTCGTCCTTCGACGGGGCCGACTGGACGACCTTCTTGGCGCCGGCGTCGAGGTGCTTCTGGCAGGTGTCCTTGGTCAGGAAGAAGCCGGTGGATTCGATGACGATGTCGGCGCCGACCTCGCCCCACTTCAGGTTGGCSGGATCCTTCTCGGCGGTCAGGCGGATCTTCTTGCCGTTCACGATCAGGTTGCTGCCCTCGACGGCGATGCTGCCGTTGAAGCGGCCGTGCACCGAGTCGTACTGCAGCATGTAGGCCAGGTAGCTGGGCTCGAGCAGGTCGTTTATGGCGACGACCTCGATCTCGGGAAAGTCCTTGGCGATGGCGCGGAAGGCCATGCGACCGATGCGTCCGAAACCGTTGATGCCGACTTTGATAGCCATGAGATGATCTCCAGATGGGAAGTTACAGAACCGATTTCACGGCCTTCGCGACGTTCTCCGCCGTGAAGCCGAATTCCTTGAACAGCACGCCGGCCGGTGCCGACTCGCCGAAGCGGTCGAGGCCGACCACCTTGCCTTCCAGTCCGACGTACTTGTACCAGCCGTCGGTGACGCCGGCTTCCACGGCGACGCGCGGCAAGCCTTTCGGCAGCACGCTCTCCCTGTAGGCGGCGTCCTGGCGGTCGAAGGCGTTGGTGTTGGGCATGGAGACGACGCGCACGGCGACGCCTTCCTGCGCCAGTGCTGCTTGCGCCTTGAGCGCGAGATCGATTTCCGAGCCCGTGGCGATGATCACCGCCTGGGCCTTGCCCTGTGCCTCGGAGAGCACGTAGCCGCCTTTTTCGATGTTGGCAAGCATGGCGTCGGTGCGCTTGACGAAGGGCAGGTTCTGACGCGACAGGCACAGCGCCGTCGGGCCGGCCTTCTTTTCCACCGCCTGGGTCCACGCCACCATCGTCTCGACGGTGTCGCAGGGGCGCCAGACGTCCATGTTCGGGATCATGCGCAGCGTGGCGGTCTGCTCGACCGGCTGGTGCGTCGGGCCGTCCTCGCCGAGGCCGATCGAGTCGTGCGTGAACACGTAGATCACGCGCTGCTTCATCAGCGCCGACATGCGGATGGCGTTGCGGGCGTATTCCGAGAACATCAGGAAGGTGCCGCCGAAGGGCAGGATGCCGCCGTGCAGGGCCATGCCGTTCATGATGTGCGACATGCCGAACTCGCGCACGCCGTAGGAGATGTAGTTGCCGGGCGTGCGGCCGGAGACGTGCTTGCAGCCTGCCCAGTTGGTCAGGTTCGAGCCGGTCAGGTCAGCCGAGCCGCCGACGAACTCGGGCAGGGCTGGCGCCAGGGCGTTGATGGCAATTTGGGAAGCCTTGCGCGTGGCGACGGTCTCGCCCTTGGCGTTGATCTCGGCAACGGCCTTCTGCGCATGCGCCGCCCAGCCGGCGGGCAGCTCGCCGGCCATGCGGCGCTGGTATTCGGCGGCCAGATCCGGGTAGGCCTTGGCATAGCGCTCGAACTTCTGGTTCCAGTCGGACTCCAGCGCGGCGCCCTTCTTGCGCGCGTTCCAGGCTTCGTAGACTTCCTGCGGGATTTCGAAGGGCGGGAACACCCAGCCCATGTGCGGACGGGCGGCGGCGATCTCGGCGTCGCCCAGCGGCGCGCCGTGCACGTCGTGGGTGCCGGCCTTGTTGGGCGCGCCCATGCCGATGCGGGTCCGGCAGCAGATCAGGGTCGGGCGGGAGGTTTCGGCCTTGGCCTTGTTGATGGCGGCGTGAAGGGCCTCGGGATCATGGCCGTTCACATTGGGGATCACCTGCCAGCCGTAGGCCTCGAAGCGGCGCGGCGTGTCGTCGGTGAACCAGCCCTCGACGTGGCCGTCGATAGAGATGCCGTTGTCGTCCCAGAAGGCGGTGAGCTTGCCCAGGCCCCAGGTGCCGGCGAGCGAGCAGGCCTCGTGCGAGATGCCCTCCATCAGGCAGCCGTCGCCGAGGAAAGCGTAGGTGCGGTGGTCGACGATCTCGTGGCCGGGCCGGTTGAACTCGGCGGCGAGCAACTTCTCCGCCATGGCCATGCCGACGGCGTTGGTGATGCCCTGGCCGAGCGGGCCGGTGGTGGTCTCGACGCCCGGCGTGTAGCCGTACTCGGGGTGGCCCGGCGTCTTCGAGTGCAGCTGGCGGAACTGCTTGATGTCGTCGATGGAGACGTCGTAGCCGGTCAGGTGCAGCAGGGCGTAGATGAGCATCGAGCCGTGGCCGTTGGAGAGCACGAAGCGGTCGCGGTCGGCCCACTTCGGGTTGGCCGGGTTGTGGCGCAGGTGGTGGTTCCACAGCACCTCGGCGATCTCCGCCATGCCCATGGGGGCGCCGGGGTGGCCGGACTTGGCTTTTTCGACCGCGTCCATGGCGAGGGCGCGGATGGCGCTGGTCAGGTTGTTGAACACCGGTGTCTCGAAGTCGCTGAAAGTGGCACTCTGGATGGACATCTGTTTCCCCTTGTTTCCTGAATCAGTGGTGCCCGCTGGAAAACTGCAAATTATCTTCCAAACCGGGCGGTTTTGGTAGTGAATGAACCTACGACTTCGGCGTCAGGCCTTCTTGCGCTTCTCCATCAGCTGCAGGATCAGCGGGGTGAGGACGAGCTGCATGGCCAGCTCCATCTTGCCGCCCGGCACCACGATGCAGTTCGGCCGCGACATGAAGGAGTCGTGGATCATCGTCAGCAGGTAGGGGAAGTCCACGCCGTGCGGGTCGCGGTAGCGGATCACCACGAAGGACTCGTCCAGCGTCGGTATGTCGCGGGCGACGAAGGGGTTGGAGGTGTCCACCACCGGCACGCGCTGGAAGTTGATGTGGGTGCGCGAGAACTGCGGCGTGATGTAGTGCACGTAGTCGTACATGCGGCGCAGGATGGTCTGGGTCACCGCCTCGACCGAGTAGCCGCGCGTGCTGGTGTCGCGGTGGATCTTCTGGATCCACTCGAGGTTCACCGTCGGCACCACGCCGACCAGCAGGTCGGTATGGCGGGCGACGTCCACCGTCTCGGTCTTGACGCCGCCATGCAGGCCCTCGTAGAACAGGCAGTCGGTGCCCAGGGGCAGGTCCTCCCAGGGCGTGAAGGTGCCCGGCTTCTGATTCCACGGCTCGGCCTCCTGCTCGTTGTGCAGGTAGTAGCGGCGCTTGCCGGCGCCGGTCTCGCCGTAGCCCTTGAACAGGGCCTCGAGCTCCTCGAACAGGTTGGCTTCGGGGCCGAAGTGGCTGATGTGCTCGCAGACACCGGCTTTTTCCGAGGCCTGGATGGCCTTCTTCATCTCCTCGCGGTCGTACTTGTGGAAGCTGTCGCCCTCGATGACGGCGGACAGGATGCTTTCGCGGCGGAAAATGTGCTCGAAGGACTTCTTGACCGTGGATGTGCCGGCCCCGGAGGAGCCGGTAATGGCGATGACGGGATGCTTGGCGGACATGGCTTACCCTTTGCTGATAGTTTGAATTCTTGGGCGGCAGGGCGCGACGAGGCGCGGCGGCCGACGATTGCAGGACTGTAATCGGGGCGATGCATAAGTTCCATTCAAAATTTGTTATGGAACGAATAAGAGAACTCTGATGATTAGGGCCTGTTCACGCTAATTCTGTCGGATGGGTTGTGGCCAGAAGCGTCGACTGCTAGGCGCGCGACGCTGTCAATGGCCATTCCCTTGACAAGGAGCGCAACGACGCAGCCGGCGCTTCTGGCCGCAACCCGGAGGGAACGGATCTTTCCGGGCGCATGGCCGCGTTGCGGCGGCTCGCCGTGGAATGACCACTGTCTTCGCCGCCGCGCCTTGCCCTGCATCCGGAAAGACCCGTTCGCACCGACAGAATTAGCGTGAACAGGCCCTACTTCGTCAGCGCCATGTACAGGAGCGGCAGCTTCTCCGGCAACTGCTCGACCCGGTCCAGCACCAGGTGTCGCCGCCCGAAAATCCCCTGCACGTAGTCGTCGGCCTTCGGGTCGAGGCTGAGGCAGAAGGTGTCGACGCCCTGGGCGGCCAGCTCGCCGACGGCCTTCCTGGCGTCGGCATGAAGATGTTCTGGATCGCGCACGTCGATGTCGGCCGGCTCGCCGTCGGTGAGCAGCAGCAGCAGCCGCTTGTCGGCCTGGCGCTGGGCCAGGGCCGCGCCGGCATGGCGCAGGGCGGCGCCCATGCGCGTCGACCAGCCGGCGCCGGCGGCGGCGAGCCGTCCCTTCACCGTGTCGTCCCAGCGCTCGGAGAAACCCTTGATGTGCAGGTAGCGCACCTCGTGGCGGGTGTTGGAATGGAAGCCGGCGATGGCGAAGGGATCGTTCAGGCGCTCGATGGCCATGCCGAGCAGCGAGACGGCTTCCTGCGAGAGTTCCAGCACGGTCTGCCCGCCGCCGGCGACCTTCTGGTTGAGCGATTCCGACAGGTCGAGCAGCAGCAGCACGGCGATGCTGCGCCCGCTCGTGCGGTGGTTCATGTTGATGCGCGGATCGGGCGTGACGCCGCTCCTGAAGTCGATCAGCGAGCGGATGGCGATGTCGAGGTCGAGCTCGGAGCCGTCCTCCTGGTAGCGGATGCGCTGCTTGTTCTGCGGCTTGATGAGGTCGAGCAGGCGCATCAGGCGGCGGGCGAGGGCGGCGTGCTTGTCCAGCAGGCGGTCGATCTTCGCCGCCTCGCCGGCCGGGTGCAGCGCCTCGTAGAGGCTGACCCAGTCCGGGCGGTAGGACTCCGTGGCCTGGTCCCACTCGGGATAGTGGCGCGGCGGCAGGCCCTGCGGCTCCTCCGTCTTGCTCGTCTCTTTCCGCGTGTCGAAGGCTTCCTCCTCGTCGCCTTCCTCGATGAAGGCCCACAGCTGGCGGTTGTCGTCGCGGTAGTCGACCACCGTGTCGTCGAAATGGATGCGCGGCAGCTGGTCGCCCGGGCGCCGCGTGCGCGCCACCCAGGCGAGCGCGAGTTCCGCCATCTCCGCCGTGCCGGAAGGCCCGTCGGCGAGCGCGGCCTGGAAGGCGGCGACGGTTTCATTCAGGACGGGATCGGCGTAGCCGTGGTTCGGGTCGAGGCAGGCGCGCGAGAGCATGGCGAGGCGGTGGCGCAGGCAGGACGTGGTTTCGGGATCGCAGGCGCCCTCGACCGGCTGCGGATGCAGGGCGAGCAGGTCGGGGGCGAGGCCGGGATACTCGCGCATCAGCAGGCAGTCGATGCGCGCGTCCTCGATGAACTCCACGGCGAGGCGCTGGAAGGGGCTCCAGTTGTCGGCGATCTGCGGCGCCGACCAGCGCCGGTGGCCGGCCATGTGCGCCAGCGTCGCGCGGTAGCGGTCGAGTCCCGAAATGCCGTTGCGCGCGTCGAGGACGTCGGGCAGGCGCATGCCGAGCCCGTCGTAGTAGGGCACGATCTGGCGCAGCTCGTGGTAGGCGTTCGAGTAGGGGACCAGCGGCTGCGGGTCGCGCCACAGCGCACGAAGATACAGGTCGAGGCGGCGCTCGGCGTCGGCGAACAGCGTGCCGTGGCGTTCGCGTTGCAGCACGGCGCGGCTGTCGGCGAGCGCCAGCTTGAAGTAGTCCTCCTGCTGCTGCGGGTGGTCGCCGTAGTGGCGGATACCGTAGTCGACCCAGTTCTGCAGCCCCGCCATCGGCAGCTGCTCGACGAGCTGCGGCGCCTGGCGGAAGAAGGCCGGCAGACCGGGGCTGGCGATCGTGGCGTGGCGGCCATGGATGGAGCCGGTGGTGCGCGCCATCAGGTCGCGCGCGATGTCCAGGTAGAAGGCGAGCTGCTCGCGCGAGGCGAGGCGCCGTGCGACCGGCGCCAGCGTCTGCAGGAAGGGCGCGATGGCGTGGCCGTTGGGCGAGGCCTGCAGGGCGCACGCGGTGGCCATCACCTCCTCGAGGACCGCGGCGCCGGCCGCCGCGGCGACTGCCGGCCAGGCCTCGAGGAAGGCCAGCACCGGCTCCGGCCCGCGGCCGAGGCGGCTGAGATATTTGGCCGCCGCCACGTAGGCATCCATTTCCCGTTTCGAGAACGCGGTCAGCGCCTCGTAGAGGCACTCCTCGAAGACGTCGGCCACCTGCGTGAAGCCGCAGTCCATCTCGCGCCACCAGGCTTGCACCTGGGGATGATGCATTTCACGCTTGCGTGCGTCGACGGGCTTGCTCATGTCGGCGAATCGCCGTGTTGTGGAGACTGACTTTTACGCGAAGATCGCGTCGACCGCGTGGTCGAGCGTGGCGCGGATGTCGGCGTCGTCGGTGATCGGCCGTGCCATCGCCGTGCGGCAGGCGGCGCGCGGGGCGACGCCGTGGCGGATGAGCTGGGCGGCATAGACGACCAGGCGGGTGGACACGCCCTCGGCGAGGCCGTGGCCCTTGAGGTTGCGCGCCTTGCCGGCGAGCTTCACCAGGCGGCCGGCGGTTTCCGCGTCGATGCCGGTCTCGCGCGCCACGATCTGTGCTTCCAGCGCCGGCTCCGGGTAGTCGAAGTCGAAGGCGGCGAAGCGCTGCTTGGTCGACTGCTTGAGGTCCTTCATCAGCGACTGGTAGCCGGGGTTGTAGGAGATCACCAACTGGAAGTCGGGATGGGCGGCGACCACCTCGCCCTTCTTGTCGAGCGGCAGCGTGCGGCGGTGGTCGGTGAGCGGGTGGATCACCACCGTAGTGTCCTGGCGCGCCTCGACGATCTCGTCGAGATAGCAGATGGCCCCGATGCGCGCCGCGGTGGTGAGCGGCCCGTCCAGCCAGCGTGTGCCCTCGCGGTCGAGCAGGTAGCGCCCGACCAGGTCGGAGGCCGTCATGTCCTCGTTGCAGGCGACGGTGATGAGCGGCTTGCCGAGCTTCCAGGCCATGTGCTCGACGAAGCGGCTCTTGCCGCAGCCGGTCGGGCCCTTCAGCATCACCGGCAGGCGCGCGGCGTAGGCGGCCTCGTAGAGCGCCACCTCGTCGCCCTGCGGCTGGTAGAAGGGTTCCTTGGCGATGCGGTACTGCTCGACGTCCTGACTCATGACGACCTCCGAATAAAAAAGCCCCTGCCCTTGCGGGTCAGGGGCTAACCGGTAATCCGACTGGTAAACGGATTACTTGTGACCTTTGAGCTTGTCGCGCCATCCCGGATAGAGCTTGTCGGCGTCCTGCGGGAACGACTCGAAGGCGCGGGCGAATTCCTTGTGCTGCTTGGCCCACTCGATCGGATCGGCCTTGGCCTTCCAGCAATCGTAGGCCTGGCGCAGCGAGATGGCGCCGGCGGCCGGGGAATCGATGTGGCCGTAGGAGCCGCCGCCGGCGGTGTTGATGACGTTGCCGTGGCCGAGGTTCTCGAAGAAGCCGGGCAGGCGCAGCGCGTTCATGCCGCCGGAGATGATCGGCGTGGTCGGCTTCATGCCGTACCACTTCTGGTTGTAGGCCGGGCCCTGGTACTCGTCGCGCTCGATGATGTAGGCGATGGCGCGGTCGTCCTTCTCGCCTTCCATCTTGCCGTAGCCCATGGTGCCGACGTGGATGCCGGAGGCCCCCTGCAGGCGGCTCATCTTGGCCAGCACGTAGGCGGTGTAGCCGCGCTTCGACTGGGGCGAGGTGACGGCGCCGTGGCCGGCGCGGTGGTAGTGCAGGTACTGGTTGGCGAAGCAGCGCCGCGCCGTGGTGACCATGCCGGGGCCGCCGACGTAGCCGTCGACCAGGAACGCCACCTTGTCGGCGTCGGGGCCGAAGGCCTCGAGGATGTACTCGCCGCGGGCGATCATTTCGTAGTGGTCGTCGGCGGTGATGTTGGCCGAGAAGATCTTGGCCTGGCCGGTCTCGTCCATGGCGCGCTTCATCGCGTCGTACACCAGCGGGATGGTCTTCTTCATCGGCGCGAAGACCTGGTTGCCCTGCGGTTCGTCGTTCTTGATGAAGTCACCGCCGAGCCAGAACTGGTAGGCGGCCTTGGCGAAGGGCTCCGGGCGCAGGCCGAGCTTGGGCTTGATGATGGTGCCGGCGATGTAGCCGCCGTCCTTGACCGGGCGGCCGAGGATGCGCCACATGTCCGAGATGTCCTTGGCCGGGCCGTCGAACAGCTGGATGGCGCGCTCGGGCATGTAGAAGTCGTACATCTTGGCGTACTCGATGTCGCCCATGCCCTGGTTGTTGCCGATGGTCAGCGTCAGGAAGGAGACGATCATCATGCGGCCGTCGCTGACGTTGCGGTCGAAGAGGTCGATCGGGTAGGCGATGCGCATCTCCTCGGCCGCCTCGTCGATGTGGTAGACCAGGGCGTCGACGCCCTTGGTGAACTCGTCGGTGGTGCTCACCTCGACGTTGGTGCCGGTGGACGACTCGGCGGCGAAGTGGGCGGCGGCCGAGAGATAGCCGTAGCCGGCCTTCGGCTTCATCTTGTAGGCGCAAAGAATGTGCTTGCCGCCCTTGATGAGGTCCTCTTCCCTGAGGCTCAGGTCGGCGTAGCGGTTCGACTGGTCCATGTGCTCTCCTTGTGTCGCGGTCGTTTGTGTATGGGGCGCACTCTATTCCCGAAAATCCATAAGGTGAACTAAATGTTTGTTATGGTATTCTTGCACTGTTCCTTATGGACGATTTCAGGACGATCCGACCATGCACCTGACCCTGCGCCAGTTGAAGATTTTCGAGGCGGTGGCCCGCCACCTGTCGTTCTCGCGCGCCGCCGACGAGCTGCACCTGACCCAGCCCGCCGTGTCCATGCAGGTACGGAGCCTGGAGGCGGCGGCGGGACTGCCGCTCACCGAGCAGGTCGGCAAGCGCGTCTTCCTCACCGAGGCCGGCGAGGAGCTGGCGCGCCACGCCCGCGTCATCGCCCAGCAGCTGCGCGAGGCCGAGGAGGCGCTGCTGGCCATGAAGGGCTTGCGCGGCGGTCGCCTCAACATCGGCGTGGTGTCCACCGCCAAGTATTTCGCGCCGCGCCTGCTCACGGCCTTCCGCCAGCTGCACCCGGAGGTCGAGCTGCGCCTCGGCGTGCACAACCGCGGCGAGATCGTGCAGCAGCTCGTCGACAACGACATCGACCTTGCCATCATGGGGCGCCCGCCGCAGGAGCTGGAGACGGTGTCGGAGCCGTTCGCCGAGAACCCGCTGGTCTTCGTCGCGGCGCCGGACCATCCGCTGGCGGGGGCGAAGCGCATCGCGCCGAAGCAGCTGGCGGAGGAAAGCTTCCTGCTGCGCGAGCCCGGCTCCGGCACGCGGGCGGCGATGGAGCGCTTCCTGGCGGAGAACGGCGTCGTGCCGCAGCGCACCGTGGAGATGACCAGCAACGAGACCATCAAGCAGGCGGTGATGGCCGGCATGGGCATCTCCTTCATCTCGGAGCGCACCATCGTGCTAGAGCTGGCCACCGGCCACATCGCCCGCCTGAATGTGACGGGCACCCCGCTCAAGCGCCACTGGTTCGTGGTGCATCGCGCCGAGAAGCGCCTGCTGCCGGTGGCGGAGGCCTTCCGCCAGTTCCTGCTGAAGGAGAGCGGCGGGCTCGACGAGCCGCCGGCGAAGGTCGCGGCTAGCGCCGCGAGCGGATCCAGTCGCGCCAGGCCGCAAAAAGCTGCGGATCGACGGCAGCGATGACGGAGCGCTTCCACAGGTCGTCGGCGTCGAAATCGTCCTTCTTCAGGGTGCACATGCGCCCGCCCGCCTCCTCCAGGATCAGGCGGCCGGCGGCGTAGTCCCACAGCTTCTGGCCGCCGTGCAGCAGCAGGTCGAGCCGGCCTGCGGCGGCATAGGCCCATTCCAGGGTGCTGCAGCCGAAGTTGCGCTGCGAGTAGTAGGGTGGCCGCGTGGCGAGGTCGTCGCCGAGTTTCTTCGGGATGCGCTTGAAGTCGACGCCGGCGACGCACTCGGCGAGGCTGGCCGCCGGCGCCCGCAGCGGCAGGCGCAGGCCGTTCATGATGGCGCCGCCGCCGCGCGAGGCGAAGAACATCTCGCGCGTCGCCGGGTTGTAGACCACGCCGACGACGGCGCGGCCCTCGACGAAATAGGCCACCGAGATGGCGAAGAAGGGCAGGCCGGCGACGAAATTGGTCGTGCCGTCGATGGGATCGACCACCCACAGCCCCTCGGCGCCTTCGTTCCAGAGCCGGTGCTGCTCGGCCTCGCCCATCTCCTCCTCGCCCAGCATCGGGCGCTCGCGCAGGCGCTGCAGCCGCTCGGCCAGCGCGCGCTGGGCGGCAATGTCGACTTCCGTGAAGATGGTGCCGTCGGCCTTGTGCTCGCGCACCACCTGCAGGTAGCGCGGCATCACCACCTGGGCGGCGACCTCGCGCACCACCTGGGTGACTGCCGCGGCGAGTTCGTACCAGGGCGAGCTCACCTTGCTTCATCCTTCCATTTGATCGAGCAGCCCATGCTCGGGATCTGCTCGCGCGGTCCCCGGCCGGTCTGCGCTACCTGCAGCATGGCCTCGAACAGATCGCGCCGTGCCGCCGGGACTGACTCTTTCCGCGAGGCGTCGAGGCGGCCGCGGTACTGCAGTTCCAGCGCGGCGTTGAAGCCGAAGAAGTCCGGCGTGCACACCGCGCCGTAGGCCTTCGCCACTTCCTGCGTCTCGTCGAGGACGTAGGGGAAGGGGAATTCCATGCGATTCGACACCGCCACCATGTTGTCCCAGGCATCCTCGGGGTAGTCGGTCGGATCGTTCGACATGACCGCAATCGACCCCACCCCGTGCGCCGCCAGTTCGCGGCAGTCGCGCACGATGCGGTCGAGCACCGCCTGGACGTAGGGGCAGTGGTTGCAGATGAACATCACCAGCAGGCCATTGGGGCCGCGTGCGCTGGCCAGGCCGTGTCGGCGACCGTCGGTGCCGGGCAGGTCGAAGTCGGGGGCCTTCCAGCCGAAGTCGCAGATGGGGGTGGTGAGGCTGACCATGATGCGGTGGGAAAAAAGTGAAGGCTGCGGAATAATAGCACGATGACTTCGCGCTTCTTCTGTCCGCAACCGCTGGTGCCGAACAGCCTGGCCGAACTGCCGTCGGACGCCGCGCACCACGCGCTGCGCGTGTTGCGGCTGTCCGTCGGCGATGCCGTGACGCTGTTCAACGGCGAGGGCGGCGAGTATCCCGGCCGGATCGCCGAGGCCGGCCGCGCCGTGCGCGTGCGGCTGGGCGATCGGCTTGCCGTCGAGCGAGAGTCGCCCCTGGAACTGGTGCTGGCGCAGGCGCTGCCCTCCGGCGACAAGATGGACTTCGTCGTGCAGAAGGCCGTCGAGCTGGGTGCCGCGCGCATCCAGCCGCTGCTGGCGGCGCGCAGCGTGGTGCGGCTGTCGGGCGAGCGCGCCGCGCGTCGCGTCGAACACTGGCGCCAGGTGGTCATCTCCGCCTGCGAGCAGTGCGGCCGCAACCGGCTGCCGGAAATCGCGCCGATTCTTGATCTGCGGCAATGGCTCGGCCGCCTGCCGCAGGACAATGAAATGAATAGGCTGCTGCTCTCGCCGCAGGGCGGGCGCCGGCCGCGCGAGATGGCCGGCAGCCGCTACCTGCTGCTGGTCGGGCCCGAAGGCGGACTGGACAAGGAGGAGGCGGCGGCGGCCAGGCTGGCGGGATTTGCGGACCTGGCGCTCGGGCCGCGCGTCCTGCGTACGGAAACGGCGGGCCCTGCCGCGCTGGCTGCGCTGGGCGCGCTTTACGGCGACATCTGAGGGGAGGTTCTGATTATGTTCGAATCGGCGGAACTGGGGCACAAGATCAGCAAGGAGGTCTTCGACAAGGAGGCGCCGAAGCTGCGCGCCGACCTGCTCGATGCGCAGTTCGACGTCGGCGAGTTGAAGAAATTTCCCGTCATCATCCTCATCAACGGCGTAGACGGCGCCGGCAAGGGCGAGACGGTGAACCTGCTCAACGCCTGGATGGACCCGCGCCACATCCAGACCCACGCCTTCCCGCCGCCCTCCGACGAGGAGCGCGAGCGGCCCTTCATGTGGCGCTTCTGGCGTGCGCTGCCGCCGCGGGGCAAAATCGGCATCCTCTTCGGCAACTGGTACACCGACCCCATCGTCAACCGCGTGCTGAAGAAGACCAAGGCGGCCGACCTCGACCAGTCCATCGAGGAGATCAACCGCTTCGAGCAGATGCTCGCCGACGAGGGCGCGCTGATCCTGAAGTTCTGGTTCCACCTCTCCAAGGATGCGCAGCGCAAGCGCCTCAAGGCGCTGGAGAAGGACAAGGACACGCGCTGGCGCGTCACCGAGGCGGACTGGGAGCACTTCAAGATCTACGACAAGTTCCGCGCCGTCTCCGAGCACACGCTGCGCCACACCAGCACCGGCGTGGCGCCGTGGATCGTCGTCGAGGGCACCGACGAGCAGTACCGCTACCTCACCGTGGCGAAGATCCTGCTCGACGCCATGAGGAAGCGCGTCGACCAGGAGAAGAAAGGCGCGCGCCGCGTCGCCGTCAGCGCGCCGCCGCCGCCGCCCGCCGCCGACCGGCGCGACCTCATCAACTCGCTCGACATGAAGCTGGCGCTGACCAAGAAGAAATTCGACAAGGAGCTGGAGAAGTACCAGGGGCGGCTGAACCTGCTCACGCGCAACCCGAAGTTCAAGGCGCGCTCGCTGATCTGCGTCTTCGAGGGTTCGGACGCCGCCGGCAAGGGCGGCAGCATCCGCCGCATCACCGGCGCGCTGGATGCGCGCCAGTACGCCATCGTGCCGATCGCCGCGCCGACCGAGGAAGAGCGCGTCCAGCCCTACCTGTGGCGCTTCTGGCGGCACGTGCCGCGCATCGGCCGCGTCACCATCTTCGACCGCTCCTGGTACGGCCGGGTGCTGGTCGAGCGCGTCGAGGGCTTCGCCCGCGAGGAGGACTGGATGCGCGCCTACGCCGAGATCAACGACTTCGAGGACCAACTGGTGAGGAGCGGCGCCATCGTCGCCAAGTTCTGGCTGGCCATCACCGCCGAAGAGCAGCTCAAGCGCTTCAAGGAGCGCGAGAAGACCCGCTTCAAGCGATTCAAGATCACCGAGGAGGATTGGCGCAACCGCAAGAAGTGGGACGACTACGAGCAAGCCGTCTGCGACATGATCGACCGCACCAGCACCGAGATCGCGCCGTGGACCCTGGTCGAGGCCAACGACAAGCTGCATGCCCGCATCAAGGTGCTGAAGACGCTCTGCGATCGTCTCGAGGACGCCCTGTAATGAATGCCTGAGACGCCGATGAACGGCGGCAAAGCAGGGCACAACGGCACGGGGGCGTGAAATATTTCCGCCCCCGTGCTATTTTCATGGGCTAAAATCCAAGCAAAACATTGGCTTGGCCTTGCTGTTTAACGACATTTCTCGACACGCCGACATGACAGCGCCCGAACCCACCCGGCAATACGTCTCCTGGTTCCGCCAGGCGGCGCCCTACATTCACGCCTTCCGCGGCCGCACCTTCGTCATCGGCTTCGACGGCGAGGTGGCCCAAGGCGCCCTGGCGCAGGCGCTGGCGCAGGACTGCAACCTGCTCGCCGCACTCGGCATCCGTCTGGTGCTGGTGCATGGCGCGCGGCCGCAGATCGAGGCCGAGCTCGCGCGGCGCGGCCTCAAGGCGAAGTACCACAAGGGCCTGCGCGTCACCGATGCCGCGGCGCTGGAGTGCGTCAAGGCGGCGATGGGCGTCACGCGGCTGGAGATCGAGGCACTGCTCTCGCAGGGGCTGCCCAACACGCCGATGGCGGGCGCCTGGATGCGCGTCACCGGCGGCAACTTCATTACCGCCAAGCCGGTCGGCGTCGTCGACGGCATCGACTACCAGTACACCGGCGCAGTGCGCAAGATCGTCGCCAACGAGATCAGCGCCGACCTCGACCAGCAGAACGTCGTCCTGATCAGCCCGATCGGCGTTTCGCCCGCCGGCGAGATATTCAACCTCAGCATGGAAGAGGTCGCCGAGTCGGTGGCCGTCGCCCTGCAGGCCGAGAAGCTCATCTTCCTGTGCGATGCGCCCGGCGTCACCGACCGCCGTGGCCAGCTCATCGATGCGATCACCGCCGACGAAGCCGAGCAGGTGCTGCGCAAGCCGAAGCGCCTGACCGAGGATCTCGGCCTTTACCTGCCCTGCTGCATGCGCGCCACCCGCGCCGGCGTCAAGCGCGCCCACCTGGTCGACCGCGACGTCGACGGCGGCCTGCTGCTCGAGCTGTTCACCCACGAGGGCGTCGGCACGGTCGTCACGCGCGACCCGCTGGCGCGCCTGCGCGAGGCGACCATCGACGACGTCGCCGCCATCGTCGGCCTGATCGCCCCGCTGGAGGCGGACGGCACGCTGGTGCGGCGCGGCCGCGAACTGCTGGAGATGGAAATCGGCCGCTTCTCCGTGCTCGAGCACGACGGCGTGATCCTCGGCTGCGCCGCCCTGTATCCGTTCAGCAAGGACAAGGCGGCGGAGCTCGCCTGCCTGGCCGTCAATCCCGATTACCGCCGCGTCGGCTACGGCGAGCAGCTGCTGCACTACATGGAGGTGCGGGCGCGCAAGGCCGGCCTGAAGAAGCTGTTCGTGCTGACGACGCGCACCTCCCACTGGTTCATCGAGCGCGGCTTCAAGGAAGCCGGCGTCGACTCCCTGCCGCGCGAGAAGCGCGAGCTCTACAACTGGCAACGTCGTTCCAAGGTGCTGGGCAAGGCCTTGTAGGAAAGGTCGGCATGCTGGAAGCCCTCAAGGGCATGGCCGCTTCGCTGCGCTTCCGCCTCATCGCGGCGGCCTGCTTCGTCCTGGTGCTCGTGCTGTGGGTGCAGGTCGCCAACAGCGTGCGCCTGCTCGACGATGCGTTGATTGCACGGGAGAACCTCCACCTGGCGGAATTGCAGGTCCTCCACAATGCCTCCCTTGCCGTGCCGTTGGCCGAGCGCGACTACGTCAAGCTGACGCGCCTGGTCAGGCAGCTGGGGCAGCAGGAGGGCACCAGCTACGTCGTGCTGCAGGATGCCGCCAGGCGCATCGTTGCGGCGGAAGGCTGGGATCCCGCCCAACCGCTGCCGACCTCCATGGAAGACTTCTCCAGCCTGCCGCGCGAGGCCGAGCGCTTCGACGGCGTCACCGTGCTGCGCATCGGCGACCGCGAGATCGGCAGCGTGCGCTTCGGCATCGACACGCGCTACCTGCGCCAGGCCAGCGACCAGCTGCTGTGGCAGAGCGTCGCCATCGGCTGGGGCGCTTTCGTGCTGACCGTGATCTTGCTGGCCCTGATCGGCTACTGGCTGACGCGCAGCCTGCGCATCCTGCAGCGCGGCGCCGCTGCGCTGGAAAGCGGCGAGACCACCGTGCGCCTGCCGGTCGGCAGCAACGACGAAGTCGGCGCGCTGACGCGGGCCTTCAACCGCATGTCGCAGGCGCTCGACGAGCGCGTCGAAGCGCTGAAGAAGAGCGAGGCGCGCTTCCATGCCATCGCCGACTACACCTACGGTGTCGAGGGCTGGTTCAACCCGCAGGGCCGCCTCATCTGGATCAACCGCTCGGTCGAACGCATCACCGGCTACACGCCGCTCGAGTGCCTGCTCTCGAACAACCTGGTGGACATGCTGGTGTTCGACAAGGACCGCAAGCTGGCACTCGAGGTCGCGCTCAAGGCCCTGCGCGGCAGCACCGGCGACAACTTCGAGGTGCGCCTCAAGCGCAAGGACGGCAGCGTCGTATGGACGGTGCTCAACTGGCAGCCGCTCAACAGCCCGACCGGCGAGTACCTTGGCCTGCGCGTCTCGGGGGACGAAATCCAGGGCCGCAAGGAGGCCGAACTGAAGCTGCTCGACACGGTGGTCGAGCTGCGCCGCGCGCAGGCGCTCAAGGAATACTACCTGACCAACAGCAACGAGGAGCGCTCGCGCCTGGAAGCCCTGCTCAACGTCATGAAGATCGGCGTGCTCTTCGCCGACGGCAACCACCGCGTCGTCTACATCAACAACGCCTGCCGCGACATCTGGAAGCTGCCGCGCGACGAGAACCTGGCGGGGCTGCGCGACAGCAGCATGATCGACCGCATGGCCCGCCTGTGCAAAGAGGACGTCGCCTTCCGCAGGCATATCGAGGAGGTGCTGGCCGGCGAGGAAGTCAGCGGCGCCTACGAAATCGGCTTGCAGGACGGCCGCATCATCACCGACATCTCCGCCCTCGTGCCCGGCGACAAGCCCGGCCGCTTCATCGGCCGCGTCTGGATCTACGAGGACGTCACCCGCCAGAAGCAGCTCGAGGCCCAGCTCATCCAGCTGGCCGAGCGCGACCCGCTCACCAACCTCTACAACCGCCGCCGCTTCCACGAGGAGATCGAGCGCATCATCGCCGACGCCTCGCGGCGCAAGGCCCAGGCCGGGCTGCTCGCCGTCGACCTCGACGGCTTCAAGCCGATCAACGACGAGTTCGGCCACCAGGCCGGCGACGTCGTCCTCATGCGCCTGGCCGAGGAGGTTGGCGCCATCGTCCGCCGCAACGAGATCTTCTTCCGCGTCGGCGGCGACGAATTCGCCATCCTGGCGCCGGATGCTGACGAGGAGGAAATGGTCGGCCTGGCCCGCCGCGTCGGCGGCAAGATCGCCGACATGCGGTTCAATTTCGCCGGACGTGACGTCCAGCTTACCGCCAGCCTCGGCATCGCGCTCTATCCCAAGCACGCCGCCAGCAGCGAGGAAATCATCGCCCGGGCCGACTCCGCCATGTACCAGGCCAAGATGAGCGGCAAGAACCGCTGGGCGGTATTCGGGAGCGCGAAGCTGCACTAGGGCCTGTTGATCTTCATTTGGCCGCAACCCGTTCGCACCGACCAAATGAAGATCAACAGGCCCTAAAGGGGTAAAATGCTCCATGCCGCCCGCTGCCGCGGGCGTTTCATCTCACGAAAGGAATCGCAATGGGCCGCATGGTGAAATGCGTCAAGCTGGGCCGCGAGGCGGAAGGCATGGACTTCCCGCCGGTGCCGGGCGAGCTGGGCAAGCGCATTTTTGAGAACGTCTCCAAGGAAGCCTGGCAGCAGTGGGTCAAGTTCCAGACGATGCTGATCAACGAAAACCGCCTCAGCCTGGCCGACGCCAAGGCGCGCAAATACCTCGCCGAGCAGATGGAGAAGCACTTCTTCGGCTCGGGCGCCGACCAGGTGCAGGGCTACGTGCCGCCGAAGTCCTGAGCCTTGCCGGAGACGCAAAAAAGCCGCGCCATGTGCGCGGCTTTTTTGTTTCGGGAAAAGTCAGTCTCTGCAATACGGCGATCAGCTTCGCTTCAGCGTCTTCACGCCGTCCGTCCCGGCCAGCAACGCGACGTCGGCCCCGCGCAGGGCGAAGAGGCCGTTGGTGACGACGCCTACTATTGCGTTGATGCGGGTCTCCAGCGCCTTCGGGTCGGTGATGGAAAGGCCCTTCACGTCGAGGATGATATTGCCGTTGTCGGTGGTGAAGCCTGAGCGCAGCACCGGCTCGCCGCCGAGCTTGGCCAGTTCGCGCGCGACGTGGGCGCGGGCCATCGGGATGACTTCGACGGGCAAGGGAAACCTGCCCATCGTCTGCACCAGCTTGGAAGCATCGGCGATGCAGATAAACTTCTGCGCCACGGCGGCGACGATCTTCTCGCGCGTCAGCGCGCCGCCGCCGCCCTTGATCATGGCCATGGATGAGTCGATCTCGTCGGCGCCGTCCACGTATACCGGGATGTCGGAGACGTCGTTGAGGTCGAGCACCTGGATGCCGTGGCCGGCGAGCCGCTTGGCCGTGGCTTCCGAACTGGCCACCGCGCCGGGGATGCGGTCCTTGATCCTGCCGAGCTCGTCGATGAAGTGGTTGGCCGTCGAGCCGGTGCCGACGCCGATGATGGCGCCGGGCACCACGTAGTCGATGGCGGCTCTTGCCACCGCCTGCTTGAGTTCGTCCTGGGTCATTTCATCCTGCCGATTGATGGGTTCGGCAGGATTTTACTTCTTCTTTGATGGCGGCAGGTCGGTGCAAGCGCCCTCATAGACTTCCGCCGCCAGGCCGATCGATTCGCCCAGGGTCGGGTGCGGGTGGATGGTCTTGCCGATGTCCACGGCATCGGCGCCCATCTCGATGGCCAGGGCGATCTCGCCGATCATGTCGCCGGCGTTGGGGCCGACGATGCCGCCGCCGACGATGCGGTGGGTCTCTTCGTCGAAGACGAGCTTGGTGAAGCCGTGCTCGGCGCCGTTGGCGATGGCGCGGCCGGAGGCGGCCCAGGGAAACTTGCCGATGCCGACCTTGATGCCCTGCCTCTTCGCCTCGGCCTCGCCGAGGCCGACCCAGGCCACTTCCGGGTCGGTGTAGGCGACGCCGGGGATCACGCGGGCGTCGAAGAAGCTCTTGTGCCCCGCCGCCGCTTCCGCCGCGACGTGGGCCTCGTGCACCGCCTTGTGCGCCAGCATCGGCTGGCCGACCAGGTCGCCGATGGCGAAGATGTGCGGGACGTTCGTGCGCATCTGCTTGTCGACGGCGATGAAGCCGCGCGCGTCCACCGCCACGCCGGCCTTGTCGGCGCCGATCTTGCTGCCGTTCGGGCTGCGGCCGGCCGACTGCAGGATCATGTCGTACAGCTGCGGCTCGGCGGGCGCCTGCTCGCCTTCGAGCCAGACCTTCAATCCTTCCTTCAGCGCCTCGACCTTGACGGTCTTCGTCTTCAGCATCACCTTGTCAAAGCGGCCGGCGTTCCTCTTCTCCCACACCTTGACGAGGTCGCGGTCGGGGCCCTGCATGAGGCCGTCGAGCATCTCGACGACGTCCACCTTCGCGCCGAGCGCCGAGTAAACCGTCGCCATCTCCAGGCCGATGATGCCGCCGCCGATCACCAGCAGGCGCTTCGGCACGAAGCGCAGCTCGAGCGCGCCGGTCGAGTCGACGATGCGCGGATCGTCGGGGATGAAGGGCAGGCGCACGGCGCTCGAGCCGGCGGCGATGATGCATTTCCGGAAGCGGACGACTTTCTTGCCGCCGGCCTTCTCCTGGCCCTCGCCCTGGGTGAGTTCGACCTCGAGGCGGTTGGCGTCGAGGAAGTGGCCGTAGCCGCGCACGACGTCCACCTTGCGCGCCTTGGCCATGCCGGCGAGGCCGTGCGTGAGCTTCGTGACGACCTTGGCCTTGTGCGCGCGCAGCTTGTCGAGGTCCACTTTCGGCGCGGCGAAGGTCACGCCGTGGTCGGCCATGTGGGCGGCCTCCTCCATCACGGCAGCGACGTGCAGCAGCGCCTTGGAGGGGATGCAGCCGACGTTGAGGCAGACGCCGCCGAGTGCGGCGTAGCGCTCGACCAGCACGGTCTTCAGGCCGAGGTCGGCGGCGCGGAAGGCGGCGGAGTAGCCGCCGGGGCCGGCGCCGAGGACGAGCATGTCGGTTTCGATGTCGGCGGCGGGAGAAATCCCCCCCGGACCCCCTTTTTCAAAGGGGGGAGGGGCAGGCGAGGCGGCCGCACTCTCGACGGTCTCCAGCAGCAGCACCAGCGTGCCTTCGCTGACCTTGTCGCCGACCTTGAGCCGGATTTCCTTCACCGTGCCGGCGGCGGGCGCGGGCACTTCCATGGTGGCCTTGTCGGACTCCAGGGTGACGAGCGGATCCTCCGCCTTCACCGTGTCGCCGGGACTGACTTCCACCCCGATCACCGGCACGTCCTTGAAGTCGCCGATGTCGGGCACGCGGACTTCCAGGATGCTCATTTGCGGGACCTCTTCAGCTTGACGGTGTGCAGGACGATCGGGCCCTGCGTCGCGGTGTCGAACTCGGCACCCGCCTCGACGCCGATCTTCGCCACGTCGGCCGCCGTCTTGCAGCGGTCGTAGGCGGCGAACATCGCGCCCAGGGCAAAGTTTCGCCCGGAGCCGATGCCCCAGAAGCGGTCGTAGTCGAACACCTCGCGATAGGAGTACACGCCGTAGATGCCCGAGCTGTTCACGATCAGCGCGGTGATCTGCGAGGACTCGTAGGGATCGTCCTCGTCCTCCTTGGGGTTGAGGTAGCCCTGCTCCTTGAGGACGGGATGCAGGCGGCGGAAGGTCTCGTATACCTCCATGCGGCTGCCGAGCCTGATGTCCTCCAGCTTCGGCAGCAGGGCCGAGAGCACCAGGTGGTGGGCGCTGCTGCCGCACAGGCCGATGTACGAGCCGCCGAACTCGATGATCTTGTCGTGCTCGCCCTTGTACTGGCGGCCCAGCCGCGTGTCGCCGAAGGTGGTGAGCGAGTCGGCGGCGATGGCCACCATGCCCTTCTTCTTTACCGCGACGATGGTGGTCACAGCAGCACCCTCCTCATGTCGGCCAGGATCCCGCCGAGATAGGCCGTGAAGCGCGCCGCCTGGGCGCCGTCGATGACGCGATGGTCGTAGGACAGCGAGAGCGGAATCATCAGGCGCGGCTGGAAGGCCTTGCCGTCCCAGACCGGCTTCGTCTGCGACTTCGACACGCCGAGGATGGCCACTTCCGGCGCGTTGATGATCGGCGTGAACGCCGTGCCGCCGATGCCGCCGAGGCTGGAGATGGAGAAGCAGCCGCCCTGCATCTCGCCCGGGCCGAGCTTGCCCTCGCGCGCCTTGGCGGAGAGCGCGCCCATCTCTTTCGCGATCTCAAGCACGCCCTTTTTGTCGGCGTCGCGGATCACCGGCACGACCAGGCCGTTCGGCGTGTCGGCGGCGAAGCCGATGTGGAAGTACTGCTTGTACACCAGATTCTCGCCGTCGAGCGAGGCGTTGAAGTCGGGGAACTTCTTCAGTGCGGCGACGGCGGCTTTGATCAGAAAGGCGAGCATCGTCACCTTGATGCCGGCCTTTTCATTCTCCTTATTGAGCTGCACGCGCAGCGCTTCCAGCTCGCCGATGTCGGCCTCGTCGAACTGCGTGACGTGCGGGATCATCACCCAGTTGCGGGCGAGGTTGGCGCCGGAGATCTTCTTGATGCGCGAGAGCGGCTTCGATTCGATGGGGCCGAACTTGGCGAAGTCCACCTGCGGCCAGGGCAGCAGGTCCAGCCCGCCGCCGCCGGCGGCCGGCCCGGCGCCGCGCGGCTGCGCCAGCGCGCCCTTCACGTAGGCCTGCACGTCCTGTTGCAGGATGCGGCCCTTGGGGCCGCTGCCTTTCACCTGCGCCACGTCGACGCCCAGCTCGCGCGCGAAGCGGCGCACCGAGGGGCTGGCGTGGGCCTTGTGGCCGCCGGCGACCTCGGCAGCGATCTCGGCCGGGGCCGGGGGCGGAGCGGGTGGGGGTGGGGCGATGGGCTCGGCCGTTTTGGGCGCGGCAGCCCCCTCTCCCCGCGGGGGAGAGAGGGAGGGCTCGCTCCCTCTCCCGCTTGCGGGAGAGGGTTGGGGAGAGGGCGCAGTTTCGGCCGTCTCCAGCAGCAGCACCAGCGAGCCTTCCGAGACCTTGTCGCCGACCTTGAGCCGGATTTCCTTCACGGTGCCGGCGACGGGGGCCGGCACCTCCATGGTGGCCTTGTCGGACTCCAGGGTGACGAGCGGGTCCTCCGCCTTCACCGTGTCGCCGGGACTGACTTCTATGCCGATCACCGGCACGTCCTTGAAGTCGCCGATGTCGGGCACTTTCACTTCGATGAGCGGCATGGCGTTTCCTCAGACGGTGACGGGGTTGGGCTTGTCCGGGTCGAGGCCGTACTTGGCGATGGCCTCCTTCACCTTGGCCTTGTCCAGCTGGCCCTCGTCGGCCAGCGCCTTCAGCGCGGCGACGGCGACGTAGTGGCGGTCGACCTCGAAGAAGCCGCGCAGCTTTTCCCGGGTATCCGAACGGCCGAAGCCGTCGGTGCCGAGCACGGCATAGCGGCGCGGCACATACGGCCGGATCTGCTCGGCGAAGGCGCGCACGTAGTCGGTCGAGGCGATCACGGGGCCGCGCGTGTCCTTCAGGCACTGCTCGACGTGCGAGAGCCTGGGTTTTTCCGTCGGGTGCAGCAGGTTCCAGCGCGCCGCGGCCTGGCCGTCGCGCGCCAGTTCGGTGAAGCTCGGGCAACTCCAGAGGTCGGCCTCGACGCCCCAGTCCTTCTTCAGCAGCTCGGCGGCGGCGATCACCTCGCGCAGGATGGCGCCGGAGCCGAGGAGTTGCACGCGCGGATTGTTGCCGGCCGGCCCTTTCCTGAAGAGGTACATGCCCTTGAGGATGTCCTTCTCCGCGCCTTCCGGCAGGGCCGGGTGCGGGTAGTTCTCGTTGAGCAGGGTGATGTAGTAGAAGACGTCCTCCTGCTCCTGCACCATGCGGCGCAGGCCGTCCTGCAGGATCACCGCCACCTCRTARCCGAAGGTCGGRTCGTAGGMGACGCARTTGGGRATCAGCGCSGMCTGGATRTGCGAGTGGCCRTCYTCGTGCTGCAGGCCCTCGCCGTTCAGCGTCGTKCGKCCSGAGGTGCCGCCGAGCAGGAAGCCGCGCGCGCGCTGGTCGCCGGCCGCCCAGGCSAGGTCGCCGAARCGCTGGAAGCCGAACATCGAGTARTAGATGAAGAAGGGGATCATCTGCACGCCGTGCGTGCTGTAGGACGTCGCCGCGGCGATCCAGGAAGCCATGGCGCCGGACTCGGTGATGCCTTCCTGCAGGATCTGGCCGTCCTTGGATTCCTTGTAGAACATCAGCTCGCCGTGGTCCTGCGGCGTGTAGTTCTGCCCGACCGAGGACCAGATGCCGAGGCTGCGGAACATGCCCTCCATGCCGAAGGTGCGCGACTCGTCGGCGACGATCGGCACGACATGCTTGCCGAGCTTCTTGTCCTTCACCAGCGTGCCGAGCATGCGCACGAAGGCCATGGTCGTCGAGAACTCGCGGCCCTCGGCGGAAGCCTTCAACTGCGTCTCGAATGCCGACAGCTTCGGCACCTCCAGCGGCTCCGCCTTCTGCCTGCGGTGCGGCAGGAAACCGCCGAGGGCCTCGCGTCGCTCGCGCATGTACTGGATTTCCGGCGCGTCGGGGCCGGGATTGATGTACTCCAGCTTCTCCACCTGTTCGTCGGCCAGCGGCAGGCCGAAGCGGTCGCGGAAGGCCTTCAGCGAGACGGTGCCCATCTTCTTCTGCTGGTGGGTGATGTTCTGCGCCTCGCCCGACTCGCCCATGCCGTAGCCCTTGATGGTCTTGGCGAGGATCACCGTCGGCTGGCCGGCGTGGTTTACCGCGGCATGGTAGGCGGCGTAGATCTTGTGCGGGTCGTGGCCGCCGCGGTTGAGGCGCCAGACGTCGTCGTCCGACCAGTTGGCGACCATCGCCTTCAGTTCCGGCGTGTTGAAGAAGTGCTCGCGCACGTAGGCGCCGTCCTTCGACTTGAAGGTCTGGTAGTCGCCGTCGACGCATTCCTCCATGCGCTTGCGCAGCAGCCCCTTGGTGTCCATCGCCAGCAGGGGGTCCCAGTAGCTGCCCCAGATCACCTTGATGACGTTCCAGCCGGCGCCGCGGAAGTCGGCCTCGAGCTCCTGGATGATCTTGCCGTTGCCGCGCACGGGGCCGTCGAGGCGCTGCAGGTTGCAGTTGACGACGAAGATCAGGTTGTCGAGGCGCTCGCGGCCGGCCAGGCCGATGGCGCCCATCGACTCCGGCTCGTCCATCTCGCCGTCGCCCATGAAGGCCCACACCTTGCGGTTGCCGGCCTGCACGATGCCGCGGTCGTTCATGTACTTCATGAAGCGCGCCTGGTAGATCGCCTGCAGGGGGCCGAGGCCCATCGACACCGTCGGGAACTGCCAGAAGTCGGGCATCAGCCACGGGTGCGGATAGGAGGAGAGGCCCTTGCCGTCCACCTCGCGGCGGAAGTTGTTCATCTGCTCTTCCGTCAGGCGGCCGAGCAGGAAGGCGCGCGCATAGACGCCCGGATTCGAATGCCCCTGCAACAGCAGCAGGTCGCCGCCGTGCGTTTCGGAGGGGGCGTGCCAGAAGTGGTTGTAACCGACGTCATAGAGCGTGGCGGCGGAGGCGAAGCTGGCGATGTGGCCGCCGAGGTTGGAGTCGCCCTTGTTGGCGCGCAGCACCATGGCCAGCGCATTCCAGCGCACGTAGGAGCGGATGCGGTGCTCCAGCTCATGGTTGCCGGGCGAGGGCGTTTCCTGGCCGGGCGGGATGGTGTTGATGTAGGCGGTGGTGGCCTTGTAGGGCAGGTTGATGCCCGTGCGGCGGGCCAGGTCGACCAGGCACTCGATCAGGTAATGGGCGCGCTCCGGCCCCTCCTGCTCGATGACGGCCTCGAGGGCGTCGAGCCATTCCTGGGTTTCCTGCGTGTCCGGGTCGGACGGCAGCAGGTTGTTCGGCAGTGCTGACATGGTTGTCTCCTCGTCAGTTGTCGCAGCGGACGCCTCGTGCGCGCCCTTTTTCCCGCCTCGGCGGGCCTTTGCTTCCACTCTAGTACGGGGTGGTGTGCCGGGGGAAGCTTTTCGTATGGTAAAACAAGAGACCGGATAGTGCAATAGGCGAAAAAAGAGCCAGCCCTCAGGCTGGCTCTTCGATGCGCCGGTCTTACTTCTTCGGCTCTTCCTTTGCGCCGTTCATGACCGGGCCGCCGGACATGCCGGACATCCCTTCCATGCCCGACATGCCGGATTGGGCGGGTGCCGGGGCGGGTGCGGGCGCTGGGGCAGGCGCGGGTGCGGCTGCCGGGGCAGGTGCGGGCGCAGCCGCCGGAGGCGGCGGAGCTTCCTTCTTCCCGCAGGCAGTCAGGGCGAGTGCAACCATACCGGCAAACAATAGTGAACGCTTCATGGAATCTCCCTTTCGATGAGGAACAACGCAAATGAGCGGTTCGGCGCCCGTCGGACTGGCCGCGAACCGGCTCCCTATATGAATTATCAATATAGGACATGGGGATCGGTACCGCAATTGCCCGTTTCGCGGCGCCGGGGGCTTACTTCGCCGTTTTCTTCCGGGTGTCCCCGTAGGCGCGCACGACGCGGCCGCCGTGCACCTCGCCCATCGTCACCTGGCCGGGGCCGTCGATGGCCTCGTGGTCGGTGCGGGAGAAGGGATGCTCATAGGTCATGATGACGCCCTCGACTTTTTCCCCGAGGTTTTCCAGCGCCTCGCGCACGCGCGAGCCATGGGTGGTGCCGGCCTGGCGGATCGCCGCGGCGAGCAGCAGCATGCCGTCGTAGCCCTGCGCGGCGGCCGAAGGCGAGGGCATGCGTTCGGCGCGTGCGAGCTTCTGCCAGGCCGCGATGAAGGCGCGGCGCTTCGGCGAGTCCGCCTCCTGGATGAAGGTCTGCGGCATGCGCGCGCCTTCGCCGTTGGGCCCGGCGTTGTCGATGAAGTTGGACATCGACAGCGGCCAGCCGCCGATGATCGGCACCCGCCAGTCGAGCCGGGCCGCGTCGTTGGCGATCTGTGCCAGCTCCGGGCCGATGCCGTAGGTGAGCAGGACTTCCGCGCCGGCCTCGCGCGCCCTGATGAGCTGGCGCGTCATGTCGATGTCGCGGATGTTGAACTTGTCCACGGCGACGGCGCGGATGCCTTTCTTCTCGAGGGCGCGCTCGAGGTCCTCGCGGCCGAGCTGGCCGTAGTTGGTCGAGTCGGCGAGGATCGCCACCCTGCGGAACTTGCGCCGCTCGATCGCCTCCTCGACGATCATGGCGGCCTGGATGGTGTCGTTGGCCGCCATGCGGAAGATGAAGTTGTCGGGATACTGCGGCGGCAGGAACTGGCGCGTGACGATCGAGCCGGTCGCCACCGCGGTGATCATCGGGATGCGCGCCTCCTGGTAGAAGCGCTGGCTGGCGAGGGCCACGCCGGTGTTGACAATGCCGATGCCGGCGACGACCTTCTCCCTGCCGACCAGTTCCTGGGCGATCTGCGCGCCGCGCTCGTTGCGCGCCTCGTCGTTGCGCTCGACGAGCACGACCGGCCGGCCGAGCAGGCCGCCCGAGGCATTGATTTCCGCGGCCGCGACGCGGATGCCGTCGCGCATCGACAGCCCCATCGGGCTCGAGCCGCCGGTGAACGGGCCGGAGACGCCGATGCGGATCGGTTCGGCGGCCTGCGCGGCGGCACAGGCCGCCCATCCCGCCAGGACGATCAGGCGCAGCAGCTTCACATGTTTTCCTCGTCAGGGCCTGAGCGCAGGTTAACCAGCGGGCCGCGGGGGGCAAATGCGGGTAAACCCCAAGGGCGTGAGAAAATCCCCGGTGACATCCTCCGATACCCGTGAACACCGAAGCCACCATCCGCCAGCGCAATTGGGTCTGGAGCGTTCCCTACGTCGCCATCGGCATCTTTGCCCTGGCCATGCTGGCGCTCGTCTGGGGGCTGCAGAAGCGCGAGACCGACCTGATCAACGACACCCTCGGTCGAGACGTGCAGTGGGCCGAGCAGACCATGCGCCTGCACATGCAGGGCACGCAGGATCATCTCGCCCAGATGGCGCGCGAGATGGCCGAGGGCAAGCTCGACCGCAACGCCTTCCACGTGCGCGCCACGCAGTACCTCGCCAACACGCCGGAACTCGCCAGCATCGTCTGGGTCGATTCCGGCCAGATCATCCGCTGGGCGGCACCCTTCGAGACCACCGACTGGATCGCCGGCGAACGCCTCGCCGGCGCGCAGCCGTCGAGCTTCGCCCACGCCCTCACCTCCGAGCGGCCGACCTACGGCGAGGCCTACGTCAACCACCGCGGCGCGGCGCTCCTGGAGGTCTACGTGCCGGTGCAGTTCGGCCGCACATATATGGGCGCGCTGGTCGGCGTGTATACCATCGAGGGCATGGTGCGCCACCTGGTGCCGGCCTGGTTCGGCGAGAAATACAGCCTCAGCATCGTCGATGCCGAGGGCCGGGTGCTGGCCGCCAACACCACGGTGAGGCCGGCCGACGACGCCCTCAGTTACGCCATCGACTTCGACCCGCCCGGCAACGGCCTTCAGCTTCATGCCAAGGCCTTCCGCACCGACCCCGGCGTGGCGCGGGTGGTGCCGCTGTTCCTGATTGCCGGCCTGACCCTGGTGGTGGTGTGGAGCCTGTGGGCGCTGCGCGGCCACTTCCAGCGCCGCGTCAGGGTCGAGAAGGAGCGCGACCGCCTTTTCAACCTGTCGCTCGACATGCTCTGCATCGCCGGCATGGACGGCGGTTTCCGCCGCGTGAACCCGGCCTTCGGCCGCGTGCTCGGCTATTCGGCGGAGGAAATCACCGGCAAGCCGCTGCTCGACTACGTGCATCCCGAGGACATGGCCGCGACCGTGGATGAGTTGCGCCGGCTCGCCACAGGCAAGCCCTCCAGCTTCGAGAACCGCTGGCGCGGCGCGGACGGCCGCTACCACTGGCTGCTGTGGGCCATCAATCCGGTGCCGGAGGAGAAGCTGCTCTACGCCGTCGCCCACGACATCACCGACCGGCGCGAGGACGAGGAGAAGCTGAAGAGCGCCTACGCCTTCCGCCGCGCCATGGGCGAGTCGCTCGTCACCGGCCTGCGCGCCATCGACCTCGAGGGGCGCATCATTTTCGTGAACCCGGCCTTCTGCCGCATGATCGGCTGGAGCGAGCAGGAACTGGTCGGCATGCGGCCGCCGTTTCCCTACTGGCCGCCCGAGGAGGCGGACCAGCTGCGGCGCGACCTCGAGCAGACGCTTGCGGGCCAGGCGCCGCCGGGCGGCTACGAGATGCGCATCATGCGCCGCAACGGCGAGCGCTTCGATGTGCGCATGTACCTCTCGCCGCTGATCGACAGCGGCGGCCGCCAGCTCGGCTGGATGGCTTCGATGAACGACATTACCGAGCCGAAGCGCGCCCGCGCCGAGCTGGAGGCGGCGCACGAGCGCTTCGTCGCCGTGCTCGACGGTCTCGACACGGCGGTGTACGTCGCCGACGTGGCGAACGACGAGATCCTCTATGCCAACCGCGCATTCAAGCAGCTCTACGGCATGGACGCCGTCGGCAAGAACTGCTGGCAGGTCACCACCGCCTGCCATCCCGAGCGCAGCGACTTCCTCGTCGATCCGCGCAGCCTCGGCCTTGACGACGTACCGCGCGAACTGTTCGACGGCGAGATCCGCCATCGGCTCTCCGGCCGCTGGTTCCACCTGCGCGACCGCGCCATCCGCTGGGTGGACGGCCGCGTCGTGCGCATGGAGATCGCCGCCGACGTCACCGACCGCAGGCACATGGAGGAGGCGGCCCTGCAGCACCAGGAGCGGCTCGAGCAGACCTCGCGCCTGATCACCATGGGCGAGATGGCCTCCTCCCTGGCCCACGAGCTGAACCAGCCGCTCTCCGCCATCGCCAACTACTGCATGGGCAGCGTGAACCGCCTCAAGTCCGGCGACTTCCGGCGGGAGGATATCCTCGCCGCCATGGAGAAGGCCAGCACCCAGGCCGAGCGCGCCGGCAAGATCATCCGCCGCACGCGCGAGTTCGTGAAGAAGAGCGCGCCGGTGCGCGCACCGGTGGCGCTGGCCGAGATCGTCGAGGAGGCCATCGGCTTCGCCGACATCGAGGCGCGCAAGGCGGCGGCGGTCATTCGCGTGGACATTCCGGCCGACCTGCCGCCGGTGTTCGCCGACCGCATCATGATCGAGCAGGTGGTGCTCAACCTGGTGAAGAACGGCATCGAGGCCATGCAGCAGACGCCGGCCGACGAGCGGGTGCTGGCCCTCTCGGCCCGGCTGGACGGAAGCGCCGTCGAGGTGGCGGTGGCCGACCGCGGCTGCGGCCTCACCGACGAGCAGGTCGAACGGCTGTTCACGCCCTTCTTCACCACCAAGGCCGAGGGCATGGGCATGGGCCTCAACATCTGCCGCTCCATCGTCGAATACCACGACGGCCGCCTGTGGGTGCAGCCCAACCCGGGGGGCGGCAGCGTGTTCCGGTTTACACTGCCGCTTGGAACAGACTCATGACGGACCAGCGTGTTTACATCGTTGACGACGACGAGGCCATGCGCGACTCGCTCGCCTGGCTGCTCGAATCGCAGGGCTTCGCCGTCACGGCTTATGCCTCGGCGGAGGATTTCCTCGCCGCCTGCCGCGACGACATGGCCGGCTGCATCGTGCTCGACGTGCGCATGCCCGGCATGAGCGGCCTCGAGCTCTACGAGAAGCTGAACCTGCGGCATTGCACGCTGCCGGTGATCTTCATCACCGGCCACGGCGACGTGCCGATGGCCGTCTCGGCGCTGAAGAAGGGCGCCGTGGACTTCATCGAGAAGCCCTTCGGCGACAAGGACATGCTGCGCCTGGTCGGGCAGTGCCTGGAACTCGATCGCAGCAAGCGCGAGATAAAGCGGACGGGCGCGGCCATCGCGAAGCGGTTGGCCAGCCTCACCGAGCGCGAGGTCGAAGTGATGGATCTTGTCATTGCCGGCAAGCTGAACAAGCAGATCGCGGACGTGTTGAACATCAGCATCAAGACGGTGGAAGTTCACCGCGCCCGCATCATGGACAAGATGGAAGTGCGCACCGTGGCCGAGCTGGTCCAGGCCGTGATGCGCGTCAGACAGTAAAGGAGAGGAAAGTGAGTCAAGGCAGTCTGGCAGGAAAAGTGGCGATCGTGACGGGGGCCGCCAGCGGCCTGGGCAAGGCCATCGCCGAGCGGCTGGCCGCCGACGGCGCCAAAGTGGTGGTGGCCGACATCAGCGACAAGGGCGCCGAAGTCGCCGCGGCCATCGGCGGCCACTTCGTCAAGGGCGATTCGGCGCAGCGCGCCGACTGCAAGGCGCTGGTCGACGCCGCCCTGGCGCAATACGGCACGGTGCACATCCTGGTGAACAACGCCGGTTTCCAGCACGTCTCGACGATCGAGGACTTTCCCGAGGACATGTGGGACAGGATGCAGGCGGTGATGCTCACCGCGCCCTTCCTGCTGACGCGCTACTGCTGGCCGGCGATGAAGCGGCAGCAGTGGGGGCGCATCGTGAACATCTCGTCGATCCACGGCCTCATCGCCTCGCCCAACAAGGCCGGCTACATCGCCGCCAAGCACGGCCTGGTCGGCCTGACGAAGACGGCCGCGCTGGAAGGCGGCGCCTGCGGCATCACCGCCAACGCCATCTGCCCGGCCTACGTGCGCACGCCGCTGGTGGACAACCAGATCGCCGACCAGGCGAAGACGCGCGGCATCCCCGAGGCCGAGGTGATCGAGAAGGTCATGCTCGAGCCGGCCGCCATCAAGCGCCTGATCGAGCCGGCCGAGGTGGCCGACTTCGTCGCCTACCTGTGCTCGCCCGCCGCCGGCGTCATCACCGGCGCCGCGCTGACCATGGACCTGGGCTGGACGGCGAAATAGGGTAATCCCCAGTGCTGGCCGGTCCGGCTTGGCGCTAGAATCGCTGACCGTCCACAAGGAGTCCAGCGTGCGCGTCGCCCTCTTCGTCACCTGCCTCGCCGACCTCATGAAGCCCGGCGTCGCCTTCGCGGCGATCCGCCTGCTCGAGCACGGCGGCTGCACGGTCGAAGTGCCGGAGACGCAGACCTGCTGCGGCCAGCCGGCCTACAACTCCGGCGACCGCGCCAACGCCATCGCCCTGGCGCGCAAGGTGCTCGAGGAGTTCGAGGGCTTCGACTACGTCGTCGCCCCTTCGGGTTCCTGCGGCGGCATGATTCGCGCCCACTATCCAGAACTGTTCCGCGACGATCCGGCCACGCTCAAGCGCATCGAAGGCCTCGCGTCCCGCACCTATGAACTGACCGACTTCCTGGTCAACGTGCTCAAGCTCGACAGCGTGCCCGGCAATTTCAAGGGCACGGTGACCTACCACGATTCCTGCTCCGGCCTGCGCGAGCTGGGCGTCAAGGCGCAGCCGCGCGCCCTGCTGGCGCAGCTGCCGGGCGTGACGCTGACAGAGATGCACGAGGCCGAGACCTGCTGCGGCTTCGGCGGCACCTTCTCGCTGAAGTTCGGCGAAGTGTCGACCCAGCTCGCCGACAACAAGTGCGGCCACGCCTGCGCCACCGGGGCGGACGCCATCGTCGGCGGCGACCTCGGCTGCCTGCTCAATATCGAGGGCCGCCTGCGCCGCCGCGGCGACCTGAAGACGCAGGTGCTGCACATTGCCGAAGTGCTGGCCGGGCAGGGCGAGTAGCCGTGGAACTGCGCTCCAACGAATTCAAGGCCCGCGCCGCCGCCAACCTCGGCGACGCCAAGCTGCAGAAGGGCCTCGGCCTGATCAAGGTGAAGGCGGTGGTGAACCGCACCAACGCGGTGGCCGAGTTCGGCGACTTCGAATCGCTGCGCGAGGTGGGCAAGGCCATCCGCAACCGCGCGCTGGCCGACCTCGATTTGTATCTGGAGCGCTTCGAGCGCGAGGCCACGGCGCGCGGCGCCGTGGTGCACTGGGCGGAGAACGCCTCCGAGGCCTGCCGCATCGTCGTCGACATCGCGCGCGAGAACGGCGTGAAGACCGTCGCCAAGTCGAAGTCCATGGTGAGCGAGGAGGTCGGCCTCAACGACGCCCTCATCGAGGCCGGCATCGAGCCGATCGAGACCGACCTCGGCGAGTACATCCTGCAGATCAACGACGCCGAGCCGCCCTCGCACATCGTCATGCCGGTGATCCACAAGACCGCCGAGGACGTAGCCGACCTCTTCCACGCCAAGCACGGCACGCCGCGCAAGACCGACCCGGCGGCGCTGACGCGCGAGGCGCGCGAGATCCTGCGGCCGAAGTTCCTCGCCGCCGACATGGGCGTCTCCGGCGCCAATTTCCTCGTCGCCGAGACCGGATCGACATTGATCGTCACCAACGAGGGCAATGGCCGCCTGTGCACCACGCTGCCGCGCCTGCACGTCGCCCTCACCGGCATCGAGAAGGTGGTGCCGACGCTGGAGGACGTGTCGACCCTGCTGCGCCTGCTGCCGCGCTCGGCCACCGGCCAGGCCATCACCAACTACGTCTCGGTCCACACCGGGCCGAAGCACCTCGAGGAGTCCGACGGACCCCAGCAGTTCCACATCGTGCTGGTGGACAACGGCCGCTCGAAGCTGCTCGCCGGCGAGATGCGCGAGATGCTGCGCTGCATCCGCTGCGGCGCCTGCATGAACCACTGCCCGGTGTACCAGGCCGTCGGCGGCCACGCCTACGGCTGGGTCTATCCCGGCCCGATGGGCAACATCCTGACGCCGTCCTACGTCGGCCTGGAGAACGCCGTTCAGCTTCCAAACGCGGCGACCATGTGCAACCAGTGCGGCGTCGTCTGCCCGGTGAAGATCCCGCTGCCCGACCTCATGCGCAAACTGCGCGAGGAACAGATGGCGCGCGGCCTCAAGCCCTGGACGGAACGCGTGGGCCTCGCCCTGTGGGGCTGGGCGGCGCAGCGGCCGGCGCTCTACGCGCTCGGCACGCGCCTCGCCGCACGGATGATGAAATGGCTGGGCGGCGACGAGAAACTGATCCACCGCCTGCCGCTCGCCGCCGGCTGGAGCGACGGCCGCGATTTCCCGGCGCCGGCGGGCAGGACTTTCCGCGAGTTGTACAAGGAGCGCCGCCCATGAGCAGCCGCGACGCCATCCTCGGCCGCGTGCGCGCCGCACTGAATAGAAAAGTCAGTCCCGGCGATACGGCGGCCATCGACGCCCACCTCGCCGCGCACCCCGTCGGCCTGCAGCCGCCGCGCGACTGGGAACCCGAGCTGCGCTTTCGCGCCCGCGCCGAGGCACTCGCCAGCACCGTCGAGAAGGTGTCCAGCCTGCAGGCCGTGCCCGGCGCCGTCGCGCGCTACCTGGTCGTGAACCACCTGCCCACCGGCGGCGTCTGCTGGCCCAGCCTGCGCAAGCTCGACTGGATCGGCGCCGGCCTCGGCATGGAAGACCGCCCGGCGCGCGGCGACGACCTCGTCGGCGTCACCGGCTGCTTCTGCGCCGTCGCCGAGACCGGCACGCTGATGCTGCTCTCCGGCCCCGACACGCCGGCCGCGGCGAGCCTGCTGCCGGAGACCCACATCGCCGTCGTCGAGACGGCGCGCATCGTGCCCTTCATGGAAGACGCCTGGGCGCTTGCGCGCGCCGAGCGCGGCCGCCTGCCGCGCGCCGTGAACTTCGTCTCCGGCCCCTCCCGTACCGCCGACATCGAGCAGACCGTGACGATGGGCGCGCACGGGCCGTATCGGGTGCATATAATCCTGGTCGGCTGAGCCGCCCAGCGGGCAGCTCGTTTCCCGTGCCCGACTGCCGTGAGGGTCCGATGAAACAGGGTTTATTCATTGCATTCGCGCTTGTGTCCGGGTGCGCGTTCGCCCAGCTCGAAGTCAAGGAGTTGCCGACCCGTCCCGACGTCACCATCCGCTTTGTCTATGCCAAGGCGGAAAACCCGGTCGCGAATGCCATCCTGTTCCAGGGCGGCGGCGGCAACATCGGCATCTTCCCCAACGGCTCGATGCGCGTCGAGAATTTCCTCTCGGGCGGTGCCGCGCGATTCATGCAGAACGGCATTTCCGTGGCCATCGTCGACGTTCCCTCCGACCGCCGCAATTTGGACGATTTCCGCCACACGCCGGAGCACGCCCGGGACACGGCCGCCGTCATCGCCTTCCTGCGCGAGCAGAACAGGCTGCCGGTCTGGGCCATCGGCACCAGCAACGGCTCCCTGTCGGCGGCCACGGCCGCCGTGCTGCTCAAGGAGCGCGGCCCGGACGGCATCGTGCTGACGGCGTCGACGACCAGCAAGCCGGTGGCGGCTGCACACCCAGTGACGGACGCCGCGCTCGACCAGGTCACGGTGCCCACCCTGTTCGTCCACCACAAGGACGACGCCTGCCACGTCACGCCCTACAGCGCCATCCCCGGCGTCATGGCCTCGATGAAGCAGGCCACGGCCGTCGACCTGATCACCGTCGAGGGCGGCGAGAACCGCGGCAACCCCTGCCATTCCGGCTACCACCAGTTCCTCGGCATCGAGGCCAATGTGACGCAGCAGATCGCAGACTGGATCAAGCGCTACCAGTCGCAGGAGAAAGCGGGCGCCGGCTCCTGAACTGGCGACACAGGCAATCTGTCCTCCGCAGGAAAAGTCAGTCTCCGCAGGACGGCAAGGTGCTTTCCGGGCCGTAACAATCCCGTCACATTGACGAAATAAACTTCGCTCCGCAACATCAGACAAGGAGAGAAGACATGAAACACCTCAAGCAAACGATTCTCGCGCTGGCGCTGGGCCAACTGGCCATCGGCGGCGCGCTGGCCCAGTCCAATGTCGTCAAGATCGACGGCTCTTCAACGGTTTATCCGATCACCGAGGCGGTCGCCGAGGAATTCCAGAAGGCAGAGAAGAACGCCATCAAGGTCACCGTCGGCATCTCCGGCACCGGCGGCGGCTTCAAGAAGTTCTGCCGCGGCGAGATCGACATCTCGGACGCATCGCGCCCCATCCTCAAGAAGGAGATGGAGGCCTGCGCCGCCGCCGGCATCAAGTATTTCGAGCTGCCGGTCGCCTTCGATGCGCTGACCGTCGTCATCAACCCGAAAAACGCCTTCATCAAGCAGATGACGGTGGAAGAACTGAAGAAGCTGTGGGAGCCGGCTGCGCAGGGCAAGGTGACGCGCTGGAACCAGGTCAACCCGGCCTGGCCGGACGCACCGGTCAAGCTGTTCGGCGCCGGCTCCGATTCCGGCACCTTCGACTACTTCACCGAGGCCGTCGTCGGCAAGGCCAAATCGAGCCGCGGCGACTACACCGCCTCGGAGGACGACAACGTGCTGGTGCAGGGCGTGACGCAGGACGTCAACGCCATCGGCTACTTCGGCTTCGCCTACTATGCCGAGAACACCGGCAAGCTGAAGGCGGTGCCGGTGGTGAACCCGAAGGGCAAGGCGGTGCTGCCGTCCATGGACAACGTCATCAACGGTTCCTACGAGCCGCTGTCGCGCCCGATCTTCATCTACGTCAGCGAGAAGGCCTACGAACGCGCCGAAGTGAAGAAGTTCGTCGAGTTCTACATGAAGCACGGCGCCAAGCTCTCGCGCGAGGTGAAGTACGTGCCGCTGCCGGAGAAGGCCTACACCGGCAACTTGGACCACCTGAAGAAAGGCAAGCTGGGCACCGTCTTCGGCGGCAACGCCGAGGTCGGCATCACCATCGACGAGCTGATGAAGCGCGAAGGCAAGCTCTGAGATCAATGTCCGGCAAAGGCCGGCCGCTGGGCCGGCCTTTGCTTGTCTTGCAAGACCTGCCGAGTCCGATATCATGAACGGCACGCTGATTTCCACCATCGACCAGGCCATGTCCCCGTCCGAAAGCCGTCTGGCCCACCGCGCCTCGCGCCACATCAAGGAAAAGATCATCGAGATGATCCTGTTCCTGGCGGCGTCGGTGTCGGTGTTTACGACCCTGGGCATCGTCTACATCCTGATTTCCGAATCCGTGGTGTTCTTCAGCCACGTACCGATTCTCGATTTCCTGACCGACACGCAATGGACGCCGCTGTTCGACGACGCCCATTTCGGCATCATGGTGCTGCTCTCCGGCACCCTGGTCAGCTCCGGCGTGGCACTGCTGGTGGCCATTCCCCTCGGCACCGTTATCGCCATCTTCCTCTCCGAGTTCGCCGGACCGCGCACCCGCGAGGTGATCAAGCCGATGCTGGAGCTGCTCTCCGGCGTGCCGACCATCGTGTACGGCTATTTCGCCCTGCTCTTCGTCACGCCGCTGCTGCAGAAATTCATCCCGGAACTGCCCGGCTTCAACCTGCTCTCGGCCGGCCTGGTGATGGGCATCATGATCATCCCGACGGTCAGCTCGATCGCCGAGGACGCCATGCGCGCCGTGCCGATGAACCTGCGCGAGGGCTCCTACGCCATGGGCGCCACGCGCTTCCAGACCGCTACGCGCGTCGTCGTGCCGGCGGCCTTCTCGGGGATCATGGCCGCCTACATCCTCGGCATTTCGCGCGCGGTGGGCGAGACCATGATCCTGGCGGTGGCCGCCGGCATGCAGCCCAACCTGACCTGGAACCCGCTGGAGCCGGCCGCCACCATCACCGCCTTCATCGTGCAGGTGGCGCTCGGCGACCTGCCGCACGGCAGCGTCGGCTACCAGACCATCTTCGCCGCCGGCTTGACGCTGATGCTGATGACCCTGGTGTTCAACATCGCCGGCTACTGGCTGCGCCACAAGTACAGGGAGCAATACTGAAATGGCCCGACAGGACGTCGCCGAGATCCGCGCGCTGATCGCGCGCCACAAGCGCTGGGACGTGATCTTCGGCCTGATTGGAATTGTCTGCCTGGCGATCGGCCTGCTGACCTTCGCGACGCTGTTCGTCGACATGCTGCTCGATGGCTACACGCGCCTCAAGCCGGAATTCTTCACGGAGTTTCCCTCGCGCCGTGCCGGACAGGCCGGCATCCTCTCGGCCTGGGTCGGCACCATCATGGTGATGCTCGTGACCGCCGCCGTGGCCGTGCCGCTGGGGGTCGCCGCCGGCATCTACCTGGAGGAATACGCGCCGAGCAACTGGATGACCCACGTCATCGAGATCAACATCAGCAATCTGGCCGGCGTGCCGTCGATCGTCTATGGCCTGCTGGCGCTGGGCCTGTTCGTGTATCAGTTCGGCCTCGGCCAGTCGGTAGCGACGGCGGGTCTCACGCTGGCGCTGTTGATCCTGCCGGTGGTGATCGTCGCCACGCGCGAGGCGATCCGCGCCATTCCCGGCGCCATCCGCGAGGCGGCCTACGCCCTCGGCGCCACCAAGTGGCAGGTGGTGCAGGGCCACATCCTGCCCTATTCGACCGGCGGCATCCTTACCGGCGTCATCATCGGCATGGCGCGCGCCATCGGCGAGACGGCGCCCATCATCACCGTCGGCGCGCTGACCTTCATCGCCTTCCTGCCGCCGTCGCCGGTGAAGGCCGAGGCGCCCTTCGTTTCCTTTGAATGGCTGATGTCCCCCTTCACGGTGATGCCGATCCAGATATTCAACTGGACCTCGCGTCCGGACCCGGCCTTCCAGGCCAACGCCGCGGCGGCCGGCTTCATCCTCGTATTCATGACCCTGGCGATGAACGGCCTGGCCATCTGGCTGCGCTACCGCATCCGCCGCAACATCAAGTGGTAATCCGACATGGCTGAACCGAAGCCCACTCTCGATTCGTTGCCGCTCAAGGCGCACGCCGCCGGCCTGAACTTCCATTACGGCGATTTCCATGCCCTGAAGAAGATCGACATGCCGATCTACGACAAGCGCGTCACCGCGCTGATCGGCCCCTCCGGCTGCGGCAAGTCGACCTTTCTGCGCTGCTTCAACCGCATGCACGACCTCTATCCGGGCAACCGCTACGAGGGCGAGATCCGCCTGCATCCGGACAACGTGAACCTGCTCGACAAGTCGGTCGACCCGATCGAGGTGCGCATGCGCCTGTCGATGGTGTTCCAGAAGCCGAACCCCTTCCCCAAGACCATCTTCGAGAATGTCGCCTACGGACTGCGCGTGCGCGGCATCAACAGGCGCGCCGTCCTCGAGGAACGGGTCGAGGAGGCGCTGCGCGGTGCGGCGCTGTGGAACGAGGCGAAGGACCGCCTGCACGAGCAGGCCTTCAACCTCTCCGGCGGTCAGCAACAGCGCCTCTGCATCGCCCGCGCACTCGCCACCGAGCCGGAGATCCTGCTCTTCGACGAGCCGACCTCGGCGCTCGACCCGATCGCCACGGCGAGCATCGAGGAGCTGATCGCCGAGCTCAAGCAGAAGGTGACCATCCTCATCGTCACCCACAACATGCAGCAGGCGGCGCGAGTCTCCGACTTCACCGCCTACATGTACCTTGGCGAGTTGATCGAGTTCGGCTGGACGGACGACATCTTCATCAAGCCGCAGAACCCGCAGACCGAGGCCTACATCACCGGCCGTTTCGGCTGAGTCGATCCATCCAGGAGCCACCATGCCACACAGCGAACACCTTTCGAAGCAATACGATTCCGACCTGGAAGACATCCGCTCGCGCGTGTTGCAGATGGGCGGCCTGGTCGAATCGCAGATCCTCGCCGCCATAGAATGCTTCGGTACCGGCAACTACGACCTGATCGCGCAGGTGACCGATACCGACCGCCGCGTGAACAGCTACGAGATCGAGATCGACGACGCCTGCTCGCACGTCATCGCCCGCCGCCAGCCGGCGGCGAGCGACCTGCGCCTGATCATGGCGGTGAGCAAGATCGTCACCGACCTCGAGCGCACCGGCGACGAGGCGGAGAAGATCGCCCGCATGGCCAAGCAGATCTACGACCGCGGCCGCCTGCAGATCCCGCGCTCGGCCGACGTGCGGCATGCCGGCCAGCTGGCGGTGGCCATGCTGCGCCGCGTGCTCGACGCCATGGCACGGCTGGATGCCGTCGAGGCCGAGCACATCATCGCCGAGGATGCCACCATCGACGACGAGTTCCGCGGCATCGTGCGTCAGCTCGTTACCTTTGTCATGGAGGATCCGCGCACCATTTCGACGGTGCTCGACATCGTCTGGATCGCCAAGGCCATCGAGCGCATCGGCGACCACGCCAAGAACATCGCCGAGCAGGTCATCTACATCGTGCACGGCACCGACGTGCGCCATACTGCCCGCGAGGATCATGTCGAGCCCGACGGGGGGCCGCAATAGGCATGGCGACCCGCGTGCTTGTCGTCGAGGACGATCCCGCCATCCAGGAGCTGATCCGCTTCACGCTGGAGAAGGCCGGCATGAAGGCGGCCGTCGCGGCAAGCGCGGAGGAAGCGCTGGCTGCGCTGAAGGCGGCGCTGCCGGACGCCGTGCTGATCGACTGGATGCTGCCGAGGATGTCCGGCCTGGCGCTGGCGCGCCAGCTGCGCGAATCCGCCCGCACCGAGAAGCTGCCGCTGATCATGGTCACTGCGCGCGGCGAGGAGTCGGACCGAGTCGCCGGCCTCGAGCAGGGCGCCGACGATTATCTCGTCAAGCCCTTCAGCCCGCGCGAGCTGCTGGCGCGCATCCAGGCGGTGCTGCGCCGGCGCGCGCCGCATGCCGCCGAAACCACGCTGGTCTTCGGCCCGCTGCACCTCGATCCCATCTCCTACGAAGTCAGGCTCGACGGCCGCCCGGTCGAGCTGGCGCCGACCGAGTTCAAGCTGCTGCGTTTCTTCATGGCCCACCCGGGGCGCGTTTTCAGCCGGCCGCAGGTGCTCGATCAGGTCTGGGGCGACCATGTCTTCATCGAGGAGCGTACGGTGGATGTGCACATCCGCCGCCTGCGCCAGGCGCTGGGCCCGCAGGGCGAACAGCTGATCGAGACGGTGCGCGGCGCCGGTTACAAGCTCTCCCTGCCGCGGTCGGGCTGAACCGCCGCGATGCCTTCGGTCTGGATTTCCCTGCTGATCCGGCTTGCCGCGGCGGTCCTGGCCGGACTGGTCGCGGGGGCCATCTTCGGCGCCGTCGCCGGCGCGCTGGTCGTGTGCGGCATCCTGCTGCTGATGCTGCTGGCGCATACCGCCCATCTCGCCCGCCTGCAGCGCTGGCTGAAGGCGCCCGAGCAGCGCGACATCCCCGACGCCTGGGGCGCCTGGGGCAATGTCTTCGTCGACCTCTACCGCATGCTGCGGCGCGAGCGCAAGGCGCGCGCGCGCATCGAGGGCGACCTCGAGGTGTTCAGCCAGGCGGCGGAGGCTTCGCCGGACGGCCTTGTCTTCCTCGACGCCGAGGACCACATCGTCTGGTGCAACCGCGTCGCCGAGCAGCACCTCGGCCTGCGCGGCGAGCGCGACGTCGGCCTGCTCGTCACCAATCTGATCCGCCTGCCCGGCTTCGCCGAGTTCATCGCCAGCGCCGTGGAGGGCGCATCCCTGCTGTACCGGCCGCCGGAACGGAAAGGCCGCGTCCTCTCGCTCGAGGCAATCCGCTTCGGCCGGGACCGCAAGCTGCTGATCAGCTTCGACGTGACGCAGATCGAGCGGGCGGAGACGGTGCGCCGCGATTTCGTCGCCAACGTGTCGCACGAATTGCGCACGCCGCTGACGGTCATCTCCGGCTTCATCGAGCACCTGGTCGAGGATCCGCCGATCAATCCGCGCGAACTGAAGCACCGGCTGTCGATCATGGACGAGCAGGCGGGCCGCATGCTGCGCCTGGTCGAGGACCTGCTTACCCTGTCCCGCATCGAGGAGGAGGCGCAGCTGCCGCGCGAGGAGGAATTCGACGTGCGCGACCTGATCTACGACGTCTCCGCCGAGGGACGCCGGCTCTCCGGCGGGCGCCATTCCATTACCTGCGAGGTGGTGCCGGCCTTCCTCAAGGGCAGCCGCGAGGAGCTGCGCAGCGCCTTCTCCAACCTCGTCACCAATGCGGTGCGCTACACGCCCGAGGGAGGCCGCATCCTGCTGCGCTGGGAAATGCGCGACGGCAAGGGCGTCTTCAGCGTCGAGGACAGCGGCATCGGCATCCCCGAGGAGCATATCCCGCGCCTGACCGAACGCTTCTACCGTGTCGACCGCGGCCGCTCGCGCGAGTCGGGCGGCACCGGGCTGGGGCTGTCCATCGTCAAGCACGTCCTGCTGCGCCATCAGGCCAGCCTCGATATCGGCTCCATCCCCGGCGTCGGCAGCACCTTCAGCGCCGTCTTCCCTGCCTGGCGCGTCACGTCGCCGCAAGGCTGACCCGGCCGTCGGCCGCACCCACCCTTGCACCCCCGTCGCGAAGCGGGCGGTTCAGGGCGCGCCCGATCGCCATTTCCGCCTGTGCCGCCAGTCGGCGCCGCTCGGCACCGCGGCCGTCGAGCGGCGGCAGGACGTCGAGGCGGACTTCCAGGCAGGGCAGGGCGGCGATCCGGCACAGGGATTGCAGCAGCGTGGTGTCGCCGCAATAGGCCGCCGCAGCAGTGGCCTGCCCGCGTTCGTCGAGATAGCGCAGGGCCAGCGGCTGCACGAGGCAGTCGGCATCGATGGCGCCCTGCAGGAGGGCGGCGTGGAAGGGCAGCAACCCGCTGCCGTCGGTTGTGGTGCCCTCCGGGAAGACCCCCACGCGCCAGCCCTGCCGCAGGCGCAGGGCGACGATCTCGCCGGCCTGTTTTGCCGCACTGCGGCTGCCGCGCGGCATGAACACCGTTTCGGTGCGTTCGCACAGCCAGCCGATCAGCGGCCAGTCGCGCACCTCAGCCTTGCAGACGAAGGCGGCCGGCGCCAGGGCGTTGATGACGTAGATGTCCAGCCAGGAGACGTGGTTCGCCACCAGCAGGGCGGGCGAGGCCGGCATCGCCGCATCGATGCTCAGGCGCACGCCGAGCATGCCGAGCAGCTGGCGCGACCAGCGCTGTTTCAGCTTGAGCCGCGCCGGGCGGCCGATCGCGGGGTAGACCAGCGCCGCGGTAGCCAGCCCGTAGCCCAGGTGCAGGCCGACGCGGGCAAGTCGCAAGGCAACCCTCATGCGGCCTTCCGCTCGAGGAAGTGCCGCGCGTAGCGCTGGTCGACGCGCGCCATCGGCATCATGACCAGCAGGTCTGCGGTGTTGAAATCGGGGTCCCAGGCCGGCTCGCCGCCTATCCAGGCGCCGGCGCGCAGGTAGCCCTTGATGAGCGGCGGCAGCTCGGCCGGCTGGCCGTCGAAGAGCTGCTCGACCGGCAGCGGGTGGCGCGGAAAGACGCGGTATTCGATCGGCGCCATGTGCTCGCCGAGACGCCGGTAGAGATTGGCCGCCGCATGGCCGCCGTCGGCCATGCCGATGCTGGCGCAGCCGATGAGGTGGCGGTAGTTGCCCTGCGCCATGTAGCGGGCAAGGCCGGACCAGAGCAGGGCGATGGTGCCGCCGGTGCGGTAGTCCGGGTCGATGCAGGAGCGGCCGATCTCGACCATGCCCTCGCGCAGCAGTTGCAGGCGGGTGAGGTCGAATTCGTTCTCGGAGTAGTAGCCGCCGACCCGCTTGGCCGCCTGCGGCGACAGGATGCGGTAGGTACCGACGATGCGTCCCGCCGCTTCGTCGCGCACGACAAGGTGCTCGCAGAAGGGATCGTAGAGGTCGTGGTCGACGCCGGGTTCGCGGCAGTTGAGCCGGGCGCCGAGCTCCTCGGCGAAGATGCGGTAGCGCAGCTTCTGCGCCTCGCGGACTTCCGAGTCGCATTGAGCCAGCCCGACGTGCAGTCGCGGCCGGCGCGCGTGTGCGGATTGTTCCACCTTGTGCAGCATGTCTCGTCTCCGGTTTGTTGAATGCAGGCCCACTCTAGGGGGCGCCTGTTGCGGCGGCGTGAAGGCGAGGTGACGCGGCGGTTACGAAAGTCAGTTCCTGGGGGACGGCGCGGCGCTTGCCAGGGGGCTGGCCGCGCCGGTTTCCAGGTACAGCTGGGCGACGTCGTCCATCATCTGCATGATGCGCTCGCTGGTGCTGGCCACGTCGCGCGCCAGCGCGCGCTCGGCGGGGCGCGCCAAAGCATTGTCGAGGAACAGCCACTGCATGCGGGTCAGCGCGATGCGCTCGCCGATGGCGTGCGTGTTGGCGGGGGCCACGGCCAGCTCGCCGAGCGCCATGGAGAACTCGGTGCGTGCCTGCCGCATGTCGACCTGCAGGCCCTGCGAGCGGTCGCCCAGCTGGGCCTGCATGTAGAGGCGGGCCATGCGCTGCGCCAGCATGTTCTGTCGGATCGACAGGTCGACCAGGCGGCCGGCCGGCGTGCCGAGCTCGTTCTCGATGTCGAAAGCGAGCTTGCCGGCGGCGATCATCAGCGCATCGGCCAGGTCGTTGATGCGGGTGCCGCCGCCGCTACGCAACTCGCCGCGCATTTCCTGCCAGAGCATGCGGCAGCGCGCCAGGCTGCGCGCGATGCGTGGCGTGGCAGGCAGGACCGCGAGCGCATCGAGGGCGCGGTCGGCCTCGGCGATGCCGGCGACGAGGCGGCTGCGCGCCGACTCGGCGTTCACGTCGAGGCGGATCTGGTGGTGCAGCTTGGCCAGGCGCTGGGACTGCGTGCGCAACGTCCCGGCTGGCAGGATGTCGCGCGTTTGCAGCGGTTCCGGCCTGGGTGGCGCCGCCGCGGCGGGCGGCAGCGCCAGGCAGAGCGAAGCGAGAATCAGCAGGGCGACGGGTTTTCTCATGGTGCGGAGCGGATCGTTGAGCGGGCGCCATTAGATCAGGCGGGGATTACGGGCGCGTGACGGCCCTAGGCGGCGCTGCCGTCGGGGCGTCGCCGCTCGACGAACAGCGCGCTGCCTGGCAGCTTCTTGGCCTGCTTCTTCGCCTCCGCTGCTGCGGTGGAGATCTCATGGTGGCTGTGGTAGCTGCCCGGCTCGACCGTCACCGCGCCGATCGACAGGCTGGGCAGGGCATGCAGCATCTGCTGGCCGCGCCGGTCCTCGGTGAGGATGCCGCCGCGCGCCAGGTCCTCGGCGGAATACAGGTGGCAGCTGTGGTCCTCGAAATGGCCGATGACGCGCTCGCAGCGCGCCTGCCAGTCGGCGCTCTGGAACAGCACGAGGAAATCGTCGCCGCCAATGTGGCCGACGAAATCCAGCGTGCCGTCGCAATGGAGCAGCAGCGTCTCGGCCAGGATGCGGATCAGGTCGTCGCCGTGGCGGTAGCCGTAGACGTCGTTGAAGGGCTTGAAACGGTCGAGGTCGCAATAGGCGGCGGCGAAGCGCACGCCGCCCTCCAGCAGGCGGGCGATATGCTCGTCGATGGGAACGTTGCCGGGCAGCTGGGTCAGCGGATTGGCGTAGCGCGCCGCGCGGATCTGCATTTCCGTGATCAGCGCCATCAGGTCGTGGCTGTAGCCGATGCCGATGTAGCGGCCGTCCTCGGTGACGATGAAGCCGTCGGCCATGTGGTGGCGGGCCGATCGGCTGAGCAGCCGCCCCAGCTCCTGCACGCTGATGGCGTGGTCGACGATCAGCGGCGAGGTGTCCATGAACTGGCTGCAGGCGCGGCGCCCGTACAGTTCGCGCCGGTAGGGGCGCGCGAAGCGGTCGATCAGGCTGTGGCGGTTGATCAGGCCGACCGGGATGCCGTCCTTCACCACCGGCACGGCGTGCTCGTCGGACTGACTTTCGAGGCGCTGGAAGACGGCGTCGTTGAGGGTTTCCGGCGAGACCGGCTCGACATGGCGCAGCACGGTGCGCGCGGTGGCGTGCGCGCGCGGCGGCTGCATGCCGGGGAAGATGCTGATGTGGCGCCCGCCCAGCGCCTGCACCACCTCCGCGCCGGGAACGGCGGCGGGCGCCGCGTGCGGATGCGCGATGAAATAGCCCTGGCCGTAGGCGATGCCGAGGTCGCGCAGCATGGTGAACTCGGCCGCCGTCTCGATGCCCTCGGCGATGATGTTGGCGGCGCAGGCCTCGGCGAGGCCGTGGATCGAGCGCACCATCTGGAACTTCAGGGCATTCTCGTCGATGCCGCTGATGAAGTGGCGGTCGATCTTGATGTACTGCGGGTGCAGTTCTGTCCACAGGCGCAGGTTGGAGAAGCCCTCGCCGAGGTCGTCGATGGCGATTTCGTAGCCGAGTCCGCGATAGTGGTCGAGCAGCCGGCGCACGCCGGCGAAATCGTTGATTTTCTGGTTCTCGGTGATCTCGATGACGATGCTGGAGGGTGCCAGGCCGAGGCTGCGCAGCAGGTGCAGGGTTTCGCCGTCCAGCAGTACCGGGTCGGCCAGGCACTGCGGGCTGACGTTGAGGAACAGCTTGCCGGTCAGCCCGGCGGCGGCGAAGGCGCGCAGCGACTGTTCGCGGCAGGCACGCTCCAGTTCGAGCGTCAGGCCGAACCGGGCCGCGGCCTCGAACAGGGCGGGCGGCGCTTCGAGGGAAGAGCCCGCCGGTCCGCGGATCAGCGCCTCGAAGCCGAGATAGCCGCGCGTATGGAATCCCAGGATGGGCTGGAAGACCGTGCGCAGCAGGCCGTCGGCGACGATGCGGTCGAGTTCTTCCGCCTGCACCGGACCGATGGCGACGTGCTGCCGCGCAGGCAGGGGCGGCAGCACCAGGGTGGCTTTTCCCGAGGTCATTGTGCGGCGGCGGCCAGACCCGCGCGCGGCGCATCCTGCGCGACCGCTTCGCGCGCCCCCCCGGTGCCGCGCCAGCGTGCGACGGCGGCCAGCGCCGCGGCCGGCCGCTCGACGGCGACGGCCGGCTCGCGTTCGTAGACGCCGCCGCCTTCTGCGTCGATCCACAGGACATCGCCTTCGCGCAGGCTGCGGCCGCCGAGCGCGACGCTGCGGGCAGCGGCGTCGATGGCGAGTCCGGCGCAGCCGACCAGGCAGGGCTTGCCCATCTGGCGCGCCACCACGGCGGCGTGGGCGGTGCGGCTGCCGCGCACCGTCAGCAGGCCGGCGCAGGCGGCGAGTCCGGCGATGTCGGCGGTGAGCGTGTCCTCGCGCACGAGCAGCGCGGGGCGGCCCTCGGCGGCGAAGCGCTGCGCGGCGTCGGCATCCAGGGCGATGGGGCCGCCGGCGAGGCCGATGCCGGCCGATACGCCGCGTCCCAGTGCGGCCTGCTCTTCGCCCGGCGCCAGGCGCCTGCGCTCGAGCCGCTCCAGGTCGATGCCTTCGAGGCGGGCGAGCGCCTCGTCGGGTGCGATGAGGCCCTCCTTCTCCTGGTCGACGGCGATGGCCAGCGCCGCCCACGGCGTGCGCTTGGCGCTGCGCGTCTGCAGCAGGAACAGTTCGCCGTCCTGCACGGTGAACTCGAATTCCTGGGCGTCGCGGAACTCGGCCTCGAGACTGCCGCGCAACGATTCCAGCCGTGCCCACACCTCGGGCAGGAGCGCCTGCAGGCGCGGCGCATCGTTCGCCATGACGCGGCCGGAGACGACGTCCTCGCCCTGGCTGTTGAAGAGGAAGTCGGCGTAGAGCCGGTTGCCCCCGTATGCGGGGTTGCGCGTGAACGCCACGCCGGCGCCGGAGGTGCCGCCGGCGTTGCCGAACACCATGCGCTGCACCGTCACCGCCGTGCCGAGGTTGTCCGGCAGGCCGTTGAGGCGGCGGTAGGCGGTGGCGCGTTCGCCGTTCCAGGAGGCGAACACCGCCGCGATGGCGGCCTCGAGCTGCTCCATCGGGTCCTGCGGGAAAGGCTGGCCGGTGGCGTCGCGGTGGATTGCCAGGAATTCCCGCGTCAGCCCGGCGAGCTGGCGGAAGTCCAGTTCGCGTGCGTCGTCGACGCCGGCCTCGCGCACGGCCGCGTCGAGCACGTCGCGGAACGGCGCGGCGTCGGCGCCGTGCACCACCTCGGCGAACTGCTGCACCAGGCGGCGGTAGGAATCCCAGGCCAGGCGCGGGTTGCCGGTCAGGCGCATGAGGCCGTGCAGCGTGGCGTCGCACAGGCCGATGTTGAGCAGCGTGTCCATCATGCCCGGCATCGATACCGGCGCACCGGAGCGCACCGACACCAGCAAGGGCTTGCGCACGCCGCCGAAGGCCAGGCGCGAGGCGGTTTCCAGCCGCCGCAGCATCTCGACCAGCAGGTCGTGCAGCGCCGTACGCGATTTGGCCGGGTGCTTGAGGAAATCGCGGCAGAGGGCGGTGCCCAGCACGAAGGCTTCCGGCACCTTCAGGCCGATGTGCGCCATGCGCGCCAGGTTGAGGGCCTTGAAGCCCATGTTGTCCGCGCTGCCGGCGTCGCGCGCGCCGGGCAGGCCGATCTCGAAGACCTGCTTGTCGGTGTATTTCATGCGTGGTTTCCTGTCATTCTGCGACGGCGTCGGCGAGCACGTGGTCGCGCAGGCGCAGGCCGGCGTGCATCAGGGCGTCGGCCGCCGCTTCCAGATTGCGCGCGCATTCGGCGAAGGCATACAGGCGGCGGTAGTCCGCCGCACCGCGGGCGAGGGATATCTTGACCGAGCGCTGGGCGCCGTCGCTCTGTCGTTCGACCAGCATGATGCGGTGGATGGCCTCGAGGAAATCCTGCATGTCCTCGCGCGGGCCGCCGCGCCGCAGCGTGCGTACGGTTTCCAGCGAGCGCAGGTATTCCTGCGAGCCGTCGACGAGCAGGCGCGCCAGGGCATTCAGCGGCCCGTACAGGTCGCTGTCGCCGCCGTCGTGCGGCAGCAGGGTCAGGTGGAAGGCGGCTTCCTCGAGCTCGTCCACGACGTCATCGGCGCTTTCGATCAGGCTGCGGTAGAAATCGCTGCGGCCGGACTGGCTGGCCGTGCCGCGGGCGCGATTGACCAGTTCGTCGGCCTGGTGCTCCCAGGCCTTGGCCCGTTCGGCGTTGCGCGCGAAGCGGGCGGGCGCCGCCTCGCCGCGCGCCTCGATCAGGCAGTCGCGCACCCCCGAGGCGATCTCGATGGCGAAGGCGGCCTGCTCGGCGGCGAGGTCGACCAGGCTCTGCTGCGTGCTGTGGAAGTAGTTCGCCAGCTCGGCGCGCACCTCGTCCTGGATCAGGCCTTCCGGCCGGCCGGCGAGCAGGCCCTCGGCGCAGACGCGGAAGACGAAGCGCATGTATTCCGCCGCCTGCTCGCGGCCGAGCACGTTGTCGAGGCGCGCGCCCAGCGGCAACGGCGCCCGCGCCGTGAAGGCGAGCGCGTCGACGACCATCTGCTCGCCGCCGGCGCGCAGGAAGGCCATGTGGCCGTGGTTGTGGTCCGCCGCCCATTTCAGCAGGGCCAGGGATTCCTTTTTCGGCAGCAGCTGGCGCAGGCGCTTGCGCGCGCGGTTCCAGTCGATGAGGAACACCAGGCGCGAGCCGAGGAAGGCGAGGTAGTCTTCCAGCTCCTTGGCCTTGCGCGCCGCGAAGGTGCCGACGCAGAGGTGATAGACGCCGTCCTCCATTTCGTGGTCGGCGCGCGAACGGGTGTCTTCCCATCCGACGCGCCAGCCCTCGAACAGGCTCTGGAAGAAGAGCAGGCGCTGCATGTGCACGTCGGTGTAGGTGAGCTGCGCGCGCAGGCCTTCGACGTGCAGGACGATGACGTGGGCGTCGGTGGTGCCGATGTCGTTCTGCAGCACCAGGGTGTCGGCGGAGCGGGTCGCCGTGGTGCCGAGGCCGGGATGGTCGAACTTGAGCGGCAGCGACTGGTTCACGCCGCGCATGAAGGCGGCGATGAGGGCGCGGTCCTCGCCGCCGATGTCGTAGGCCTGGGCGCCGTCGATCACTTCGGTGGCCACCTTGGCCTGGAGGGCATTGAGGGCCTTGTGCATGTCCATCACCAGCAGGTGCAGGCTGTCGGCGCGCTTGCGCTCGCCCGAGGTCATGGCGGCGATCTGCTCGCCGGAAATCGTGTCGTCCGCCTTGCACCAGGGCCGCGCGGCGAGCAGCTTCAGGCGCGCGGCGAAGCCGCCCCATTCCGGACTGCCGGCCGCCTGGATCGGCTCCAGCATGCGCTGCAGGTCCTGGTATAGCGCCGTGCACACGGCCTGCACGCGCGGCATGCGGTAGAGGCCGTCTTCGCCGCGGCGGCTGGCGGCGACGATGCCGTCGAAGGATTCCTCCTCGATGCCGGCGGCCTGCCGCTCGATGCGCAGGTCGGCCGGGTCGGCGTCGGGGCTGTCGGCGCGCAGTTGCGCCGCCTGCAGCAGGGTGAAGAAGTACTTGGCGCGGTCGTTCGCCGCCAGGGCGGCATTGAGCAGGACCGGCAGCAGCAGCGGACCTTCGCCAAGCGCGTCGATGATGTGGGCTTTTTCCATGGGGATCGTCCTGGGAACGGCGGGATTCTCCCCGGCCCAGGTTACGGGACGATGAAGCGGACGCACCATCCGTCACGCAGCGTTCATCAAATCTTCACGAAGGCAACACATGCGGGAGCCAGACTGCGCGCATGCCCCGCGTCAGAACGCTGTTCCTCTCCGACATCCACCTCGGCACCCGCGCCTGCCAGGCCGAGCGCCTGCTCGACTTCCTGCGCGAGCATCCTGCCGAGACGCTGTACCTGGTCGGCGACATCGTCGACTTCTGGGCCATGAGGCGCGGTATCCACTGGAACGCGGCGCAGAACACCGTGGTGCAGAAGGTGCTGCGCCGCGCCCGCCACGGCGAGCGCGTGGTGTTCATTCCCGGCAACCACGACGAGGCGCTGCGCGAGTACGTCGGCTCGGCCTTCGGCGACATCCATGTCGCCGAGGAGGCGGTGCACACCACGGCCGACGGCCGCCGCCTGCTGCTCATCCACGGCGATGCCTTCGACCAGGTGACGCGCCACCACCGCTGGGTCGCCGTCCTCGGCGACGTTTCCTACAACCTGCTGGTGCGCGCCAACCGCTGGACCTCCTGGCTGCGGCGCAAGCTGGGGCTGGCCGGCTACTGGTCGCTTGCCGGCTACGCCAAGCGCCGCATCAAGAAGGCGCTCAACTTCATTTTCGATTTCGAGGAGAACGCCGTGCGCCATGCCGCGGCGCGCGGCCTCGACGGCATCGTCTGCGGCCACATCCATTGCGCCGTCATCAAGGACATCGACGGCGTCGCCTACATCAACTGCGGCGACTGGGTGGATTCCTGCACCGCCATCGTCGAGCACCTGGACGGCCGCCTGGAACTGGTGGAATGGCATGCGCCGGCCAGCGTGACGGCGCTGCCCGGGGCGAAAGAAAGGATTGCCGCCTGATGCGCGTGCTGATGGTGTCCGACGTCTACTTCCCCCGTATCAACGGCGTGTCCACTTCCATCGAAACCTTCCGCCACACCTTGGCCGGGGAGGGCGTCGAGGTGCACGTCGTCGCGCCGCGCTACGGCGACGAGCCGGAGCAGCCCGGCGTGGCGCGGGTGCCGGGCCGGGCGGTGCCGCGCGACCCGGAGGACCGCATCGTGGCCTGGCGAGCCATGCACAGCACCGTTCGCGCGCAGGCCGCGAAATGCGACCTGGTGCACATCCAGACGCCGTTCGCGGCGCACTACGCGGGCCTCGGCGCGGCGCGACGCGAGGGTGTGCCGGTGCTGGCGACCTACCACACCCTGTTTGAGGAATACCTGCACCACTATGCTCCTTTCCTGCCGGCGTGTGGCCTGCGTGCGCTGGCGCGCCTGCTCTCCCGTCGCCAGTGCAACGCGCTCGACGGCGTGGTCGTGCCCTCCGTGGCGATGCAGTCTCGCCTGAACGATTACGGCGTGAAACGGCCCATCCACGTGCTGCCCACCGGCATCCCGCTCGCCCGCTTTGCCGGCGGCGACCGCGCGCGCTTCCGCGCCGCGCATGGCATTGCGCCCGGGCGGCCGGTCGCCCTCTTCGTCGGCCGCGTGGCGCACGAGAAGAACATCGGTTTCCTACTCGAGATGACGGCGCAGGCGCTGAAGCTGCGCTCCGACATGCTGCTCCTCATCGCCGGCGAAGGCCCGGCCCTGCCCGCCCTGCGCGCGCAGGCGGCGCAGCTCGGGCTGGGCGATGCCGTGCGCTTCGCCGGCTATCTCGACCGCCATCGCGACCTGCCCGACTGCTACGCCGCCGCCGACGTCTTCGTATTCGCCTCCCGCACCGAGACGCAGGGCCTGGTGCTGCTGGAGGCGATGGCGATGGGCCTGCCGGTGGTGGCGCTGGCCCACATGGGCACGGTCGACATCCTGGCGCCGCGCCAGGGCTGCCGCGTGCCGGCCGAAGACCCTACCGCCTTCGCCGCCGCGGTGGTGGAAATTCTCTCCGATGCCGCACTGCGCGCCCGGCTTGGCAGCGAGGCGCGGAACTATGCCCGCAGCTGGTCCGACGAGACGATGGCGGCGCGGCTGGCCGACCTTTACTTCGAATACCACAGAAACGGAAATCCCATTTCATGGAAAGCCCCTACAAAGGCAAGACCGGCCTGAGGAGAGTGTGGAACGCCTTCCACTATTCCCTGGCCGGCCTGCGGGCGGCCTACCGCCACGAGGACGCCTTCAGGCAGGAGGTGTGGCTCGCCGCGATCCTCCTGCCCGCCGCCTGCCTGCTGCCGGTGGGCGGCGTCGGCCGCGCCCTGATGATCGCCAGCGTGCTGCTCGTGCTGGTGGTGGAGTTGCTCAACTCAGGGCTGGAGGCAACGGTGGACCGCATCGGCCTGGAGGACCACCGCTTGGCCAAGCGAGCCAAGGACATCGGCAGCGCTGCGGTGTTCGTCGCGCTGTTCAACGTGCTTGCCGTGTGGGCGAGCGTGCTGATATGACTGCGCTGTCCATCGCGGTGGTGACCGAGACGCACCCGCCCGAGGTCAACGGCGTCGCCATGACGGTGGGCCGCCTGATCGAAGGCCTGCGCGGCCGCGGCCACCGGGTCAGCGTGCTGCGGCCGCGACAGTCGCGCGAGGACCGGGGCGGCGAGGGTGAGTTGCTGCTGGCCGGCCTGCCGTTGCCGGGTTACGCGGGGCTGCGCTTCGGCCTGCCGGCCGGCGGCGCACTGGCCCGCGTCTGGCGCGCGCGCCGGCCGGATGTCGTGCATGTCGTCACCGAGGGGCCGCTGGGCTGGTCGGCGGTGGCGGCGGCGCGGCGCCTGGGATTGCCCGTCACCTCGGGCTACCACACCAATTTCGACCGCTACAGCGTGCACTACGGCTTCGGCTGGCTGCGGCCGGCAGTGGCCGCCTACCTGCGCAGCCTGCACCGTCGCACGCGCGCCACGCTCGTGCCGACCGAGGCGCTGGCGGCGGACCTCGCCGGCGAAGGCATTCCCGGCGTGTGCGTCGTGGGTCGCGGTGTCGATACGCAGTTGTTCCATCCTGGCCGTCGCGATGCGGTCCTGCGCGAAGCCTGGGGCGTCGGCGAGCGCGATCTCGCCTGCCTCTATGTCGGCCGGCTGGCGCCGGAGAAGAATCTCGACCTGAGCTGCCGCGCCTTCGATGCGATTCGCGCCGCCCGCCCACGGGCGCGCATGGTCTGGGTCGGCGACGGACCGGCAGCGGCGCGTCTGAAACGCGAGCGTCCGCAGGATCGCTTCGCCGGCACGCGAACGGGCGCCGACCTCGCGGCGCACTACGCCTCGGGCGACCTGTTCCTGTTCGGCAGCCTGAGCGAGACCTACGGCAACGTCGTGGCGGAAGCCATGGCCAGCGGCCTGGCGGTTGCGGCTTATCGCAGCGCGGCGGCGGCGGAACTCATCGCCGACGGCTTCAGCGGGCGTTGCGTGCCGCCCGGCGACGAAGTTGCATTCGTTTCTGCGGCGCTCGGTCTGGCGATGGATGACGACCTGCGTCGGGCCAACGGCCGGCGGGCGAGACTCGATATGGAAGCGCGCGGCTGGCCGGCCGTGGTCGAGCGTTTCGAGGGCGTGCTGCGCCAGGCGGCGCGACAGACCTTCTGATTCATCCTTCTGTGTGATGCACCTTTGACCTGTATCAAGGGCCAAACGGCGCCGTCCAAGTAGCTTCGCCCTTCTTATTTCTGTTTCATTTTCAGCGGGGTGGAGCAAATGGCAGCAGTCATGCCGGCGCCGGCGGCGAGCCGGCTTTTGATGTCGGGCAACGAGGCCGTGGCGCGCGCGGTGTGGGAGTCGGGGACGCGGGTCGCCGCCGGGTATCCGGGCACGCCGGCGACCGAGATGCTGGAGCAGCTGTCCACCTATCCGGACCTGTACACCGAGTGGTCGGTGAACGAGAAGGTGTCGCTGGAAGTGGCCATCGGCGCCTCGATGATGGGCTCGCGCGCCTTCAGCGCCATGAAGCACGTCGGCCTCAACGTCGCCTCCGACGCCCTCATGACCTTCACCCTGACCGGCGCCGAGGGCGGCCTGGTCATCGCCGTGGCCGACGACGTCGGCATGTCCTCCTCGCAGAACGAGCAGGATTCGCGCTTCTGGGGCCGCTTCGCCCACGTGCCCGTCCTCGAGCCGGCCGACTCGCAGGAAGCCTACGACATGACCCGCTACGCCTACGAGCTGTCGGAGGAATACCAGGTGCCGGTGATCCTGCGCCTGACCTCGCGCATCTGCCACGTCAAGGGCCTGGTCACCGTCGGCGAACGCGTCGAGCACATGCCGAAGGGCTTCTCCAAGAACGCCGAGCGCTGGGTGATGGTGCCCGGCCACGCCAAGCGCCGCATCCCGCTCATGCTCCAGCGCGAGCAGGAACTGAAGCGCCTGTCCGACAAGACGCCGCTCAACGTGCTCGAGCCGGGCACGGACCGCCGCGTCGCCTTCGTCACCAGCGGCCCGGCCTACATGCACGTGCGCGAGGCCTTCCCCGATGCGCCGGTGCTGAAGCTGGGCCTGTCCTACCCCTGGCCGATGGAGAAAGTGTCGCAGCTGGCGGAAATGGCCGACACCCTCGTCGTGGTGGAGGAAGTCGAGCCGCTGCTGGAAACCGAACTCAAGGCCGCCGGCTTCGCCGCCCACGGCAAGGACTTCCTGCCGCGCATCGGCGAGCTCGCCCCCGAGGTGGTGAAGCCCGCCGTCGAGCGCCTGCTGCGCAAGGAGGCCGCGCCCGCGCCGGAACAGGCCGCCGCGCTGCCGCCGCTGTTCCCGCGGCCGCCGACCCTGTGCGCCTCCTGCCCGCACATGGGGGTGTACTACACGCTGTCGCAGCTGAAGAACCTCACCATCTCCGGCGACATCGGCTGCTACACGCTGGGCGCCGGCCACCCCTGGAACTCGCTCGACTCGACCATCTGCATGGGCGCCTCGATGGGCATCGCCCTCGGCATGGACAAGGGCCGCGGCGAAACCGACAAGAACAAGCGCATCCTCGCCGTGATCGGCGACTCGACCTTCATGCACATGGGCATGCAGGGCCTGCTCGACATCACCTGGAACCGCGGCAACGTCACCATCCTGCTGCTCGACAACGGCACGGTGGGCATGACCGGCGGCCAGAACACGCCGGCCAACGGCCGCGACATCCACGGCCAGGGCGCGCCGCGCATCGATTTCCGCAAGCTGATCGAGGCGCTCGGCGTGAAGCCGGAGCGCATCCACGAGGTCGATCCCTACCAGTTGCCGGTGCTGTTCAAGACCGTGCGCGACGAGACCAAGATCGACGACGTCTCGGTGATCATCACCAACCGCCCCTGCGTGCTGATCGAGGAGTTCAAGCCGTTCAAGCCCTACGTCGTGCAGGAGGACAAGTGCACCGGCTGCGGCAACTGCGTCGAGGTCGGCTGCCCGGCCATCCACGTCACGCGTCGCGATCGGGTGGTGAAGCCGTCGGGCAAGGAGGTCGATCTGGCCTTCACGCGCATCGACAGCGTCGCCTGCACCGGCTGCGGCCTGTGCGTGCAGCCCTGCGCGCCGGAAGCGATCGTGCATTTCGCGCCGGCCGGCCAGGTCATCAACATCCAGCCCGCTTGAGGAAACCATGCCGAACACGACCAATATCCTTGTTTGCGGCATCGGCGGCCAGGGCGTCATGACGGCCACCGAAATCCTCTCCGAGGCGGCCATCGCCGAAGGCCACGACGTCAAGAAGACCGAGGTCGCCGGCATGAGCCAGCGCGGCGGCGTCGTCACCTCGCACCTGCGCTTCGGCGCGAAGGTGCTCTCGCCGCAGATCGCCCCGGGCACCGCCGACGTGCTGCTCGGCTTCGAGGCGGCGGAAGCCCTGCGCTGGGCGCACTACCTCAAGCCCGGCGCCATGGCGCTGGTGAACGACGCGCGCCTGGTGCCGCCCGTGGTCGAGCTCGGCCTCTTCAAGTATCCGGACGACCCGATCGGCGAGATGAAGTCGCGCGGCGTGCGCACGGTGTCCTTCGACGCCGCCACCATCGCGCGCGACCTCGGCGACCTGCGCCTGGGCAACACCGTCATGCTCGGCGCCATCGCCGACCAGCTGCCGTTCTCGGCCGAGGTGCTGCTCGACTGTATCGTCAAGCGCTTCGCGCGCAAGGGCGAGAAGGTGGTGGAGGCGAACCGCAAGGCTTTCGCCGCCGGCCGCGCCGCGGCCGCGAAGGCCTCTGTGCCAGCCTGACCGTCGGTGTAAAATAGCGCCATTCCGCGGAGCCTCCGGGCTCCGCCTTCATTTCAAGGCCACCATGACCGCCAAGATCCTCGACGGCAACGCCCTTTCCGCGAAACTCCGCGAATCCCTCCGCCAGCGCGCGGCCGAGCTCACCGCCCAAGGCTGCCAGCCCGGCCTGGCCGTGATCCTCGTTGGCGAGAACCCGGCCTCCCAGGTGTACGTGCGCAACAAGATCAAGGCCTGCGAGGCGGTCGGCGTGCATTCCGAGAAATACGAATTCCCCGCCGACACGCCGCCGGAGAAGGTGCTCAACAAGATCGCTGCCCTGAACGCCGACCCGAATATCCACGGCATCCTGGTACAGCTGCCCCTGCCGCCGCAGTTCGACGAGGACGAGGTGCTGGAGGCCATTTCCGCGGAGAAGGATGTCGACGGCTTCCACGCCGAGAACGTCGGCCTGCTGGCGCAGGGCAACCCGCGCTTCATTTCCTGCACGCCCTACGGCGTCATGGAGATGCTGAGCGCCGAAGGCATTTCGCTGCGCGGCAAGGAGGCGGTGGTGGTCGGCCGCAGCAACATCGTCGGCAAGCCGATGACGCTGCTGCTCATCGCTGCCAGCGCCACCGTCACGGTGTGCCATTCGCAGACGAAGGACCTGGCATTCCATACGCGCCGCGCCGACGTGCTGGTGGCGGCGGTGGGCAAGCCGAAGATGATCACCGGCGACATGGTCAAGCCGGGCGCGGTGGTCATCGATGTCGGCATCAACCGCCTGCCGGACGGAAAATTGTGCGGCGACGTGGATTTCGAATCGGCGAAGGAAGTCGCTTCGCTCATCACCCCGGTGCCGGGCGGCGTGGGTCCGATGACCATCACCATGCTGCTCGCCAACACCATCGAGAGCGCGGATCGCGCTGCTGGCAAATAAAAAGGAGATAAACATGGTCAAGCATCCCCTCGTCGGCATCGTCATGGGCTCGGATTCCGACTGGCCCATCATGAAGGCCTGCGCCGAGACGCTGAAGAGCTTCGGCGTTCCCCACGAAGCCAAGGTGCTGTCCGCCCACCGCACGCCCGACGCGGCGCTCGACTACGCCAGCATGGCGGCCGGGCGCGGCATCAAGGTGCTGATCGGCGCCGCCGGCGCCGCCGCCCACCTCGCCGGCGTGCTGGCGGCGAAAACCGAGCTGCCGGTGCTCGCCGTGCCGATGCCTTCCAAGCACCTGCAAGGGCTGGATTCGCTGCTGGCGATGGTGCAGATGCCGGGCGGCATTCCCGTCGCCACCTTCGCCATCGGCGAGGCCGGCGCCACCAACGCCGCGCTGTTCGCCGTCGCCATGCTGGCGCTCTCCGATCCGGAGCTGGCGAAGAAACTCAGCGAGTTCCGCGTCAGCCAGACCGAGAAAGTTCTGGCAAAGACGCTGCCTGCGGTCTGATCCGCCCCCAGGCGCCGTGTTGCGCAGACTGACTTTTGCCGCGGCGCCCATCATCCATGGCCAGTGCGATGCGGTATGAGATCGCGCAGGCGGTCGCATTGCTGCGCGCGGGCGAGCTCGTCGCCTTTCCCACCGAAACCGTCTACGGCCTCGGCGCCGACGCCGGCAATGCCGCTGCCGTGGCGAAGATCTTCGCCGCCAAGGGCCGCCCGGCCGACCACCCCCTGATCGTGCATCTGCCCTCCGCAGAACACCTCCCGTGCTGGACGCGCGAGGTTCCTCCGGAAGCAGAAAAGCTCGCCGCGGCCTTCTGGCCCGGCCCGCTCACCCTGATCCTCAAGCGCCAGCCGCAGGTGCCGGATGCCGTCACCGGCGGCCAGGACACGGTGGGCCTGCGCGTGCCGAACCATCCGCTGGCGCTGGAGCTGCTCGCCGCCTTCGGCGGCGCGAATGGGGGTGGACTGGCCGCGCCTTCCGCCAACCGCTTCGGCCGCATCAGCCCGACCACCGCCGCCCACGTGCGCGAGGAGCTCGGCGGCCGCGTGCCGCTGGTGCTCGACGGCGGCGCCTGCGCGGTGGGCATCGAATCGACCATCCTGGATCTGTCGCGCGGCGTGCCGGTGCTGCTGCGGCCCGGCGCGGTCGGCGCGGCCGACATCGCCCGTGTGCTCGGCCGCGCGCCCGAGACGGCCGCGCCGCAGGCGGATGCGCCGCGCGTGTCGGGCTCGCTGGAGGCCCACTACGCGCCGCGCACGCCGCTGCAGCTGGTGTCTTCCGACGGCCTGCTCTTCGCCCTGCGCAATGCCTTGGTGGCGGGCGAAAAGGTGGCCGTACTGGCGCCGACGGCGCAGGCCATCAGCCACGAACTCGTCAGTTGGAAGCAGTCGCCCGCCGAGCCGGCCGGCTTCGCCCACGACCTCTACGCCAGCCTGCGCGAACTGGATGCCCTCGGCTGCGTCCGCATCCTCGTCCAGCAGCCGCCCGCCGGCGAGGCCTGGCTGGCCGTCAACGACCGCCTGCGCCGGGCCGCCGCCGGCTCGGGCGAGGATGACGAGACCTGACTGGCGGCCAGCCCCCAAAACCGGCTATAATCCGCCCCTCTTTCGGGGCCGGTAGCTCAGCTGGGAGAGCGTCGCGTTCGCAATGCGAAGGTCGGGAGTTCGATCCTCCTCCGGTCCACCAGATGCAGAAAAAAGCCAACCCGCACGGGTTGGCTTTTTTCATTTCGCAAGCCGGCCCAGCCGGACGGGGCGGTTCCGTTCGCCAGGCACTTCTCAAAGCCTGGAAAACGACTGCGCCGCCCCCGGAAGAACGTGCAGCCGCCATTCCTGCTTGAGTTCAGCCGCGACGGCATCGATGGCGTTCCGGTTCTCCGCAGGATCGGCGCCCAGGTCGTAGGCATGCTCGACGCTGGTTCTGGCATCGATCCAGTATTTCCATGGCCGTCCCGGTTGCCGGTGGTCCACCAGCCCGACCTTGGCGCCTTGCTGGAAGAAACTGAAAGGCGCCAGTCCGGGTTGCTGCAGCGGCTGCCCGACCCAGGTCGCCGGTATCGGCATGCCGAGTTCGGCCAGGATGGTGGGGGCGATGTCCACCTGGGCGGCCATGCGCTTGCCGGCGAACGGCGCGGACGGCCGGTAGCCATAGGACAGGAACAGCAGCGGCACCCGCAGGGCGGGTTCGTCCACGCTGTTGCCATGCCCGAAGGTGCCGTGCTCGCCCAAATGTTCGCCGTGGTCGGCGGTGATCACGACCAGGGCTTCGCGCAGGTAACCCTTGCGGCCGAGGATGTCCAGAAGGCTGGCGATGGCGATATCGACCTGGATCACTCCGTTGTCGTAAAAATTCATGGTGCCTGCGCTGGGGCCGTCGAGCCCGTTGCGCACGCCGGTTCTGGCGTAATTCGTCACCGGCTGGTAGCGCAGGGCGTCAGGGTGGCGCTTGCCCAGCGGGTGGGCCGACATCAGGTGAAACTGCATCATGACGGGCGTTCCGTCCCAGGATGCAAAGCCGGCCAGGTGGTCGCTGACCAGCCGGTCGTCGTTCATGTAGTAGCCCTGCGCCGACGAGCCGTCGAAATAGCTGTCAACCTTGCCGTAGGATTCCCTGAGGCCATAGAAATTGGTGTGGTCGCCGCCGAGGATCATGTGGATGCGGTAGCCGTGCTGCACCAGCACCTGCTGCAGGGTGAAGGGCCGCGAGGAGAATTGATGCACGTACTTCGAGCTGGCCAGGCTTAACAGTCCGCAGGAGGATTCGCTGCAGGAGGCATGCGCGGCACCGATGTTGCGCACCAAGCCGGCCTTGGCCAGCCGGCTCAGGTTCGGCGTGGTTTCCCGTTCGTAGCCGTTCACGCCCATGTGGTCCGGCCGCAGCGCGTCGACCACGATCAGGATCACGTTGCGGCGGGTTGCAGCCGGATTCGGCTGGTAGGCGGCGCGGGCGGCGTCCTCCAGCTTGTCTCGCTTCGCCGCCTCGGCACTGTCGATGGCCTGGCTTTGGAAGGTGCGCGTCGCCTCGCGCGGGAAGAAAGTCAGGCTGACCGGTTCGGCCTGCGGAATCCAGGGCCCCGCGGAAAATTCGTAAACGCCGATGGCGACAGTGCCGGAACCGGCGGCGGTGGTGAGGGCGAGAATGCTGCCGGAGAGGCGCCGCGCCAGCAGGGGCACCCAGTCGAAGCGCGCCAGGTAGAGAAATGCCAGAATCATCAGCGCGACATAGGCGCAGCCGGCCCCGACCAGGATTGCCGTCGTTGACAGCCCGAGCGAGGCCGCCAGGTCCAGCGCCTGGGCGGCATAGGTGGTGATCAGGCTCCAGGAGATGACCCTCCCCCACGAGTCGAGGCCGATGATGGTCAGGCCATAGTAGAGCAGCAGGGAAGCCGCCAGGCTGGCGGCCAGCGATGCGCTCAGCAGGCGGGCGGCCATGCCGGGCAGCCAGCGGTCCGCGGCCAGCCGCAGCATTGCCAGCGCGAGCAAGGCAAGTGCGATGAGCTGGAGGTGGGGCAGGATGGCGGCGGCGGGGGCGGCATAGCGCGTGACGTAGACCGCCAGGAAGGCGATCGGCAGGCAATACCAGAGCGTCATCTCCGACCCGAGCCGGAGGAACAGCGAGCGCCAGGGACGTTCAGACATTCCGGATCGCCACCAGCTTCGACAAGCCCAGGAAATTGACCGGCTGCACCGAGGCCACCTGCCAGCCGTGTGCGAGTATTTGCTCGTCGTAGCTGAAATCGGAGCGGAAGCCGATACGGTCGGCCATCGGCCGCACGACACGCTCCAGCAGCCACCAGAAGCGGCTGCCGCTGAAATGGTTGAGGATGACGATGGTTCCGCCCTTGCGGCAGACCCGGCGCGTTTCGGCGATCAGGCGGTCCGGATTCGGTGTTACGGAAAGCACATAAGGCAGCGTTACGCAGTCGAAGGAACCGTCAGGGAAATCCAGGGCCTCGGCATCCATGGCCTGCAGCCGGATATGGCGATCCGGCATCTGCGCGACGCGTTGGCGTGCCAGTTCCAGCATCTCGGGGGATATGTCGATGCCGGTAACGTTTGCGGTGGAGGGGTAGCGTCCCAGGGTCAGGCCGGTGCCCACGCCCATTTCCAGGATCGACGCAGGACGCAACGAACGGACGGTGTCGGAGAGGGCGCGCCGGCCGGGCTCCAGAATGGCGCCGAACAGCCTGTCGTAGATCGGTGCGTAAAACCGGTAGGTGCTGATGACGTTTTCTTGGGTGATGGACTTCATGGGCAGGTGTTGTCGGCCGTTCGCTTTGGAATGCGCAATGATAAAGGCGTAGCGGCGAAAAAAACGGAAGTCGGCCGGCCCATCCGCCGGACGGCGGCCTTGGCAATACGGGCGGGAACGTTAAGGTCGGCTAGCCTGCAAGGGCAAGGTCGTCAGCCAGCGGCCTGCCCGGCATGTGGAAGGCCACCGGGCCGTCGGCGAGGCCGTCGACGAACTGGCGCACGAAGGGGTCGGTCGAGGCGCGTATCTCGTCGGGCGTGCCCTTGGCGACGACCTTGCCGTCGGAGATGAAGTAGGCATAGTCGACCACCTTGAGCGATTCGGCGACGTCGTAGGTGACGACGATGGAGGTGACGCCGAGGGCGTCGTTGAGGCCGCGGATCAGGTTGCCGATCTGGGTGAGCGAGATCGGGTCCAGCCCCGAGAACGGCTCGTCGTACATGATCAGCAGGGGATCGATGGCGATGGCACGCGCCAGGGCGACGCGGCGCGCCATGCCGCCGGAGAGCTCGCTCGGCATCAGTCCGTGCGCGCCGCGCAGGCCGACCGAGTGCAGCTTCATCAGGACCATGTCGTGGATCAGCTCGTCGGGCAGGTTGGTGCGCTCGCGCATCGGGAAGGCGATGTTCTCGAAGGTCGAGATGTCGGTGAACAGGCCGCCCTGCTGGAACATCATGCCCATCTTGCGGCGCATCTCGTAGAGCGCGTCGGTGTCCAGCTCGTGGATGACCTTGCCTTCGACCTTGACGTGGCCGTCGGCCGGCCGCAATTGGCCGCCGATCAGCCTGAGCAGGGTGGTCTTGCCGCAGCCGCTGGCGCCGAGGATGGCCACCACCTTGCCGCGCGGCACGTCGAGGTCGAGGCCTTTCAGCACATCGAGGCTGTTGTAGGAAAACTTGAGATTCGAAATCTCGATCAGGCTGTCCTGCTTGTCTGGCATGGCGGCTTCCGTGTTCAGTTTGGGCGAACGTACCCCAGCTTGCGCAGGGCGTCAAACGCCTTGCCGGCGAGTGCCTGGTGGCCCTCGGCGTTGGGGTGCAGCTGGTCGAGCTTGAGCGCGGGATCGGAGAGCACTTCCGGTATCGCGTCGGCGATCAGCGGCACCTTCCGTTCCTTGGCGATTTCGGCATAGAAAGGCGGCGGCGCGAGGTTCTGGAAGACGACGCCGGCCACGCTCGGTTTCGGCGTCGCCAGCAGGACGGGCTGGGCGTTGCGGCCGCGGACCAGCTCGAGGATGCGCGCCAGGTTGCCGCGTGTCTGTTCCTCCGGCAGCTTGCGCAGCATGTCGTTGCCGCCCAGCGTGACCAGCACCAGCTTCGGCGCGTGCTCGTCCATCAGCGCCGGCAGGCGCGCCAGGGCGTCGCCGGTCTTGTCGCCGCTGACGCCGCCGTTGACGATCTGCCAGCCGGTCTTTTCGGCGAGCAGGGCCGGCCAGGCCTGTTCGGGCGCCAGGCCGTAGCCGGCGGTGATGCTGTCGCCGAGCGCCAGCACCACCGTGCCGGGCGGCAGCGGCTCGGCCTTCTGTGCCTGACAGGCGGCGAGCAGTGCCAGCAGGCCGGCGGCGAAGCGCGCGCGCCAGCGGCTCATTGCCATTTCCTGCGCTGCTCGTTGATATTCGGGTTCATCGCGATCTTCCCGCCGTGCCGTGGAGACTGACTTTGGCCTACTGGTCTTCTTCGGGCAGCAGAGCGGCGACCATGGCGACCATTTCAGGATCGAGGTCGAAGCCGGGCGTCTGCTCGGGATTGATGGCGATGGCGATGCCGGCGCCCATGCGGCGCAGCAGCCAGGAGAACTCGGTGAGCATGCCGCCGCCGTAGCCGGGGAAGGCGGCGAGGAAATCGCGGGCGCGGTCCGGCGAAGAAAACAGCACCAGGATGCTGTTGCCCCCACCGTCCTCCACGACCAGCGGCTCGGCCTTGGTCGAGGCCTGGAAGCCGGCGATGGCGTGCTTCTCGTCCTTCACCGGCATGAAGACCTGCACGTCGAGCAGGCGCCGGGCGAATTCCTCCGGCTCCAGTTTGCCCTCGTGGAATTCCTGCAGCAGGGCTTCCAGTGCGTTGCGCGTGGGCTGCGGTTCGGTCATGGGGTTTCCTTTCAGTCGGCGCGCGCGGCGGCGCGGGCGGGTTGCTTGCGTCGGGCCTGCGCTTCCAGCAGCGGCTTCAGGTAGCGGCCGGTGTGGCTGGCGGACAGCTGCGCCACCAGTTCCGGCGGCCCCGCRGCGACGATGCGGCCGCCGCCTTCGCCGCCYTCCGGGCCGAGGTCGACGAGCCAGTCGGCGGTCTTGATGACGTCGAGGTTGTGCTCGATGACGACGATGGTGTTGCCGTGGTCGCGCAGCCGCGCGAGCACCTTGAGCAGCATCTCGATGTCCTGGAAGTGCAGGCCGGTGGTCGGCTCGTCGAGGATGTAGAGCGTGCGGCCGGTGTCGCGCTTGGAGAGCTCCAGCGCCAGCTTGACGCGCTGCGCCTCGCCGCCGGAAAGCGTGGTGGCCGACTGGCCGAGCTCGATGTAGCCGAGGCCGACGTCGAGCAGGGTTTCGAGCTTCCTCGCCACCACCGGCACGGCGTCGAAGAAGGCGTGCGCCTGCTCGACCGTCATGCGCAGCACGTCGTGGATGGTCTTGCCCTTGTAGCGTATCTCCAGCGTCTCGCGGTTGTAGCGCTTGCCGTGGCAGACGTCGCAGGGCACGAAGATGTCGGGCAGGAAGTGCATCTCCACCCTGACCAGGCCGTCGCCCTGGCAGGCCTCGCAGCGGCCGCCCTTGACGTTGAAGGAGAAGCGCCCCGGCCCGTAGCCGCGGTTGCGCGATTCCGGCACGCCGGCGAAGAGCTCGCGGATCGGCGTCAGGAGGCCCGTGTAGGTGGCCGGGTTGGAGCGCGGCGTGCGGCCGATCGGCGACTGGTCGACGCTGATCACCTTGTCGAAGAACTCCAGGCCCTCGATGGCTTCGTGCGGCGCCGGCTCGGCGCTGCTGCCGTAAAGGTGGCGCGCGGCGGCGGCGTAGAGCGTGTCGTTGATGAGCGTCGACTTGCCCGAGCCGGAGACGCCGGTGATGCAGGTGAGCAGTCCCACCGGCAGGTCGATCGAGACCTCCCTCAGGTTGTTGCCGCGCGCGCCGAGGATGCGCAGCTGCCGCGCCAGGTCGGGCGCGCGGCGCTTCGCCGGCAGGGCGATGGCGCGCCTTCCCGAGAGGTAGGCGCCGGTGAGCGAGTCGGGGTTGGCGGTGATTTCGCCCGGTGCGCCCTCGGCAACGATGCGTCCGCCGTGCTCGCCGGCGCCCGGGCCCATGTCCACCACATGGTCGGCGGCGTGGATGGCCTCCTCGTCGTGTTCGACGACGATCACCGTGTTGCCGAGGTCGCGCAGCTCGGCCAACGTCGCCAGCAGGCGCGCGTTGTCGCGCTGGTGCAGGCCGATCGAGGGCTCGTCGAGCACGTACATGACGCCGGTGAGGCCGGAGCCGATCTGGCTGGCCAGCCGGATGCGCTGTGCCTCGCCGCCGGAGAGCGTCTCGGCGGAGCGGTCGAGCGAGAGGTAGTCGAGGCCGACGTTGATGAGGAAGGTCAGCCGCGCGGTGATCTCGCGCACGATCTTTTCCGCCACCTGGGCGCGCTGGCCCTCGAGCGCCAGCAGGTTGAAGAAGTCGCGCGCGGCGATCAGCGGCAGGGCGTTCACCTGCGGCAGGTTGCGGTCGCCGATGAGGACGTGGCGTGCCTCGCGCCGCAGGCGCGTGCCCTCGCATTCCGGGCAGGGGCGCGTGTTGAGGTATTTCGCCAGCTCCTCGCGCACGGCGACGGAGTCGGTTTCCTTGTAGCGGCGCTCGAGGTTGTGGATGATGCCCTCGAAGGGGTGCTCCTTGATGCTGCTGCGGCCGGTCTCGGAGAGGTAGCGGAAGGCGACCTTCTCGCGGCCGGAGCCGTAGAGCACGATCTGGCGGTGCTCCTCGGCCAGCGCCTCGAAGGGCTGCTCGATGTCGAAGCCGTAGTGCGCGGCCAGGCTGGCGAGCAGCTGGTAATAGAACTGGTTGCGCCGGTCCCAGCCGCGGATGGCGCCGGAGGCGAGCGACAGGTGCGGGTAGGCGACGACGCGCGCCGGGTCGAAGAAGCTGATCTGGCCGAGGCCGTCGCACTTCGGGCAGGCGCCCATCGGGTTGTTGAAGGAGAACAGCCGCGGCTCCAGCTCCTGCAGCGCGTAGCTGCACACCGGGCAGGCGAAGCGCGCCGAGAAGAGGTGCTCGGCGCCGGAATCCATCTCCACCGCCACGGCGCGGCCGTCGGCATGGGTGAGCGCCGTCTCGAAGGACTCGGCCAGGCGCTGGCGCGCGTCGATGCGCACCTTGAGGCGGTCGACCACCACGTCGATGCTGTGCTTGCTGTTCTTGGCGAGCTTCGGCAGGGCGTCGATGTCGTGCACCTGGCCGTCGACGCGAAGGCGCACGAAGCCCTGCGCGCGCAGCTCGGTGAACAAGTCGAGCTGCTCGCCCTTGCGCCCGGCCACCACCGGGGCGAGGATCATCAGTTTCGTATCTTCCGGCAGGGCCAGCACGTGGTCCACCATTTGCGAGACGCTCTGCGCCGCGAGCGGCTGGCCGTGCTCCGGGCAGTGCGGCGTGCCGGCGCGGGCGAAGAGCAGGCGCAGGTAGTCGTGGATCTCGGTGACGGTGCCGACCGTCGAGCGCGGGTTGTGGCTGGTGGCCTTCTGCTCGATGGCGATGGCCGGAGAAAGGCCTTCGATGAGGTCGACGTCGGGCTTCTCCATCAGCTGCAGGAACTGGCGTGCGTAGGCCGAGAGCGACTCGACGTAGCGGCGCTGGCCCTCGGCGTAGAGCGTGTCGAAGGCGAGCGAGGACTTGCCGGAGCCGGACAGGCCGGTGATCACGGTCAGCCTGTTGCGCGGCAAGTCGAGATTCAGGTTCTTCAGGTTGTGCGTCCGCGCGCCGCGGATGCGGATTTGTTCCATGGGACTTCGGGGTGAAAAGGGCAATCTGCTAATATACGCAATTCCCGCGTCTCAAGCCAAGCACGTTTCATGTCCTCCGCAAACCCCGACCGCATGACCCGGCAGGAGCTGCGCGCCGGCCTGTCGCTGGCGTCGATTTTCGCCCTGCGCATGCTGGGACTGTTCCTCATCCTGCCGGTGTTCGCCGTCGCCGCGGGCAAGCTGCCGGGCGGCGACAACCTGACCCTGGTCGGCATCGCACTGGGCATCTACGGCCTGACCCAGGCGGCGCTGCAGCTGCCCTTCGGCATGGCCTCCGACCGCTATGGCCGCAAGCGGGTCATCGTCATCGGCCTGCTGATCTTTGCCGCCGGCAGCTTCATTGCCGCCGCCGCGCCGGACATCTGGTGGACCATCTTTGGCCGCGCGCTGCAGGGGGCGGGCGCCATCTCCGCGGCGGTGACGGCGCTGGCGGCGGACCTGACGCGCGAGCAGCACCGCACCAAGGTGATGGCGCTGATCGGCTCCAGCATCGGCCTGATGTTCGCGCTGTCGCTGGTGGCGGCGCCGGCGCTCAACGCCATCATCGGCCTTCACGGCATCTTCATCCTCACCGGCCTGCTGGCGCTGGCGGCGATCCTGCTGGTGACGAAGGTCGTGCCCGATCCGCCGCCGGCCGAGCATCACGATCATGAACCGGTCGGCTTCATGGACGTGCTGCTGGATCCGCAGCTGCTGCGCCTGAATTTCGGCATCCTCGCGCTGCACTTCATCCAGATGGCGATGTTCGTCGTCGTGCCGGGCGCCATCGTCGCCACCGGCGGCATCCCCGTCGCCGGGCACTGGAAGGTCTACCTCCCGGTGGTGCTCGCCAGCTTCGTGCTGATGCTGCCGCCGCTCTTCTACGCCGAGCGGCGCGCGCGCATGAAGCCGGTCTTCGTCGGCTCCGTCTTCGTCCTGCTGCTGGCACAGGGGGGCTTCCTCTACGGCAGCGGCAGGTTCAATGCGCTGGTGGCCAACCTGGTGGTGTTCTTCGTCGTCTTCAACATCCTCGAAGCGAGCCTGCCCTCGCTCGTCTCGCGCATCGCCCCGCCGCAGGCCAAGGGCACGGCGCTGGGCATCTACAACACGACGCAGTCGTTCGGCCTGTTCCTTGGCGGTGCGGTGGGCGGCGTCCTGGCGCAGCACTACGGCGCGCCGGGCGTCTTCGGCGTCGGCATCGCATTGGCGTTGCTGTGGCTGGCGATCGCGGTTACGATGCAGGCGCCGCCGGTCGTTGCGTTGCGCGAGTTCATCATCCAGCCGCATGTCGACCTTGATGAGCTGCGCGAGCAGCTCGCCGGCCTGCCCGGCGTGCGCGAGGCGGTGGTCGAGCCCGATAAGCGGATGGCCTATTTGAAAGTGAATCTGGAACGTTGGGACGAACGGCGCGTGCGCCAGTTATTGGGAGGGGAAGCATAAAATGGCATCGGTCAACAAAGTGATTCTGGTCGGCAACCTGGGGGCGGACCCGGAGACCCGCTACGCGCCGAGCGGCGACGCGATCTGCAACATCCGCCTGGCGACCACCGACACCTGGAAGGACAAGGCCACCGGCGAGAAGAAGGAAGCCACCGAGTGGCATCGCGTTTCCTTCTACGGCCGCCTGGCCGAGATCGCCGGCCAGTACCTCAAGAAGGGCAGCCAGGTCTATATCGAGGGTTCGCTGCGCACGCGCAAGTGGCAGGACAAGGATGGACAGGACCGCTACACCACCGAAATCCGCGCCGACGAGATGAAGATGCTGGGCAGCCGCCAGGGCGCCGGCGAGGCGCCGCCGCGCGAGCGTGAAGCGGCACCGGCGCCGTCCGCCGGCGGCAAGAAGGCGCCGGCGTCCAATTTCAGCGACATGGACGACGACATTCCATTCTGAGGCAAACCGGCATGAAGGACGGGCGGCAGTGGCGGAGAAGCGGCGCAAGGTCAGCCTGAAGCGCCTGCGGGAAGTGTCGCTGCGCGATCTTCTGACCGTCGGCCTGCCGGCGCTGCTGCTGCTGATCGGCGGTTTCTGGCTGGCGGCGCAGTTCATCAAGCCGGCGCCGCCGGATTACCTGTATATCTCCTCGGGTGCGCCGGGCGGCTCCTACGAGGTCTATGCCGAGCGCTATCGCCAGGTGTTGGCGAGGAACGGCGTCGAGCTGCGCGACCAGCCCTCGGCCGGCTCCATGGAGAACCTCAAGCGCCTGCTCGACGAGGAGGACGACACCGAGGTCGCCCTCGTTCAGAGCGGCACCGCCAACGGCGTCAACGTCGACACGCTTTTCTCGCTCGGCTACCTGTATTACGAGCCTCTCTGGGTGTTCTATCGCGGCGGACGCGAGCTGGATCGTCTCACCCAGCTCAAGGGCAGCCGCATCGCCGTCGGCGCGGAGGGCAGCGGCACGCGCAAGCTGGCGCTGCAGCTGCTCGAGGCCAACGGCCTGGACACGCAGAACGCCACGCTGCTGCCGTTCGGCGGCCTCTCCGCCGTGGAAGCGCTGCAGAGCCGCAAGGTGGACGCTGTGTTCCTCGTCGGCGCCGAGCGTTCCGCGGCGGTCTGGTCGCTGCTCTACGCGGAGGACGTGCGCCTGATGAGTTTCGCGCATGCCGATGCCTATACGCGGCTCTTCCCCCACCTCGCCCGCCTGACGTTGCCGCAGGGGGCGATCGACATGACGCGCAACATCCCGGCCCGCGACGTGACGCTGGTCTCGCCGATGGCCACGCTGGTGGCGCATGAATCGACGCATCCGGCCCTGGTCCAGCTCCTGCTCCAGGCGACGCAGGAGGTGCACGGCGAGGCAGGCATCTTCCAGCGCCCAGGCGAATTCCCCCGTGCCGGACAGGCTGACTTTCCGCTTTCGCCCGATGCCGAGCGCTTCTACAAGTCGGGCAAGCCCTTCCTGCAGCGTTACCTGTCGTTCTGGGCGGCGAACCTGATCGACCGCATGGTGGTCCTGCTGGTGCCGATCTTCGCCCTGCTCATCCCGATCATGAAGTTCGCGCCGGCACTCTACAGCTGGCGGATACGCTCCCGCATCTACCGGCGCTATGGCGAACTGAAGTTCCTCGAGGCCGAGGTGGAGGCGAACCCGCAACGGCACAGCCGGGAAGAATGGCTGGAACAGCTAGACCGCATCGAGGACGATGTGCACCACATCCCGACGCCGCTGGCCTTTACCGACATGCTGTATACGCTTCGGGTGCACCTGGGCCTGGTGCGCGCCACCATCCTGCGGCGGACGCCACAAGGGGCGGCTAAAGAGCCCTGATCTTCGCCAGCAGGGCGCTGGTCGAACGCGCGTGGCGGAAGGGAATCGAGTGCACCCGGCCGCCGCGCGCTTGCACGAGTTCGGCGCCGACAATCTTCTCCGGCGCCCAGTCGCCGCCTTTCACCAGCACCTCGGGTTGCACGGCGCGAATGAGTTCCAGCGGCGTGTCCTCGTCGAACCACGTTACCAACGATACGCTTTCCAGCGCCGCCAGCACCGCCATGCGGTCCTCGAGGCCGTTGACCGGCCGGTCATCGCCCTTGCCGAGGCGCCTGACCGAAGCATCCGTGTTCACGCCGACGACCAGGCTGGCGCCGAGCGCCCGCGCCTGCGCCAGATAGGTGACGTGGCCGCGATGCAGGATATCGAAGCAGCCGTTGGTGAACACCAGCGGGCGAGGAAGTCCGGCGAGGCGCGCCGCCACTTCCCCGGGCGGGCAGAGTTTGGACTCGAAGGCGGCGGGTGCGGTGTGGTGCATCCGGGCTTACTGCTTCTGCCCGGCCTTGGCATCTTCCGTCGGGCGCTTGTCGAGCCGCTGCGCATCTTTGAACTCGATGTACTCGAAGATGCGCACGACTTTCTTCACGCCGGCCGTGGTGCGGGCGATCTCGACGGCGTCGTCGGCCTCCTTGCGCGTGACCAGCCCGAGCAGGAACACCGTGCCGGCTTCGGTCACCACCTTGACGTGGTTGACCTGGAACTTGTTGGCATCGATGAAGCGCGCCTTCACCTTCGAGGTGATGTAGGTGTCGTTGCTGCGGTCACTGAAGCTGCTGATGGCGCCGATCGTCACCTCGTTGGCGACGCCCTTGACGTTGACGATGCCGGCGACGGCCTTTTCGAGCTCGTCCTTGATGCCGGCATCCGGCACCTCGCCGGTGAGCAGCACCTTCATGTTGTAGCTGGTGACGTTGACGTGCACCTTGTCGCCGAACTTCTCGTTGATGCGGTTGAGCGAGCGGATCTCGATGGCCTCGTCGGCGAGATAGGTTTCTCCGGCACGCCGGTCGACGATCATCAGGGCGCCGGCGCCGACGCCGGTGGCGACCGCCGGCACGCAGCCCTGCAGGGCCGGCAGCGAAAGTGAAATCAATGTGGTGGCAAGCAGCAGCTTCTTCATGCGTCCTCTCCTAGCAACATGCAGTCGATTCCGTCGCACAGGCAATGCAGGGCGAGCAGGTGCACCTCCTGGATGCGCGCTGTGCGGTCGGACGGCACGCAGATGTGCACGTCCGTGTCGTTCAGCAGCGGGCCGATGGCGCCGCCACTCTTCCCGGTCAGGGCCACCACGCGCACCTCGCGCTCGTGGGCGGCATGGATCGCCTCGACGACGTTCGGCGAGTTGCCGCTGGTCGAGATCGCCAGCAGCACGTCGGCGGGCTGACCCAGGGCGCGCACCTGCTTGGCGAAAACCTGGTCGTACGAATAGTCGTTGGCGATGGAAGTCAGCGTCGAGGTGTCGGTGGTCAGCGCCACGGCGGCGAGCGGCGGGCGCTCCTTCTCGAAACGATTGAGCAGTTCGGCGGCGAAGTGCTGCGAATCGGCCGCCGAGCCGCCGTTGCCGCAGGCCATGATCTTGCCGCCGGCGAGCAGGCTCGCCACCATCGCCTCGACCGCCTGCGCGATCGGTGCGGCGAGGGCCTCCATGGCGGCCAGCTTGGTCTGGGCGCTGTCCTCGAACTGGCGGGAGATGCGGGCGAGCAGGTTCATGGCGATTGAGCGTCTGATTCTAGCATGGCGCCGAGGTTCCCCTTCCCGCTGTCGCTATAGCACGACGAACACCTCGACCTGGATGCGCTTCCACGGATCGAGATGCCGATTCAGCCGCGCGATGCGCGCTTCCACCTTGCCGCCGCGATCCATTTCCGCCGAGACGGCGCGGTTCTCCGCGCGCGGCAGGTAGCCCAGCTTGCGGCCACGCCATTCGACGCGGATCGCGTGCGGATCGTGCAGATTCTGAGGCTCGCGCACCAGCACGAGCGCATCGCCAACCTTCATCTCGTCCCACAGTTCGCGTCCGGCGTAGAACTGGAAGCCGGCCAGCGGCGAGCTTTGCACCATTACCTTGATCGACTCCGCCCGCGCCGGCAGGGCAAGGCAGGCGACGCAGCCCAGCGCCAGCAGGCTACGCCGCATCGAAGGCATTGCGGATCCAGTCGATGCGCGTGCCGTCGAGCAGCACTGCATCGAAGCGGCAGGCGGGCAGGGGCTTGCCGGCGAGGTAGTGGTTGGCGGCCAGCGCGATGCGCCGTTGCTTGGCGGGGGTGATGCTCGCCGCGGCGCCGCCATAGCCGCGGTGCGTGCGCAGGCGCACCTCGACGAAGACCAGGGTGGCGCCGTCGCGGCAGACCAGGTCGATCTCGCCGCCGCGGCAGCGGTAGTTGCGCGCCAGGATCTTCAGGCCCTGCCGAATCAGGTAGTCCGCCGCCTGCGCCTCGGCTTCGCTGCCGCGCGCGTTCATGGCTTGCGCCCCGGAGCGGGCCGCCCGACAATGCGGGCAGTCAAACCAATCATGGCATTGCGATGCGGCATCGGGACACGGGCGCCGGGCTCAAGACACCGGCATTATATGTGGTGGCCACGCCGCTGGGAAACCTCGGCGACATCGGCGCGCGCGCGCTCGAGGTGCTGCGCGGGGCCGATGCCATCGCCTGCGAGGACACGCGCCACACGCGCCGGCTGCTCGACCACTTCGGCATCCGCGCCGAGACTTTCTCCCTGCACGAGCACAACGAGGCAGCGTCCGCGGAGCGGTTGCTCCGGCTGCTGCGCGACGGCCGTGCCGTCGCCCTTGTGTCGGACGCCGGCACGCCGGCCGTCTCGGATCCTGGCGCGCGCGCCGTGGCGGCGGTGCGCGCGGCCGGTCATGAGGTAATTCCGGTGCCGGGACCGAACGCCGCGATCGCCGCGCTCTCCGCCTCCGGCCTCACCGATCCGCACTTCCTCTTCTACGGCTTCCTGCCGGCGAAGGAGGCGGCCCGCCGCAGGGCCCTCGCCGAACTGAAGCCGCTGCCCTGCGCCCTGGTCTTCTACGAGGCGCCGCACCGCATCGAGGAGACCGTAGCCGACCTCGCCGCGGTGCTGGAGCCGCAGCGCACCCTGGTCATCGCGCGCGAGCTGACCAAGCTGTTCGAGTCCATCGCCAGCCTGCCGCTGGCGGAGGCGCCGGCTTGGCTGGCGGCGGACGCGGATCGCCGCCGCGGCGAGTTCGTGCTGGCCGTCTCGGCGCCGCCGCCGGCGGAGGGCGTGCCGGCAGAGGCGGAACGGATGCTCGACCTGCTGCTGGCGGAGCTGCCGCTCAAGCAGGCGGTGAAGCTGGCGGCCGAGATCAGCGGCGCGTCGAGGAATGCGCTCTACGACTTGGCCCTGGAGAAAAAGCACGCCGGCTAGCTGCGTATAATCCGACCCCATGCAAACCCTGACCCTCACCCGCCCCGACGACTGGCATCTCCACCTGCGCGACGGCGCCGCGCTGGCGACCGTGGTGCCGCACACGGCGCGGCAGTTCGCACGCGCCATCGTCATGCCGAACCTGAAGCCGCCGGTGACCACCGCCGCGCAGGCCGCCGCCTACCGCAGCCGCATCCTCGCCGCCGTGCCGCCGGGACTGACTTTTGCACCGCTGATGACGCTGTACCTGACGGACAACACGCCGGCGCAGGAGATCGACCGCGCCAAGGCCTCCGGCGTCGTGCATGCCGTCAAGTACTACCCGGCGGGCGCCACCACCAACTCGGATTCCGGCGTCACCGACATCGGCAGATGCTTCGGCGCGCTGGGGCGCATGGAGGAGCTGGGTCTGCCGCTGCTGGTGCACGGCGAGGTGACGGACGCCGAGGTCGACATCTTCGATCGCGAGCGCGTCTTCATCGAGCGGGTGCTGGCGCCGCTGTTGCAGCGCTTCCCGAGACTGCGCCTGGTGCTCGAGCACATCACCACGCTGGAGGGCGTGCAGTTCGTCGAGGCGATGGGTTCCAACGTGGCCGGCACCCTCACCGCCCACCACCTGCTGATGAACCGCAACGCGCTGCTGGCCGGCGGCGTGCGGCCGCACCACTACTGCCTGCCGGTGCTCAAGCGCGAGACGCATCGCCGTGCGCTGGTGAAGGCCGCCGTCTCGGGCAATCCGAAATTCTTTCTCGGCACCGATTCGGCGCCGCACGCGCGCAACACCAAGGAGGCCGCCTGCGGCTGCGCTGGCTGCTACACGGCGCTCCACGCCCTCGAGCTGTATGCCGAGGCCTTCGCGGCGGCCGGCGCGCTCGACCGGCTGGAAGCCTTCGCCAGCTTCCACGGCGCCGACTACTACGGCCTGCCGCGCAACGCGGGGACGGTCACGCTGGAGCAGGAGGCTTGGCGCGTGCCGGACAGCCTGCCCTTCGGCGACGACACGCTGGTGCCGCTGCGTGCCGGCGAAACCCTGAACTGGCGCGTGCGGGCATGAAGCCGCTGATCCTGGCGCTGCCCGCTGCGCTGCTGCTGGCCGGCTGCATGAATGAAAGTGCCACCCTGTCCCTGGATGGCAAGGACCACAGCCTGACGCTGCAGGCGAAGCAGCCCTGGTTCTGGAACCAGAGAGTGGATCTGGAACTGGTGATGTCGCGCCTGCCGGACTGCCAGCGCCGCAGCCGGCTCGATGCGGCCATGCCCGCCGAGATCGCGCTCGAGGTGTTCCGTCCCGAGGCAGGCGAATTCGCCGAGCCGATCCTGATTCTCAGGCAGGGCCGCCGCCACTACGCGCTCGGCCTCGCCAACTGCGAGTTGCAGGCCTTCAAGGCGGCGCCGCAGAAACCGGGCGCGCTGCTGGGCACTTTCCGCATGCAAGGCCAGCGGCTGAAGTTCAGCGCCGCGCCTGCCGCCGTTACGCCGCCGCCGGCCGCGTCGCAGTAGCGCGTTCCTCGCGTTCCGAGCGCAACGCCGAGCGCCGCCCGCGCCGGACGTCGATTCCCGAGAGCAGCGCCAGGCCGGCGATGAAGTAGGCGCCGGTGATGAGGATGGCCCGGCGGTGGTCGCCGCCGGAAAGCCAGTTGGCGAGGCCGTAGGTCAGCGGGCCGAAGATCGAGGCCAGCTTCACGGCCAGCCCCCACAGGCCGAAGAATTCCGCCAGCCGCGACGGCGGCGCCAGGTAGCCGACCATGGCGCGCCCGGCCGATTGCGAGGCGCCCATGCACAGGCCGGCGATGTTGGCGGCCACCCAGAACAGCATCCTGCCCTCGGCCAGCCAGGCCAGCACGATCATCAGGATCCAGCCGCACAAGGTCAGCGCGATGGCGCGCACGTGGCCGATGCGGTCCTGCAGGTAGCCGAAGCCGAAGGCGCCGAAAGCCGCCGTCAGGTTCACCACCAGGATCAGCACCAGCGTGTCCTGCGTCGAGAATTTCATCGCCTCCTGGGCGTAGATCGCGGCGAGCGTGATCACCGCGGCGATGCCGGCCTGGTAGAAGAGGGTGCAGACGAGAAAGCGCGACAGGTCGCGGAAGCGCCGCGCGTGGTGCAGCGTCGCCGCCAGGCGCGACCAGGCGGTGTGCACGATGCCGTCGACCGCCGCCTGCGGCACGGCGCGCTCGCGCAGGAAGAGGAAGGTCGGCAGGCTTGCCACGGCGAACAGCGCGGCGGTGATGAGCAGGGTCTCCGGCACCGCCTGCGCCGTCTCGCGGCCGGCCGCCTTGGCCTGCGAGAGCCAGGCCAGGCAGAGCCCCAGCGAGAGCAGCCCGCCGAGGTAGCCCAGGCTCCAGCCCCAGCCGGAGACGCGGCCCATGGCGCGGCTCTTCGCCAGTTCCGGCAGGAAGGCGGCGATCAGGTTCTCGCCGGTGCCGAAGAAATAGTTGGAGGCGATGACGCAGGCCACGGCGACGGCGAGCGTGCCGGGGCCGGTGAAGTAGAGCGCGGCGGTGAAGATCACGCAGCCGACGGTGGTGATCGCGAGCAGGCGCTTCTTGGCGGCGCGCGCATCGGCCCAGGCGCCGATCAGCGGCGCGGTCAGCACGATCAGGGCGTAGGAGACGGCCAGCGTCGCCGTCCACGCCAGCGTGGCCCACGGCGCGCGCTGCGCGACGACGGCGACGAAGTAGGCGTTGAAAACGGCGGTGATCACCACCGTCGTGTAGCCCGAGTTGGCGAAGTCGTACATCGCCCAGGCCCAGGCCTCGCGCGGTCTCACATCCTCGGTCAGCGTGCGGGAGCGTTTCTCGTAGGCCATGGCGGGGCGCGTAAAATGATTGGACGGATTATGGCCCCTATCACCGATCTCGTGGCGCTGGCGGCGCGCCCCCTTTTCGAGTCCATTGCGGACCGGCTGCGCTTCTTCGGCGGCGAGACGCCTCCCGGCGTCGATGCGCTGAATGACTTGCTGGAAATGCTCGCGAAGCCGCCGCGGGCGGCCAGCGGCGCACCCGTGCGCTTTGTCCTGCCGGCAGGGAATTCAGGCGGCTATGAAGAGCGCGTCTACGCGAAAGGCGAAGTCGAGACGCGGCCGGGCAATTGGCACGACTTCTTCAACGCGTTGGCCTGGATGGCCTATCCGCGCACCAAGCACGTCCTCAACGGCCGTCACCATGCCGCCCTCCAGGCGCAGCGTGCGGCCGGCAGCGGCGCACGCGGCGCGATGCGCGATGCCGTCACGCAGTTCGACGAGTGCGGCATCGTCGTCGCGTCAGCCTCGCCGGCGCTGGTCGACCTGATCCGCGCACATGAATGGAAGGAACTGTTCTGGAGGCATCGTGCGCAACTGGTGCGCGACATGCGTTTCTTCGTTTTCGGCCACGCTACCTGGGACCAGTTGCGCGCGCCCTTTGTCGGGCTGACGGCGAAGGCGGTTTTTCTCGAAGCGGGCGCGGCGTGGCTGGCGCGACCGGTCGAACAGCAGGTCGCCGATGTCGATGCGCGTCTCGCCGAAATTTTTTTGCGGCCCGACTCGTATGCGCAGCCGCGCGCGTTTCAGCCGCTGCCGCTGCTCGGCATTCCCGGCGTGGTGGTCGAGAGCGAGGCGCCGTCCTACTACGACGACGTGCGCCAGTTCCGCCCAAGAAAAAGAGGCCCCGCCGAAGCGGGGCCTGCAATGGAAGCGGAGGTTTGAGATGGCCCCTGCTAAGAAAGCCTTATTCCGTTCCCCCCTTATTTTCGGACGGCCCCGTTGGCAGATCAAGGCGAGCCTGAAAATAAATTGTAAGGCATTGAAAATAAACGGTGTAGCCGCGATATAATGAACATGGAAGTCCGCCAGGCAGCCGCTGTGCGCCTTGTGCGCATGGAGGAAAGTCCGGGCCCCATAGAGCAGGATGCCGGCTAACGGCCGGGCGCAGCAAGTCGAAAGACCCAAGGCGACGGAAAGTGGCACAGAAAACACACCGCCGATGGCCCCCCCAAGGGGATCAGGCAAGGGTGAAATGGCGGGGTAAGAGCCCACCGCAGTCCGTGGCAACACGGCTGGCACGCTAAACCCCATCCGGGGCAAGGCCAAATAGGGAAGCCATGACGCTGCTCGCGTCGCTTCCGGGTAGGCTGCTAGAGCGCCGCGGCAACGCGTCGCCCAGAGGAATGGTTGCCGGACAGCTTCGGCTGTCTTACAGAACCCGGCTTATCGGCGGACTTCCAACTCCCGCTTCATATGACGGCACAAGACTGCCGCTCTTGACACTCAACTTTCACTTCGCTTTCTATCCATATTGTTTTTTAAGGATTAATTTTTCAAGATTTTATCTCAAGTCGACCCTTTAAGTCTTTGTTGCGCCTAGAAAAATTCGCAATTTTCCGCTTGACCCTGCATTAGAGTTCAACTAAAGTGGGAAATAGTGGAAAAAAGTGGGAAATCTGGATTTAGGGTTTCCTGCCAAAGGAGGGGGTCGGATGTACCAGGGGGCTGCGGCGCTGTATCTTGACGCGAAGGGACGCCTGGCGGTGCCGTCGCGGCATCGCGAGGGGCTGTCTGCCGCTGCCGATGGCACGTTAGTGCTCACTGCGCATCCCCACCGCTGCCTCCTGATCTATCCCCTGCCGGCCTGGGAGCCCATCCGCGACAAAGTGCTCCAGGCCCCCAGCCTCGAACAGCAATCCGCCCTGTTGAAACGCCTGCTCATCGGCTTCGCCCGCGAAGAGACGATGGATGCGGCCGGCCGCGTGCTGATCGCACCGGAGTTGCGCCAGTACGCCGGCCTTGAGAAGGAGGTCTGGCTGGTCGGCCAGGGCAACCATTTCGAGCTCTGGTCGGATGCCGGCTGGAAGCAGCAGCAGGAAGCGATTTTTGCCCTCGGCGACAAGCTGCTGCCGCCGGGACTGGAGACGCTCACGCTGTGAGCGCCGCCGCCCGCCGGGCCGCCCCAAGGGCGGCGCAGCCAACAGCACGGAGCGGGCATGGCCCGCGAACCACCGTCACCCCCTTCCGCGGGAAGGGGGGCCGGGGGATGGCGAATTGAATGCGCAGCACAAGACGGTGCTGCTGGAGGAGGCGGTCGACGCCCTGGCGGTGAAGCCGGGCGGGGTATACGTGGATGCGACCTTCGGCCGCGGCGGTCACAGCCGGCTGATCCTCGGGCAGCTGAACGAGCAGGGGCGGCTGATCGCGCTGGATCGGGATCCGGCGGCGGTCGCGGCGGGCAGGGAGATTGCCGATACGCGCCTGAAAGTGATCCATGCCGCCTTCGGCCGCTTGCGCGAAGTGCTGAAGGCGGAAGGTGTTGAGCAGGTGGATGGGATATTGCTGGATCTGGGCGTGTCCTCCCCGCAGCTGGACGAGGCGGAGCGCGGCTTCAGTTTCCGGCAGGAAGCGCCGCTCGACATGCGCATGGATACGACCCGCGGCCAGACGGCGGCGGAATGGCTGGCGCAGGCGAGCCAGCAGCAACTCGCGGAGGTGATAAAAAATTATGGCGAAGAACGGTTTGCTAATGCGGTTGCAAAGGCGATTGTTGCTGCTCGGGCAGGGGGGGCTATCGCAACCACACGACAACTTGCCGAGATCGTGGCATCGGCCGTCCGCACGCGCGAGCAAGGCCAGCATCCGGCGACGCGCAGCTTTCAGGCTATACGGATTCACGTCAATCAGGAGCTTGAGGAATTGTCGCTAGTCCTGCCCCAGGCCGTTGCAGCACTCAAGTCCGGCGGCCGCCTTGCCGTGATCAGCTTCCACTCCCTCGAAGACCGCATCGTCAAGCGCTTCCTGCGCGACGAATCGCGTCCGCCGCAGCTGCCTTCGCGCCTGCCGGTGCGCGCCGCCGACCTGCCGCCGCCGCGGCTGAAGCTGGTCGGCAAGCCGGTTACCCCTTCTCTGGCGGAAGTCGGCGCCAATCCGCGTGCCCGCAGCGCCGTGATGCGCGTGGCGGAAAGGACCTGACGCCGTGCTCCGGCTGAACCTCGCCCTCATCGCGATTGTCCTGGCCAGCGCGCTGGGGGGGGTGGCCTCGCAGCACAAGGCGAGAAAATTGTTCACCGACCTGGAGCGCGAGCAGGAGCGCATGCGCCAGCTGGAAGTCGAGTGGGGCCAGCTGCAGTTGGAGCAGAGCACCTGGGCGTCGCATTCGCGGGTCGAGAAATTCGCCCGCGAGCGGCTGCACATGAAGCCGCCGGCGGCGGGGCAGGTGCTGGCGGTGGAGGTGCCGCGGTGAAGTTCGCCAACAGCCCATTGCTGTCGCAACTGCTGCCGGCCTGGCGCGCACGCTTCGTTGCCGCGCTGATCCTGCTGGCCTTCGGCACCCTGGCGGCACGCTCGGTGTACCTGCAGGTGGTGCGCAACGACTTCCTGCAGCAGAAGGGCGAGTCGCGCTATGCCCGCGTGATCGAACTGTCGGCCACGCGCGGCCGCATCGCCGACCGCAGCGGCGACATGCTGGCTGTGTCCACGCCGGTGAAGTCGGTCTGGGCGATTCCCGAGGACGCCCGGCTGGCGCCGGCGCAGGCGCGCGAACTGGCGGGCCTGCTGGAGATGGACGTGCGCGAACTCAACCGCCGTCTTGCCGCGGAGAAGGACTTCGTCTTCATCAAGCGGCAGATCCCGCCCGACACGGCTGAGAAGGTCGCCGCGCTCAACCTGCCCGGCATCCATCTGCAGCGCGAGTATCGCCGCTACTATCCGGCGGCCGAGGTGACCTCGCACATGCTCGGCTTCACCGGCGTCGAGGACAAGGGGCAGGAAGGCATCGAGCTCGCCCTCGATGCCCAGCTCGCCGGCAAGCCGGGCAGCCGCCGCGTCATCAAGGACCGCCTCGGCCGCATCGTCGAGGATGTCGAGAGCATCAAGCCGCCGCAGGACGGCAAGGACATCACGCTGGCCCTCGACGCCAAGGTGCAATACCTCGCCTTCACCCACCTCAAGCAGGCGCTGGCCGAGCACAAGGCCAAGGCCGGCGGCGTCGTCGTGCTCGACGCCAAGACCGGCGAGGTGCTGGCGCTGGCCAACCTGCCGGCGTACAACCCGAACAACCGCGTCAAGCTGACCGGGGCGCAGCTGCGCAATCGCGCCCTCACCGATGTGTTCGAGCCGGGCTCGACGATGAAGCCCTTCACCGCCGCGCTGGCGCTGGAGAAGGGCCGCTTCCGCTTCGACTCGCAGATCCAGACGGCGCCGGGACGCCTCACCATCGGCAACGCCACCATCCATGACGCCCATCCGCATGGCCTGCTGACGGTGGCGCAGGTGATCCAGAAGTCGAGCAACGTCGGCACGGCGAAGATCGCCGGCGCGTTCTCCCCGGAGGAAATGTGGCAGATGTTCGACGCGCTCGGCTTCGGCCAGCCGCTGCGGCTCGGCTTTCCGGGCGAAGTCGGCGGCCGCCTGCGCCCGTTCAAGACCTGGCGGCCGATCGAGCAGGCCACCATGTCATACGGCCACGGCATCTCGGTGACGCTGATGCAGCTGGCCCGCGCTTACCTGGTATTTGCCCGCGACGGCGACCTGATCCCGTTGTCTCTGACCCGGCTGGAATCACCGCCGATCGCGGGCAAATCCGTTTTTTCGGCACAGACGGCGCGCGAGGTCCGCGCCATGCTCGAGATGGCCGTGCTGCCCGGCGGCACCGCGCCCAAGGCGCAGATCGCGGGCTACCGCGTCGCCGGCAAGACCGGCACGGCGCACAAGCTGGAGGCCGGCCAGTACGCCGACCGCTACGTGGCGGCTTTCGTCGGCTTCGCGCCGGTGTCGGACCCGCGCCTGCTGGTGGCGGTGATGATCGACGAGCCCTCCGCCGGCAAGTACTACGGCGGCGAGGTGGCGGCGCCGGTCTTCGCCCAGGTGATGGCCGGCAGCCTGCGCACGCTCGGCGTGGCGCCGGACGCACCGCTGAAGCCCGTGCAGGTGGCGCGGGATGCGGCGGTGGTGCCGGAGAGCCTGTGAAACGTGAACTGGGAGAAGCACAACGCGTGCTCGATGAACTGCAAAGGCAAGGCGTGACGGCGACGGCCCTCTGCGCGGATTCCCGCGCGGTGGCACCGGGGGAGGTGTTCGTCGCCTTCCCGGGCGCGCGCGTCGATGGCCGCCGCTACATCGCCGATGCGGTGGCGCGCGGCGCCGCGGCGGTGCTGTGGGAGCGCCAGGGCGTGGAGGCGCCCGCCATCGACGTGCCGAATGTGGCGGCGGACGAGCTGCAGGCGCTCTCCGGCTGGATCGCCCACCTGGTGTACGGCCGCCCCTCGGAGAAGCTGTGGACGGTCGGCGTCACCGGCACCAATGGCAAGACCTCGGTGAGCCAGTGGATCGCCCAGGCCTTCGCGCAGCTCGGGCGCCGCTGCGCGGTGATCGGCACGCTCGGCTGCGGCTTCCCGGGGCACTTGGAAGAAAGCCTCAACACCACGCCTGACGCCCTCACCCTGCACCGCCTCTTCGCCGGCTACCTCGCGCAGGGTGCACAGGCGGCGGCGATGGAAGTCTCCTCGATCGGCCTGCACCAGGGGCGCGTCAATGGCGTGCATTTCGACGTCGCGGTGTTCACCAACCTCACGCGCGACCACCTTGAATACCACGGCAGCATGGAAGCCTATGGCGCGGCGAAGGAGCAGCTGTTCGCCACGCCCGGACTGAAGGCGGCCGTGCTCAATCTCGACGATGCGCTCGGCCGCAAGATCGCCCGCGACCTTGCCGGCCGCGGCGTGCCGGTGACGGGTTATACCCTGCGGGGGGAGACCGCGAATGGCGTCGATGTCCTGCTCGCCGCCGAGGGCATCGCGGCGGCGCCGCGCGGGCTGCGCTTCACCGCGGTCACGCCGCAGGGCCGCGCCGACATCGAGGCTCCGGTGGTGGGCGAGTTCAATGTCGCCAACCTGCTTGCCGTGCTGGGCACGCTGCTGGCTTCCGGCGTGGCGCTCGACCGGGCGGCCGCCGTGTTGCGGAGACTGACTTCTTCGCCCGGCCGCATGCAGGCCGTCGGCGGCGAGGGCCAGCCGCTGGCGGTGATCGATTACGCGCATACGCCGGACGCGCTCGACCAGGCCCTGGCGGCGCTGCGCGAAACCGCTGCCGCGCGCGGCGGCCGTCTCGTCTGCGTCTTCGGCTGCGGCGGCAACCGCGACCCGGGCAAGCGGCCGCAAATGGGCGAGGTCGCGGCGCGCCGGGCCGATGCGGTGATTCTCACCAGCGACAACCCGCGCGACGAGGACCCGCAAGCCATTCTTGCCGACATCGCCCGCGGGGCGCCGGGGGCACGCACGATTGCCGACCGCGCCGAGGCGATCCGCGCCGCGCTGGCCCAGGCCGATGCCCGGGATGTGGTGCTGATCGCCGGCAAGGGCCATGAGGCCTACCAGGAAATCGCCGGCCGGCGCCAGCCGTTCTCCGACGTCGACTGTGCCGTGGCCGCGCTCGCCAGCCGTGGAGGCCCGTCGCGATGATGAGCCTGATGGAAGCGGCCCTCGCCACCGGCGGCACGGCGCTCTACGGCAATCCGCGCTTCGAGGGCGTGTCGACCGACACCCGGACGATCGCCAGCGGCGAACTGTTCATCGCCCTCAAGGGCGGAAATTTCGACGGCCACGAATTCGTCGGGGCCGCCGCCGAGCGCGGCGCTGCGGCGGCGATGGTCGATCGGGACTGGGCGGCAGGCCGTTCGTCCGGACTGCCGCTGCTGACGGTGGCCGACACGCGCCTGGCGTTCGGCTATCTCGGCGCCTCGTGGCGCGCCCGCTTCGACATCCCCCTTATCGGCGTCACCGGCAGCAACGGCAAGACGACGGTCAAGGAGATGATCGCCGCGATCCTGCGCGCCCGCGCCCTGAGCGAAGGCTACGATCCCGAACTCGCCGTGCTGGCGACCACGGGCAACCTGAACAACGACATCGGCCTGCCGCTGATGCTGCTGCGCCTGCACGGCAGCCATCGCGCCGCGGTGATCGAGATGGGCATGAACCATCCGGGCGAGATCGCCTACCTGACGCGACTGGCGCAGCCGACCGTGGCGCTGGTGAACAACGCCCAGCGCGCGCATCTTGCCGGGCTGGGCGGCGTCGCCGAGGTGGCGCGCGCCAAGGGCGAGATTTTCGACGGGCTGCGCTCCGGCGGCACGGCGGTGATCAATGCCGACGATGCCTTCGCCGGCCTCTGGCGGGAAATGAGCGCCGGGCACCGCCTGCTGACGTTCGGCCTGGAACAGCCGGCCGACGTGCGCGGGCGCGCGGAGCCGAAGGCGCTCGGCAGCCTGCTGTCGATCGAAACGCCGCAGGGCGCCATCGAGGTGGCGCTCGCCGTGCCCGGCCTGCACAACGCGAGGAACGCCCTTGCCGCCACCGCGGCGGCGCTGGCGGCGGGCGCCTCGCTCGCCGCCGTGTCGGCGGGACTGACTTCCTTCGCCGGCGTGAAGGGGCGACTGCAGGTGCGGCCGGCCGCCGCGGGTGCGGTGCTCATCGACGACAGCTACAACGCCAACCCGGATTCGGTGCGTGCGGCCATCGACGTGCTGGCCTCCACGCCGGGCCGCAAGATCCTCGTGCTCGGCGACATGGGCGAGATCGGCGGGCAGGCCGGGCAGTTCCACGACGAGATCGGCGGCTACGCCAAGAGCCAGGGCGTGGACCAGCTGTTCGCCCTGGGCGAGCACAGCGAGCTGGCGTCGCGCAACTTCGGCGCCGGCGGCCGGCATTTCGCCGACGCCGAGGCGCTGCTGGAGGCGCTGGCGCCGCAGCTCGGCGCCGACACGGTGGTGCTGGTGAAGGGCTCGCGCTTCATGCGCATGGAGCGCGTGGCGGATGCCGTCGCAGACGACGGCAAATCGGGAAACGGAGCGCATTGATGGGGAACGCGGAGGGCATGGTAGCGGGAATGGGCGGACGAGCCAGCATTGATGCTGCGACCCGGTGGGGCTGCTTGGATAATCCATTGACCCCGCCTGCCGTGCCCTCCGGTTTCCCCAGCGATGCGGGTGCGGAAGGAGGGCGGCATGCTGCTTGAGCTGGCGCAATGGCTGTCGAAGGACTTCCGCGTCTTCAATGTCTTCGGCTACATCACGCTGCGCATGGTGCTGGCGGCGATGACGGCGCTGGTGATTTCCTTCCTGTTCGGCCCGGCGGTGATCCGCTGGCTGGCGGAGAAGAAGATCGGCCAGGCGGTGCGCGACGACGGACCGCAATCGCATCTTGCCAAGACCGGCACGCCGACCATGGGCGGCGCGCTGATCCTCATCGCCATCGGCGTCACCACGCTGCTGTGGGGCGATCTCTCCAACCGCTACGTCTGGGTGGTGCTGCTGGTGACCCTGGGCTTCGGCGCGGTGGGCTGGGTGGACGACTGGCGCAAGGTGGTGCATCGCAACCCGAAGGGGCTGTCGGCGCGGGCGAAATTCTTCTGGCAGTCGCTGATCGGCGCGGCGGCGGCGATCTTCCTGGCCACGACGGCGACGCTGCCGGCGCAGACCGAGCTGATCGTGCCCTTCTTCAAGACGGTGGCCTATCCGCTGGGCATCGTCGGCTTCGTCATCCTCAGCTACTTCGTCATCGTCGGCACCAGCAACGCGGTGAACCTCACCGACGGCCTCGACGGCCTGGCCATCATGCCGACGGTGATGGTGGCCGGCGCGCTGGCCATCTTCGCCTACGTCGCCGGCCATGCCGGCTTCTCCAAATATCTCGGCCTGCCCTTCATCCCCGGTGCCGGCGAGCTGGCGGTGTTCCTCGGCGCCCTGTGCGGGGCCGGCCTCGGCTTCCTCTGGTTCAACGCCTACCCGGCGGAGGTGTTCATGGGCGACGTCGGCGCACTCGCGCTGGGCGCGGCGCTCGGCACGGTGGCGGTGGTGGTGCGCCAGGAGATCGTGCTGTTCATCATGGGCGGCGTGTTCGTCGTCGAGACGCTGTCGGTGATGATCCAGGTCGCCTACTTCAAGGCCACCGGCGGCAAGCGCATCTTTCTCATGGCGCCGCTGCACCACCACTACGAATTGAAGGGCTGGAAGGAGACCCAGGTCGTCGTCCGGTTCTGGATCATCACGATCATGCTGGTGCTGTTCGGATTGTCGACGCTGAAACTGAGATGAGCTGGCAAGGCAAAACGGTTCTGGTGCTGGGGCTCGGCGAGTCGGGCTTGGCCATGGCGCAATGGCTCGCTCGCCAGGGCGCCCGCGTGCGCGTGGCCGATTCGCGCAAGGAGCCGCCGTTTGCCGCCGAGCTGAAGCGCAGCGCCCCCGGCGCGGCACTGCTGACCGGCTCCTTCAACGACGAGCTGATCGACGGCGCCGAGCTGATCGGGTTGTCGCCCGGACTCTCGCTCAATGAGCCGGTGGTGGCGGAGGCCGCCCGGCGAGGCATTCCGATTCTCGGCGAGATCGAGCTGTTCGCCGGTGCACTGCGCGAGCTGGGCGTACGCGAGCAATGCAAGGTGATCGCCATTACCGGCACCAACGGCAAGACCACGACGACGGCGCTGGCCGGCGCGCTCTGCCGCGCCGCCGGCAAGGTGACGGCGGTGGCCGGGAACATCAGTCCGGCAGCGCTCTCCGCCCTGATGACCTGCCTCGACGCCGGCAAGCTGCCGGAGGTCTGGGTGCTCGAGCTGTCGAGCTTCCAGCTGGAGACGACGGTGAGCCTGGCGGCCGAGGCGGCCGCGGTGCTCAATGTTTCCGACGACCATCTCGACCGCTACGCCGGCCTGGACGACTACGCTGCCGCCAAGGCGCGCATCTTCGCCGGCGGCGGCGTGCAGGTGCTCAACCGCGAGGACGCCCGCGTCATGGCCATGGCGCGCGCCGCCTCGCGCAGGCTGACTTTCGGCCTGGATGCGCCTGCCGGCGCCGACGACTTCGGCCTGTCCGACGGCTGGCTGATGCACGGGGGCGAGCGCCTGCTGCGTGCCGACGAGCTGGCCGTGAGCGGCCTGCACAATGCCGCCAACGCGCTTGCCGCCCTGGCCCTCTGCTGCGCCGTCGGCTTGCCGCTGGCGCCGCTGCTGCCGGCGCTGCGCGACTTCCAGGGCCTGCCGCATCGCGTCGAGCGCATCGCCGAGATCGACGGCGTCGCCTGGTATGACGACTCCAAAGGGACCAACGTCAGTGCCACCGTTGCGGCGCTCGAAGGGCTGGGCCGCAAGATCGTGCTGATCGCGGGCGGGGACGGCAAGGGGCAGGATTTCTCGCCTCTGGGCCCGGCGTTGGCCGCCCATGGCCGCACTCTGGTGCTGATCGGCCGCGATGCCATGAAAATCGAGGCCACCGTGGCCGGCTGCGGCATTCCCATCATCCACGCCCAGGACATGGACCAGGCCGTGCGCAAGGCGGCGGTGGCCGCGCGCGCCGGCGACGCCGTGCTGCTCTCGCCGGCCTGTGCCAGCTTCGACATGTTCCGCAACTATGCGCACCGCGCCGAAGTTTTCGCCCTGTCGGTGCGCGAGCTGGCCGCGGCACGGCAGAAGGAGGCGTCGTGAGCGCCAGCCAGACCTTGCATCGGTATCGCGCCGGCAGCCCGGCCCAGCCGCAGGAGCTGGATCCCATGCTGCTGTGGCCGGCCCTGGCGCTGCTGCTGTTCGGGCTGGTGATGGTGTACTCGGCCTCCATCGCCACCGCCGAGGGCAGCCGCTTCACCGGCCACCAGCCGGCCTATTTCCTGATCCGCCACAGCGTCTTCCTGGTCATCGGACTGATCGCCGCGGTGGTGGTGTTCCAGGTGCCGCTGCGCGTCTGGCAGCAGGGCGCGCCCTGGCTGTTCCTCCTCGGCGTGGCACTGCTGGTGGTGGTGCTGGTGCCGTTCATCGGGCGCGAGGTCAACGGCGCGCGGCGCTGGCTGCCGCTCGGCCTGGTCAACCTGCAGCCCTCCGAGCTGATGAAGCTGTTCGCCGTACTGTATGCCGCCGACTACACGGTGCGCAAGCTCGCCGACATGGGCAGCTTCCGCCGCGGCTTCGTGCCGATGGCGCTGGTCATGGCGCTGGTCGGCGGCCTGCTGCTGCGCGAGCCGGATTTCGGCGCCTTCGTCGTCATCATCTGCATCGCCATGGGCATCCTCTTCCTCGGCGGCATCAACGCGCGGCTGTTCACCCTGCTGTTCCTCTTCCTGGCCCTGGCCTTCGTCGCGCTGATCTGGACCTCGCCCTACCGGCGCGAGCGCATCTTCGGCTTCATGGACCCGTGGTCGGACGCCTACGGCAAGGGCTACCAGCTCTCGCACGCGCTGATCGCCTTCGGCCGCGGCGAGTGGTTCGGCGTCGGGTTGGGAGCGAGCGTCGAGAAGCTGTTCTACCTGCCGGAGGCGCACACCGACTTCCTGCTGGCGGTGATCGCCGAGGAGTTGGGCCTCGTCGGCGTGCTGGCGGTGATCGTGCTGTTCGGCCTCCTTGTCCAGCGCGCCTTCGCCATCGGCCGCCAGGCCCTGCTGCTCGAGCGCGCCTACGGCGGACTGGTGGCGCAGGGCATCGGCATCTGGATCGGCGTGCAGGCCTTCATCAACATGGGCGTCAACATGGGCCTGCTGCCAACCAAGGGCCTGACCCTGCCGCTGATGAGCTTCGGCGGCTCGGGCATTCTGGCGAATTGCGTGGCGCTCGCCATCCTGCTGCGCGTCGACTATGAGAATCGAGCCTTGATGCGGGGGCAACCGGCATGAAGACGATTCTCGTCATGGCCGGCGGCACGGGCGGGCATGTGTTCCCCGGGCTTGCGGTGGCGGACTACCTGCATGAGCGCGGCTGGCGCATCGTCTGGATGGGCAATCCGGAGGGCATGGAAGCGAAGCTGGTGCCGACGCGCGGCTACGAGATGGCCTGGGTGCGCATCAAGGCGCTGCGCGGCAAGGGCCTGCTGCGCAAGCTGCTGCTGCCGGTGAGCCTGCTGCGCGCCTTCTGGCAAGCTTTGCGCCAGCTCTCGCGCGTCAAGCCGAACGTGGTGCTCGGCATGGGCGGCTATGTCACCTTCCCCGGCGGCATGATGGCGGCGCTGACCGGGCGGCCGCTGGTGGTGCATGAGCAGAATTCGGTGGCCGGCTTGGCCAACCGCGTGCTGGCCGGCGTTGCCGACCGAGTTCTCAGCGGCTTTCCGAATGTGCTGAAGCAGGGCGAGTGGACCGGCAATCCGGTACGCGCCGAGATCGCCGGCCTGCCTGCGCCGGCGCAGCGCTACGCCGCCCGCAGCGGTCCGCTCAACGTGCTGGTGGTGGGCGGCAGCCTCGGCGCCCAGGCCCTCAACGACGCCGTGCCGCGGGCACTGACTTTGATTCCCGCCGGCGAGCGGCCGCGCGTGACGCACCAGTCCGGCGCGAAGCAGATCGACGCGCTGCGCGCCGCCTACGCGGTGGCCGGGGTGGAGGCGGAACTGCTCGGCTTCATCGACGACATGGCGGCGCGCTATGCCGCCGCCGACTTGGTGGTCTGCCGCGCCGGCGCGCTCACCGTCGCCGAGCTGTCCGCCGCCGGCGTCGCCAGCGTGCTGGTGCCCTTCCCGCATGCCGTGGACGACCACCAGACCGGCAACGCGCGCTTCCTCGCCGAGGCCGGCGCGGCGATCCTGCTGCCGCAGCCGGAGCTCACGCCGGAAAAACTCGCCGGACTGCTGCGCGAACTGACGCGCGAGCGGCTGGCGGCGATGGCCGAGAAGGCGCGTGCGCAGGCCAAACCCGAAGCGACCCGGGCCGTGGCGGAAGTGTGCATGGAGGCGGCCAAGTGAAGCATAAAGTGCGCCGCATCCACTTCGTCGGCATCGGCGGTTCCGGCATGAGCGGCATCGCCGAGGTGATGGTGAACCTCGGCTACGAGGTGAGCGGTTCCGACCTTGCCGAGAACGCCGCGACGCGGCGCCTGGCCGGCCTCGGCGCCCAGGTGCATATCGGCCACCGCGGCGAGAACATCGCCGAGGCCGACGCCGTGGTGGTGTCCACCGCCGTCAAGGACGACAACCCGGAAGTGCTGCTGGCGCGCACGCGGCAGATCCCCGTCGTGCCGCGCGCACTGATGCTGGCCGAACTGATGCGCCTCAAGCAGGGCATCGCCGTGGCCGGCACCCACGGCAAGACCACCACCACCAGCCTGGTGGCGAGCGTGCTCGCCGAAGGCGGCTTCGATCCGACTTTCGTCATCGGCGGGCGGCTGAACAGCGCCGGCGCGCACGCCCGTCTCGGCTCGGGCGAGTTCATCGTCGCCGAGGCCGACGAGTCCGACGCCTCCTTCCTGCACCTCGCGCCGGTGATCGCCGTGGTGACCAACATCGACGCCGACCACATGGAGACCTACGGCCACGACTTCGGCCGGCTCAAGCAGGCCTTCGTCGACTTCCTGCAGCACCTGCCGTTCTACGGCGCCGCCATCCTCTGCGAGGACGACCGCAACCTGCGCGAGATCATGCCCGCCGTCTCCAAGCCGATCGTGCGCTACGGCCTCGCCGAGACGGCCCACATCCGCGCGGTGAACATCCGCCACGAGGGGGCGCAGATGAAGTTCTCGGTGCTGCGGCCGGGTTCCGCGCCGAAGCTCGACATCGTGCTCAACCTGCCCGGCGTGCACAACGTGCAGAACGCCCTGGCCGCGATCGCCGTGGCCGACGAGGTCGGCGTGCCGGACGCGGCCATCGTCAAGGCGCTGGCGGAGTTCAAGGGCGTCGGCCGGCGCTTCCAGCGTTACGGCGAGATTCCGCTCAAGGCCGGCGGCCATTTCACCCTGATCGACGACTACGGCCACCATCCGGCGGAGATGGCGGCGACGCTGGCGGCCGCGCGCGGCGCCTTCCCGGGCCGGCGCCTGGTGCTGGCCTTCCAGCCGCACCGATACACGCGCACGCGCGACTGCTTCGAGGATTTCGTCAAGGTGCTCACGACCGTCGACCTGTTGCTGCTGGCCGAGGTGTACCCGGCCGGCGAGGCGCCGATCGTCGCCGCCGACGGCCGCTCGCTGGTGCGGGCGATCCGCGTCACCGGCGCCCTGGAGCCGATCTTCGTCGAGGACATCGGCGAGATGCCGCAGCAGATACTGAACGTGGCGCGCGACGGCGACGTGGTGCTGACGATGGGCGCCGGATCGATCGGCGGCGTGCCGGGAAAGCTGGCGCATGGACATGTCTGAACTGAAGCGACTGGAGAGCGGGTTGCGCGGCGAACTGCGGTTCAACGAGCCGATGGCGCGGCACGTCACCTGGCGCGCCGGCGGCGCGGCGGCGCGCGCCTACCTGCCGGCGGACCTCGACGATCTGGCCGCCTACCTGCGCGCCACCCGCATCGACGAGCCGCTGCTGTTCGTCGGCCTCGGCAGCAACCTGCTGGTGCGCGATGGCGGCTTCAATGGCACGGTGGTGTTCCTGCACGCCGTGCTGGGGAGGCTGACTTTTGCCGATGGCCTCGTCTATGCCGAGGCCGGCGTCGCCAGCCCGAAGGTGGCGCGCTTTGCCGCCAACCGCGACCTCGCCGGCGCGGAGTTCCTCGCCGGCATTCCCGGCACAGTGGGCGGCGCCCTGGCGATGAACGCCGGCTGCTACGGCGGCGAGACCTGGGCCATCGTCGATCGCGTGCTGATGCTGGATCGGCACGGCAGGCTGAGCGAGCGCCGCGCCGAGGATTTCGAGATCGGCTACCGCCATGTCGGCCTGCGCGCCGCGAGCGACGAGGTGTTCGCCGCCGCCTGGTTCCGCCTGCCTGCAGGCGAGGGTGCGGCCTCGCGCGCGCGCATCCGCGCGCTGCTGGAGAAGCGCATCGCCAGCCAGCCGCTGCAGCAGCCGAACGCCGGCTCGGTCTTCCGCAACCCGCCGGGCGACCATGCGGCGCGACTGATCGAGGCGGCCGGGCTGAAGGGGCTGCAGGTCGGCGGGGCGAGGGTGTCGGAGAAGCATGCGAATTTCATCGTGAATCCGGATCGCCGGGCCACGGCGGCGGACATCGAGGCGCTGATCGGGAAGGTGCAGGCAGGCGTGCAGGAGCGATTCGGCATCGAACTGGTGCGGGAAGTGCGGATAGTCGGAGAGAGGCCGTGAGCAAGCAATTCGGAAAAGTGGCGGTATTGATGGGCGGCGCGTCGGCCGAGCGCGAGATTTCGCTGATGTCGGGAAGCGCCGTGCTGGCGGCATTGCAGAAGCGCGGCGTCGACGCGCACGCCTTCGATCCGGCCGAGCGGCAGCTGTGGACGCTGAGGGAGGCCGGCTTCCAGCGCGCCTTCATCGCCCTGCACGGCCGCGGCGGCGAGGACGGTACGGTGCAGGGCGCACTCGAACTGATGGGCATTCCCTACACCGGCAGCGGCGTGATGGCCTCGGCGCTTTCCATGGACAAGTGGCGCACCAAGATGGTCTGGCATGCCAGCCAGCTGCCGACGCCGGCCTGGCACCTCCTCAGGGCCGACACCGACTGGCATGCCGTGGCCGACGAATTGGGCCTGCCGCTGTTCGTCAAGCCGGCGCGCGAGGGCTCCAGCGTCGGCGCCACCAAGGTGACGCGCGCGGCCGACCTGTGTGCGGCCTACGAAGCGGCCGTGAAACACGACCCGCTGGTGATCGCCGAGCAGTTCATCGCGGGCGAGGAGCTGACGGCCGCCTTCCTCGGTGACCAGGCCCTGCCGCTGGTGCGCATCGTCGCGCCGGGCGGGAACTACGACTGGCAGAACAAGTATTTCAGCGACGAGACGAAATATTTCTGCCCGAGCGGCCTGCCTGAATCGGCCGAGGAAACGATCCAGGCCCTGGTGATGGAAGCAGCGCAGCTGCTCGACTGCCGCGGCTGGGGCCGCGCCGACCTGATCCTGGATGCCGCCGGCAAGCCCTGGCTGCTGGAGATGAACACCTCGCCGGGCATGACGGGACATTCGCTGGTGCCGATGGCGGCGCGCGCCGTCGGCATCGATTTCGAGACGTTGTGCGTGAAGATCCTGGAGCAGGCAACGCTTGGCTAAGGCAAAGAGAAAAACGAATGACAACACCGGATTCTGGGACAGGCCGCAGCTGATGAACCTGATCGCCGACCTGCTGTTCTTCGCCGCTGCGCTGGCGCTGGGCTATGCCGCCACGCTGGCGGTGGCGCGCCTGCCGTTCTTCCCGCTGCGTGCGGTGACCGTTGCCGGACCGCTGCAGGAAGTGACGCCGACACAGGTGGAATACGCCGCGCGCAATGCGGTGGCCGGCAATTTCTTTACCGTGAACCTCGATGCGGTGCGCGCCGCCCTCGAGAAGCTGCCCTGGGTGCGCAAGGCCGAGGTGCGGCGGCGCTGGCCGGACGACCTCGAGCTGGTCATCGAGGAACATGTCGCCGTGGCGCGCTGGAAGCAGGCCGACGGCGCCGAGGCCCGCCTGGTCAATCGCGAGGGCGAAGTCTTTGCCGCCGCCAGCAACGCCAGGCTGCCGCTGTTCGTCGGCCCGGAGGGGACGGCACCGCAAATCCTCGACCGCTACCAGGAGCTGATCCCGCTGCTCGAGCCGATCGGACGACGTCCGCACAGCCTCGCCCTCAGCCCGCGCCAGGCCTGGCAGCTGCGGCTCGACGACGGCGTGCTGCTGGATCTCGGGCGCGACCAGGCGAAATCGCGTGTCAATGAGCGGGTGCAGCGCTTCACCGCGGTTTACCACCAGGCGACGGAGCGACTCAAGGCGCGCGCCGACGTCATCGATTTGCGCTATCCGAACGGCTTCGCGATGCGGGTGGCGAGGGCAGGGGAAGGGAAGAGATGAGCAAGGAAGTGAAGAACCTGATCGTCGGACTCGACATCGGCACCTCGAAGATCGTCGCCATCGTGGCCGAGCTGACGCCGGAGGGACGACTGGAAATTCTCGGCCTGGGCAGCCACCAGGAATCGCGCGGCCTGAAGAAGGGCGTGGTGGTCAACATCGAGGCGACGGTGAATGCCATCTCGCGCGTGGTGCAGGAAGTCGAACTGATGGCCGACTGCAAGGTGAAGGAGGTCTATACCGGCATTGCCGGCAGCCACATCAAGAGCTTCAACTCGAACGGCATGGTGGCGATCAAGGACAAGGAAGTCTCGCCGATGGACGTCGACCGCGTCATCGAGACGGCCCGTGCCATGCCGATCCCCTCCGACCAGCAGATCCTGCACATCCTGACACAGGAGTTCATCGTCGACGGCCAGGACGGCGTGCGCGAGCCGATCGGCATGAGCGGCGTGCGACTCGAGGTGAAGACGCACATCGTCACCGGCGCCGTGTCGGCGGCGCAGAACATCGTCAAGTGCGTGCGCCGCTGCGGCCTCGAAGTGATCGACCTGGTGCTGCAGCCGCTCGCCTCCAGCTATGCCGTGCTGACCGAGGACGAGAAGGAACTGGGCGTCTGCCTGGTCGACATCGGCGGCGGCACCACCGACATCGCCGTGTTTACCCAGGGGGCCATCCGCCACACGGCGGTGATCCCGGTCGCCGGCGACCAGATCACCAACGACATCGCCCACGCCCTGCGCACACCGACGACCGAAGCGGAGGAGATCAAGGTCCATTACGGCGTCGCCCTGCAGCAGCTGGCCGACCCGGAAGAAATGTTCGAGGTGCCCGGCATCGGCGAGCGCGGGCCGCGCCGCCTCTCAAGGCAGGCGCTGGCCGACGTCATCGAGCCGCGCGTCACCGAACTCTACGAACTGATCCAGTCCGAGCTGCGGCGCAGCGGCTACCAGGAACTGCTCTCCTCGGGCATCGTCCTCACCGGCGGCAGCTCGGTGATGCTCGGCATGGTCGAACTGGGCGAGGAGATTTTCCACATGCCGGTGCGGCTGGGCATCCCGAAGTATTCGGGCAGCCTGGCCGAGGTGGTGCAGCATCCGCGCTACGCCACCGCCATGGGCCTGCTGCTGGAGGGCATGGCGCAGAAGAAGCGCGGCATCCAGGCGCACCAGACGCGCACCTTCAAGCAGGTGCTGGGCAACATGAAGTCGTGGTTCGAGAAGAATTTTTGAGGTTGTTTTTCGTTTTGCAGTCGTTACTACAAGGAGGCGAGCATGTTTGAAATCATCGACAAGGAACCGAACGGCACGGTCATCAAGGTGGTCGGCGTCGGCGGCGCCGGCGGCAATGCCGTCGACCACATGATCCGGGAAGGCGTGCAGGGCGTGGAGTTCATCTGCGCCAACACCGACGCCCAGGCGCTCAACCGCAGCGATGCGCATCAGAAGCTGCAGTTCGGCCCGGGCCTGGGCGCCGGCGGCAAGCCGGAGAAGGCCCGCGCCCTGGCCGACGTTGAGCGCGAGCGCATCGCCGACGCCCTGCGCGGCGCCCACATGGCCTTCATCACGGCCGGCATGGGCGGCGGCACCGGCACCGGCGCGGCACCGATCGTCGCCGAGGTGGCGCGCGAGCTGGGCATCCTCACCGTTGCGGTGGTGACCAAGCCCTTCGAGTTCGAGAACGCCAAGCGCATGAAGGTAGCCGAGGAGGGGCTGGCCGAACTGTCGCGCCATGTGGATTCCCTCATCGTCATCCTCAACGAGCGTCTGACCGAGGTGCTGGGCGAGGACATCAGCATGATTGCCGCCTTCAAGACGGCGGACAACGTGCTGCGCAACGCCGTCGGCGGCATCGCCGAGATCATCAACGTGCCGGGCCTGGTGAACGTCGATTTCGAGGACGTGCGCACGGTGATGGGCGAGATGGGCAAGGCCATGATGGGATCGGCGGTGGCCTCCGGCATGGACCGCGCCCGGCTTGCCGCCGAGCAGGCCGTGGCCAGCCCGCTGCTCGAGGGCATCGAGCTGTCCGGTGCGCGCGGCGTGCTGGTGAACATCTCCGCCAACAGCAACCTCGGCATGAAGGAAGTGCGCGAGGTGATGAACACCATCCGCGCCTATGCCGCAGAAGATGCCCACATCATCTTCGGCACCGTCTTTGACGATGCCATGGAGGACAACCTGCGCGTCACCGTGGTGGCGACCGGCCTGGGTGCGGCTGCTGCCGCCCAGCAGTTCAGGCCGCGCATCGAGGTGGTGGCGCAGAAGACCGGCACCGACAATGCGGCGATCATCGAGACCATCAACTACGGCGAGCTGGAGGTGCCGGCGGTGATCCGCAGCGGTCGCCGCCACGCCACCGTCGAGGCGATGGCCGCCAGCGGGGTGGACAAACTCGACATTCCCGCTTTCCTCCGGAAGCAGGCGGACTGATGCGTTGGATCGGCGCGAGCGTGTGCAATGTGGCGGCAGGCGCTCCCTGCTATGGTAAAATTCGCCTCTTTGTCATAGCGTTACCGTCATGCTGCAGCAGCGCACGCTGAAATCGCTGATCCGCGCCACCGGCGTCGGGCTCCATTCCGGGGTCAAGGTCACCATGACCCTGCGTCCGGCGGCGCCCGACACCGGCATCGTCTTCCGCCGCGTCGACCTCGACCCGCCGGTGGAGTTGCGCGCCGACCCCTTCGCCGTCGGCGACACCCGCCTGGCCTCCTGCCTGGAGCGTGACGGCGTCAAGGTCGCCACGGTGGAGCACCTCATGTCGGCCCTCTCCGGCCTCGGCATCGACAACGCCTGGGTGGACGTGGATGCCGCCGAGATCCCCATCATGGACGGCAGCGCGGCGCCCTTCGTCTTCCTCATCCAGTCGGCCGGCATCGAGGAGCAGAAGGCCGCCAAGAAGTTCATCCGGGTGAAGAAGTCAGTTCGTGTCGAGGACGGCGACAAATGGGCCGAGCTTGCCCCCTACGACGGCTTCCGACTGACCTTTTCCATCGTCTTCAGCCATCCGGTCTTCGACAAATCGAAGCCGAGCGTGACCGTGGATTTCGCCGAGCATTCCTACGTGCGGGAAGTGGCACGTGCCCGCACCTTCGGCTTCATGCAGGATGTCGAGCACATGCGCGCGCAGGGCCTTGCGCTCGGCGGCAGCATGGAAAATGCCATCGTGATGGACGAGTATCGCGTGCTCAACTCCGACGGACTGCGTTACGGCGACGAGTTCGTCAAGCACAAGGTTTTGGACGCGGTGGGCGACCTTTACCTGCTCGGACACCCGCTGCTCGGCGCCTTCTCCGCGCATAAGTCCGGTCACGCCCTCAACAACAAGCTGCTGCGCGCGCTGTTGGCAGACGAGGCGGCCTGGGAGATGGTGAGCTTCGAGCGAATCGAGGAAGCCCCGGCGTCGGTTGCCCGGCTATTCACGCAGCCCGCTTAAGCCCCTATGCTGTTGCTGAGGATCGTTGGTGTCCTGGTGGCGATCACCGTCGGCGCCGGCATCGTCGCCTTTCTGTTTACCCGTGACCGACGCTACCTGCGCCTTTCCTGGCAGGTGGCGAAGTATTCCGCGCTTTTTGCCCTGGTCGTTCTGGCGCTGATGTTCCTCGAACGGGTGATTGTTCTGTAGCCAGTCGTCAGCGGCTGCGTTTGACCAGCCGTTCCAGTGCCGCTTTCAGTGGCGAATCCTCCGGCAGCTGCTCAGCCAGACGGTGCAAATCCGATTTTGCCGATGCCCCGACGACACTGGGCAGAACGGGCTTGTTATGTTGCGGTGCAGCATGGCTTGGTTGCACTTTGACCTGTATTTCGGTAACCTCTGAGCCCTCTAAAGAAAATTCGCCGACAAGGCTCGGGATCATCTGCCTCAGCTTGGCGGCGACTGCGCCGGAATCGGCGTGGATAACAACCTTCCCCAGTTTGTAGTTGGCTACGCGGCATGACGTAGCCAGATAGGGAGGCGCGATTTCCTCGAAAACGCGCTGCAGTTTGACCAGCCGCCCGGCGTGCGCCGACAGACGCGCCAGACCGTCGGCGGAATTCAGGTAAGCGTCTAGAGAACGCGCTGCCATTTGAGATTTTTTGGAGGGACGGCGTGCATATTATTCTCGTCTCCGACCGACTGGCAACTGCCAGAACCATCACGATTACCGCCAAGCACCTTGTGCTGGCCGTCGTTGGCTTCGTGCTGACGGTGCTGGCCGTGTCTTCGCTGTTTTCCTACGTCACCGTGCGCCATGCGGCGGAGGTGCGCTTGCCCTTCCTGCAGAGCCTGTTGATGAGCGTGCGCGAGCAGGAAACCCAGAAGACACAGGACTTCATGCGGGAAAACCTGAACGCGATGGCCGTCCGTCTCGGCCAGATGCAGGCCCAACTGATGCGCCTGGATACTCTCGGCGAGCGGCTGGGCCAGCTTTCCGGCATCAAAATGCTTGATTCCAAGCCGGTCGACAAGTCCGGGCAAGGCGGCCCCTTGATCGCGCCGACCAAGCCGCTGACGGCGGAAGACCTGCAGCGCCAGCTTGACCAGCTCTCCAGGCAGCTGGAGTCGAAGACCGATTATCTCGGCCTGATCGAGTCCGAACTGATGGACGAACGGGTGAAAAGAAACCAGTTGCCGACGGCCTTGCCGGTCGAAGCGCAATGGAACGCTTCGGGCTTCGGCTGGCGCATCGACCCCTTCACCGGCGAACAGGCCATGCACGAAGGCATCGACTTCATTGCCGAGACGGGCACGCCGATTGTCGCCGCCGCCGCCGGCATCGTAGTGACGTCCGAGCGCCATCCCCAGTACGGCAACCTGATCGAGATCGACCACGGCAACGACCTGATCACCCGCTATGCCCATGCCTCCAGGCTGCTCGTGAAGCAGGGTGCCCTGGTCAAGCGAGGCCAGAAGGTTGCCGAAGTGGGTTCGACCGGACGTTCCACCGGCCCGCACCTGCATTTCGAGGTCCGTTTCAAAGGCGCCGCGCAGAATCCCAACCGCTTCCTGCAGAACGCCCAACAGCAGAAGCAGCAGAAGCTGGCCTCAGCTCGTCGCAAGTAGTGGTGCCGTCCTGGCCAGCCGCCCGGCCGGAGGCGGCATGGTAAAATTTGTCTTTTTTCCAGACGCCCCCCGCGTTCCCGCATGATTCCCGGCCTCCTCAAGAAGATATTCGGCAGCCGCAACGACCGGCTGATCCGCCAGTATGGGCACGCCGTGCGCGCCATCAACGCACTCGAACCGGCCATCAGCGCGCTCTCCGACGATCAGCTGCGCGGCAAGACCGACGAGTTCCGCCAGAAGCTGGCTGCCGGCACGAAACTCGACGACCTGCTGCCGGAGGCCTTTGCCGTGGTCCGGGAAGCGGGCAAACGCGTCCTCGGCATGCGTCACTTCGACGTCCAGATGATCGGCGGCATGGTGCTGCACGACGGCAAGATCGCCGAGATGCGCACCGGCGAGGGCAAGACACTGGTAGCCACGCTGCCGGCCTACCTGAATGCGCTGCCCGGCACCGGGGTGCACGTCGTCACGGTGAACGATTATCTGGCTTCGCGCGACGCCGAATGGATGGGCAAGCTCTACCGCTTCCTCGGCATGAGCGTCGGCGTCAACCTCTCGCAGATGCCGCACGAGGAGAAGCAGACCGCCTACGCCGCCGACATCACCTACGGCACCAACAACGAATTCGGCTTCGACTACCTTCGCGACAACATGGTCTACTCGGTCAAGGACCGGGTGCAGAAAAAGCTCAACTACGCCATCGTCGACGAAGTCGACTCCATCCTCATCGACGAGGCGCGCACGCCGCTGATCATCTCCGGCCAGGCCGAGGATCACACCGACCTCTACGTGCGCATGAACCAGGTGGCGCCGCTGCTCACCCGGCAGAAGGAGGAAAAGGGCGAAGGGGACTACTGGGTGGACGAAAAGGCCCACTCGGTGCTGCTGTCGGAAGCCGGCCACGAGCATGCCGAGGAAATCCTCGCCCGCATGGGCATGCTGCCGGCGGGCAGCAGCCTTTACGAGCCGGGCAACATCCTGCTCATGCACCACCTTTATGCCGCATTGCGCGCCCACAGCCTGTTCCACCGCGACCAGCATTACGTATCCCAGAACGGCGAAATCGTCATCGTCGACGAGTTTACCGGTCGTCTGATGCCGGGCCGGCGCTGGTCCGACGGTCTGCACCAGGCCGTCGAGGCAAAGGAGGGCGTGGCGATCCAGAACGAGAACCAGACGCTCGCCTCGATCACCTTCCAGAACTATTTCCGCATGTACGGCAAGCTCGCCGGCATGACCGGCACGGCCGACACGGAAGCCTACGAATTCCATCAGATCTACAATCTGGAGACGGTGGTCATCCCGACCAACCAGCCGATGGTCCGCGACGACCGAATGGACCAGGTCTATCGCACCGCGCCGGAGAAACACCGCGCCATCATCGCCGACATCCGCGACTGCCACCAGCGCGGCCAGCCGGTGCTGGTCGGCACCACTTCGATCGAGAACTCCGAGCTGCTCGCCGGCATGCTGGCCAAGGAGGGGCTCCCGCACCAGGTGCTCAACGCCAAGCAGCACGCCCGTGAGGCGTTGATCGTCGCCCAGGCCGGCCGGCCCGGCATGATCACCATCGCCACCAACATGGCCGGCCGAGGCACCGACATCGTGCTCGGCGGCAACGTCGAGAAGCAGGTCGACGCCCTTCTCGCCGAGGGGGCGTTGTCCGAGGCTGAGCGGGAAGCCCGCAGTGCCCAGCTGAGAAGCGAATGGCAGGCGCTGCACGAGCAGGTGGTGAAGGCCGGCGGCCTGCACATCATCGGCTCCGAACGGCATGAGTCGCGACGCATCGACAACCAGCTGCGGGGGCGTGCCGGCCGCCAAGGCGACCCCGGCTCCAGCCGCTTCTACCTGTCGCTGGAGGACCCGCTGCTGCGCATCTTCGCCGGCGAGCGGCTCAACGCCATCATGGTGCGCCTGAAGATGCCGGAGGGCGAGGCCATCGAGCATCCGCTGGTAACGCGCTCGCTCGAATCGGCCCAGCGCAAAGTCGAACAGCGCAACTTCGACATCCGCAAGCAGCTCCTGGAGTACGACGACGTCGCCAACGACCAGCGCAAGGTGATCTATCAGCAACGCAACGAGCTGCTGGAGACGGACGACATCTCCGAGACCATCACGGCCATGCGCCAGGGCGTGCTGCACGACACCTTCCGCACCTACGTGCCCGCCGACAGCGTCGAGGAGCAGTGGGACATCGCCGGCGCGGAAGCGGCGCTGTCCGCCGACTACCAGTTGCAGCTGCCGATCGGCGAGTGGCTCAAGGCGGAGCCGAATCTTTCGGATGACGATATCGTCCGCCGCATCCTTGACGAAGCCGACAGACGCTACGCCGAGAAGGTTGAACTGGTGGGGGGTGAGCCCTTCCACCACTTCGAGCGCAACATGATGCTGCAGAGCCTGGACACGCACTGGCGCGAGCATCTGGCGGCGCTAGACCATCTGCGCCAGGGCATCCACCTGCGCGGCTATGCACAGAAGAACCCGAAGCAGGAATACAAGCGTGAGGCCTTCGAGCTGTTCGAGGGCCTGCTGCAGACGATCCGCAACGAAGTTACCAAGCTGCTCATGACGGTCGAGATCCGCTCCCAGGACCAGATCGAAGAGAGCGAGCCGCAGCCTGCGGTGGAGAACGTGCAGTACCACCACGCCGACTACGACGAAGCCCTCGGCACCGCGGCCGAAGCGGAAAAACCGCCTCAGCCGGTGCGGCAGGTGCAGAAAGTCGGCCGCAACGACCCCTGCCCCTGCGGTTCGGGCAAGAAGTACAAGCACTGCCACGGCAAGTTGAGCTGACGTTGGGCGCGACGAGACCATGCCCGTCAATCTGAATCCGCCCGTTTCCGCAGAACTGCTTCCCATTGCCGGCGTAGCGCTGGGCATCGCCCAGGCCGGCATCCGCAAGGCCAATCGCCGCGACTTGCTGCTGATCCGCCTCGACGAAGGTGCCGCGGTGGCTGGCGTGTTTACGCAGAACCGCTTCTGCGCCGCCCCGGTGCTCGTTTGCCGAGAGCACCTGCAGGGCGACATGATCCGCGCCCTCGTTGTCAACACCGGCATCGCCAACGCCGGCACTGGCGAGCCCGGCCTGCAGGCGGCGCGCGCCACCTGTGCGGCCGCGGCGCGGCTGCTCGGCTGCACGCCGGCGCAGGTGCTGCCATTTTCCACCGGCGTCATCATGGAGCCGCTGCCGGTCGAGCGCATCGAGGCTGGGCTTCCCGCCAGCGCGGCCGATCTCCGCGAGGACAATTGGGCTGCCGCCGCCGAGGCGATCATGACCACCGACACCCTGCCCAAGGCGGCGTCGAGAAAAGTCAGTCTCGGCGGCACGGCGGTCACCGTCACCGGCATCGCCAAGGGCGCCGGCATGATCCGCCCGAACATGGCCACCATGCTCGGCTTCGTCGCCACCGATGCGGCGGTCGCACCGGCCTTGCTGCAGCGACTGGTGCGCGAAGCGGCCGACGCCTCCTTCAATTGCGTCACCGTCGACGGCGACACTTCGACCAACGATTCCTTCGTGCTGATCGCCTCGGGCAAGGCCGGCAACGTGCCGCTCGCCGATGCGGCCTCGTCCGACTACGCTGCGCTGAAGGAAGCCGTCACCGCCGTGGCGGCGGAACTGGCCCAGGCCATCGTGCGCGACGGCGAGGGCGCCACCAAGTTCATGACCATCGAGGTGCGCGGCGGGCGCGATTCCGCCGAGTGCAAGGCGGTCGGTTACGCCATCGCTCACTCGCCGCTGGTGAAGACCGCCTTCTTCGCCTCCGACCCCAACCTTGGCCGCATTCTCGCCGCCATCGGCAATGCCGGGATCGGTGACCTTGACGTCACCCGCGTCAGGCTTTGGCTGGACGAGGTGCTGGTGTCGGAGAACGGCGGCAGGGCGGCGAGCTACCGCGAGGAGGATGGTGCCCGGGTCATGGAACAGGCCGAAATCGCCGTCCGCGTCGACCTCGCCCGCGGCGACGCGCAGGCGACGGTGTGGACCTGCGATTTTTCCTACGACTACGTAAAAATCAACGCGGACTACCGCAGCTGATTTAATCGAGCTTCATGCCCGTAAGCTCGATGGTTTCATTGTCGTTCCGACCATGGATCCTGATCTTGACGTACCGCTTGGCAATAGGGGCATACCAGACTGTCAAACTATAAGAATCGGAGCCGCCTGACGGGTTGTTTGCCCATCGGTATCGGTTGCCCTCGATGACCAATTTCTCTGCCTCGAAGCTGCCGGCCGGCACAGTGATCGTTTCCTTGCCGGCGAGCTTGGCCGTGAATGGCGGGCTGCTGTCAAAAATCTTCAATGATTTCCATTCCGGCTTGTCTCGCAAGGGCCCGTGGCTCAGCAAATAGGGCGAGACTTCGCGAAGAGCAAGATTCCCCAGCTTGCGGTCGGCAAGTTCCAGTCCGGGCTCGAAGGACGCAGCATGGCGCGCTTTGCCCAAGCGTGCTTCATCCGTGATCTCGCCGGTGGATGCGGCGGTGACCTGCACCGTGTAGGTTTCCGACTTGCCGTAGATATCCGAGAAGCGGTAGGTCCATGTGTCGCCAACCTTGGGAAAACCAGCGGCAGCGGTGCTCCCGCCTGTGGGGGCCAAGCTGGCAAACGCGGTTGCAGACTTACCTGCTGTCCCGGACACGGCGGATGACATGCCCGCACTCACGGGAAAGCCGGTTTCAATCAGCACGATTTCGTCGCGATCCCCGCCTCCGCCCCACTTGTCTTCCGAATGAAAGCTCATCTTGACATAGCGCTTGACGGAAGGGGAATACCAGATCGTAATTGTCAGGGGGCGGGTTCTCGAACCAAGGTATACCTGCTCCCCCTTCAGCACGATTTTGCGTGCCTCGAAGCTGCCGGCGGGCACCGTGATGCTTTCCGTTCCAGCCGGCCGGGCTGTGAAAGCGTTTCCGCCCAAGGAGATGTTGCTCCAGGCCTCCGTTGGCTCTGCGGGCCCGAGGCTCAGCAGGTAGGGTGAGATTTCTCGCAGGGAATAGCCGTCCAGATTGCGGGACGCCCATTCCATTCCGGGTTCGAAGCTGGCACTCAGTCTTGATCGGCCGATGACCACTTCATCGGTGATGGAGGAATCGGTGGCGGTGGTTATTCTCACCGTAAAGGTGCCCTTCTTTTCGTAGCCGTCCGAGTAGCGGTAGGTCCAGCGGTCGCCCACGGTGGGGCGGTTGCCTGGAGCTGTTTTCGGAGCGTTTGCGGGCCATTGCACAGCCGGTGTCGGTGCAGTGAGCGCAACCGGTGCAGGCGCCTGAGCAGCCTGGCGGCGGAGCGCCTCGTTTTCCGCAGCTAGGCGCTCGCGCTCGCGCAGCAGCCTTTCTCGCTCGGCGAAGAGCGCCTCCTGCTCGGCTCTGGCCTGGTCGTTCCTGGGCTGGCGCTCCGCCTGCTCGCGCGCCATGCGCTCGGCGGTGAGCGAGGCAGCGCGCTCGGCGGCTGCACGCACTGCCTCCTCGATCAACTTGTCCTGCGAGGCGGTTTGCTGGGGTGCGGCTTCGCGGAAGACGAAATCGCCCTTCATGGAAGAACTTTCCCAGGGGACCTGCGCCTCGTTGGTGTCCCTCGCCACGCCGACGCGCACGCGCTTGAACATCTGCTCGACAGGCAGGCCGGGCATGGCGATGCTCTCCAAGAGATGCTTGGTGTAGATACCATTCTCCCCCGTGCCGTCCTGGGCGACCGAGCCTGGGGCAGTTGCGAAGGCGATCAGAGTGCCGATGGGGGCATCCATCTGGGCGAGGCCAGTGCCGGAGGAGCGGAAGCGGCGCGCAAAGGGGTTGTTGCGGCAGGCGTCGAGAATCACGATGTTGACGGCGCTCTTGCCGACTTCCATCTTGTCCAGCACCAGGCTGACGTCGATGGTCGAGTAGGGCACTTCGTCCTCGAGTTGGATGTCGGCGTCGGTCGGCACCAGGTAGTTGCGGCCTTTCACCTGCATGCCGTGGCCGGCGAAGTAGAACACGGCGGTCGAGCCGGGGGTGATGGAGGAGCCGAACTGTCGGACCGCCGCAGCCAGGTCGCGCTGGCTCGAATTTTCCCGCAAGGTCACCTCGAAGCCGAGTTCCTTGAGGCTCTTCGCCATGGCGCGTGCGTCGTTGACCGGGTTCTTCAGGGGCGCAGTGGGATATTTCCCGTTGCCGATTACCAGGGCGATGCGCTTGCCGGAAAACGTTGCCGCCTCGGCCGGCCCCGAAAGCAGCAGCGCCGCCATCAGGGCGAAGGCGGCGCACAGTATGTTTGCGAAGGCTACGAACGGCGGCATGGCGGCCCCTCGCATGCAGGTCAGGTCAGACGATATTCCACAACTCGGTGTGGCCGGCGAAGGGGCAGAAGATGACAGCGTGCATGAACTTGCTTAGGCTCGCCTTGCCGGCGATTTCCGCGTGCTCCGAACCATATGTTGCAACCTGAATCGTCGTCAGGGCCAGCAGTCCCGGCAACAAGATCCTGTACAGGGCGAATGGACATAGGATCTCCCGAAGTCGATATCAATCCACCTTGAATTCCACCAGTTCTACCGTGTCCTGTTCGGCTGGATAAGCGGCGTGGGGGGCATAAAAGGTCAGCTTGACGAAGCGCTTAACGGCCGGTGCGTACCAGACGGTGACGGTAAAGGTGCGCGAGGGGTTGCCGTAGGCGGCGCGCATCACTTGCGTGCCTTGGATGACGAGTTTCCGCGTCTCGAAGGTACCGGCCGGCACCGTGACCGTCTCGCTGCCGGCGAGGTGGGCCGCGAAGGGCTGTTCGCCGGTCAGAATGCTGATGTTGCGCCATTCGGCCGTCGGCTCGTTAGGTCCGAGGCTCTGCAGGTAGGGCGAGATCTCGCGCACCGTGGTGCCACCGAAGCTGCGGCCGGACAGCGCCACGCCGGGGGCGAAGTTCCCGACATGGCGGTTGTTGCCCATGCGTGCCTCGTCGGAAATTTCCTCGCCCGAGGCACCGGTGACACGCACAGTGAAGGTGCCGGCTTTCCCGTAACCGTCTGAATAGCGGTAGGTCCAGTTGTCGCCTGGCTTGGGCAGGCCGGCCTTGTCCAGCGACCCGCCGCTGCCCCCGGCTGCTGGTCTGCCGAAGAATGCGGTGCGCGGCGGCTCGGCCGGCTTGGCGGCAGGGACCGGCTGGGGTGCGGCGGCCATGTTCATGGCAAAGTTGGTTTCCACCAGTTCGATCGTGTCCTGTTCGGCCGGATAGGCGGCGGAAGGTGCAAAGAAGGTCAGCTTGACGAAGCGCTTGGCGGCGGGCGCGTACCAGGCAGTGACGGTATAGGTGCGCGAGGGGTTGCCATAGGCGGCGCGCAATACTTGTGTCCCCTCGATGACGATTTTTCGCGCTTCGAAGGTGCCGGCCGGTACCGTGACCCTCTCGGTGCCGGCGAGGTGGGCCGTGAAGGGCTGTTCCCCGGTGATGATGTTCACGCTGCGCCATTCGGCCGTCGGCTCGTTGGGCCCGAGGCTTTGCAGGTAGGGCGAGATTTCGCGCACGTTGGTGTCACCGAAGCTGCGGCCGGAAAGTGCCAGGCCGGGGGTGAAGATGCCGATATGGCGGTTGTTGCCCATGCGCGCCTCGTCCGTGATCTCCTCGCCGGAGATGCCGGTGATCCGCACAGTGAAGGTGCCGGATTTGGTGTAGCCGTCGGTATAGCGGTAGGTCCAGCTGTCGCCCACTTCGGGGTTGGCGCCGCCGGCCCGCAGGGGCGCCGCGGCGGGTTGTGGCGCCGGCCGTGGCCGGATTGCTGCCGCCTTCGCAGGCGGGGGCGCTTTCTTTCCGTTATCGGCACGGGCAGCTTCGCTGCGCTGTGCTGCGCGCTCGGCCTCAAAGCTCCTGCGCTCCTGACGCAAGGCCTCGCGCTCGGCCGCCAGGCGCTCCGTTTCCTGGCGTGCCACTTGGGAGTCCTGCTGCGGTGCCGGCTGGCGGCTTGCCTGCTCGCGTGCCATGCGTTCGGCGGTGAGGGCTGCCGCACGCTCGGCTGCCGCACGCACGGCCTCCTCGATCATCTGGTCCTGTGAAGCGGTGGCTTTGCTTCGAGGCGCTTCCTTGAAGACGAACTCCCCTTTCAAGGATGAGCTTTCCCAGGGAACCTGGGTTTCCCGCGTTTCCTGGGCGACAGCGACGCGCACGCGCTTGAACAACTGCTCCACCGCGAGGCCTTCGGTGTTGAGGTTGGCGACCAGGTGCTTGGTATAGACGCCGTTTTCACCGCCGCCATCGCGGGCAACCGAGCCCGGTGCGGTGGCATAGGCCAGCAGGGTGCCGATGGGTGCATCCATCTGCGCGAGGCCCGTATTGGCGGGACGGAAGCGGCGTGCGAAGGGGTTGTCGCGGCAGGCGTCGAGGATGACGATGTTGGCCGGACTTCTGGCCTGCTCCATCTTGCCCAGCAACAGGCCGACATCGATGGTGGAGTAGGGCACTTCATCCTCTGCCTGCACGTCAGCGTCCACCGGGATGAGGAAATTGCGCCCCTGCACCTGCATGCCATGGCCGGCATAATAGAAGACGGCAGCCGTGCCCGGCGTCAGGCGGGCGCCGAATTGGCGGATGACGTCCGCCATGGCCTTCTGCGTCAGGTTCTCGCGGTGAGTGACGTCGAAGCCGAGATCCTTGAGCGCCCGGGAAATGGCGCGAGCGTCATTCACCGGGTTCTTCAGCGGCGTAGCCGGGTAGGCGCCATTGCCGATGACAAGCGCCACGCGCTTCAGGTTTTCGGGGGCGTTCCGCTGGGCGAATGCCGGCGTCAGGCCGGCCAATGCCGCGGCCATGCAAAAGAAGGCCAGCAAGGCTGAACGGAGGAATGCCATCTGATTTGAACCCCTATCCTGAATGCTGGTTTATGATGCCACAAAACGTACCGGTTGATGCGTGCAATGGCTCACGTTTCCCGGAGGTGTTCCTGAATAATTCACACTTCACACAATCCGGAAACGACGTTTCCCCCAACGGCCAATCCGCGCACGCCAATCCGATGCCGCCGAAGTGGAAGTGGTATGGGCTGGGCGCAATCGCTCTGTTTGCCGTACTACAGTCCATGTCCGGGCTATTCGCCCTTGCCGATCTCAAAATCATCGACCAGCAATTCCGTTTATTGAGGAATTATTTTCCGGCAGGCGCGCCGGAAGTGGTCGTGATCGGCATCGACGAAGCCACCGTTGCCCGGATGCCGGAACCCCTCGCCCTTTGGCACCCTCATCTCGGCAAGCTGCTCCGGGGCGTGGCCAACGCCCGCCCGGCCGTAGTGGGCGTCGATATCATCCTGCCCGATCGTTCCTTCAATACCATCGTTCCGGGTTATGACCGTCAGTTGCTTGGCGGCATCATCGACGCCCGTCGGCAGGTCCCCCTTGTGTTCGGGCTGACCATAGGGCCGACAGGTGCAACGCGCCCCATCTACCCGCCATTTTTGTCCGCTGCCGGAAAGGAAGGCGCCGGCTATGCGCTCTGGCGGCTTGATGCAGACGGCTCGGTGCGCTGGTTCGACGAGGCGCTGGATGTCGAGGGGCACGCCGTCGCCACGCTATCGGGACAGATGGCCCGTCTCATGAAGGTGGAGCCCAAGCGGGGATTGATCGATTTCAGCCGTGGCGAAGCATTCGACTACCATCCCTTCCATGAGGTGCTCGACTGGATCGAGGCCGGAGACAGCGACAGACTGGCACGCAGCTTTGCTGGTAAGCCGGTGCTGATTGGCAGTGTCACGCTCTTCGAGGACAGACAGCTGCAGCCGGTGGAACTTTTCAAATGGAATGATCCGGGCAATCGACGCGTGCCGGGGGTGCTGGTGCACGCCCAGGTTTTGCGCTCGATCCTGGGCGGCACCCTGATTCAACCCTTGCCGGCATTTCTGGCGTCGTTTCTGGCACTGCTGGCCGCCTTGTTTTGGCTGTGGCCGCTCAAGCCCTTGCAGGCGCTCCTCGTCACAGCCGGGTTGGTTTCCGCAGTGTTTGCAGGCGCCACGGTACTGCAACGCCTGGGATACTTCCTTCCAGTGAGTGGCCTGCTCGCCACAGCGTCCTTGGCCCTGATCGGCCGGTCCCTGGCGGATCAGGCGGCGAATGCACTCGAGCGGCTGCGGCTGCGTCGGGCCTTTGGCGCTTACGTCAGTCCGCAGATCATGGACGAAATCGTTGGCGGGCGTCTTTCCGGTAGCCTCGGCGGCGATCGACGCGGGCTGTGCGTGCTGTTCGCGGATATTCGCGATTTCACTACCCGCAGCGAGACACTCTCGCCGGAAGCGGTGATTACTCTGCTCAACCGCTATTTCGAGGAAGTCACTGGCGCCATCCACAAGCATGAAGGCACGGTGGATAAGTTTATCGGGGACGGCATCATGGCGTTTTTTGGCGCGCCCAAGTCCCTCCCGAATCCCTCTGCGGCGGCTGTCGCGGCCGCGCAGGAAATGCTTAATCGACTCGCTCGCCTGAACGAGTCGCTGATGCTGGAGGGACAGAAGCCGATCCGCATCGGCATCGGATTGCATACGGGCGATGCCGTGGTCGGTCATGTCGGTTCGACGGCGCGACACGAATACACCGCCATCGGCGATACTGTGAACTTGGCCTCCCGAATCGAGAGCCTGACCAAGGAAGTAGGCTATCCGCTGGTGTGTTCGGGGTTCGTGGTGCAGGCGCTTGATTCCTCCGAGGGATTCGTTAATCTGGGGGCAAAGCCGGTGAAGGGACATACCCCGGTGGTAGTCTATGGCTGGCCGGCGCAGGCGGGGCGGTCCTCCGGCTAGCAATCCAAGACCTAGACAGGAAGGGAGATCCAGATGTTGAAGACACTTCGTGCCGCTGCTGTCTTGCTGGCATGTGTAGCGAGTGCGCTGCCTGCTCACGCGCAACCGGCGAAGACAGCCACATCCGCGGTTGCGATGATCACCGATCTCGTGGGCGAGGCTTCCCTCGTTACCGAAAAGCGAACCGCATCGATTCTCGACGAAATCACTACCGACCAGCGTATCAAGCTCGATGCGGGGGCGCGCATGGTGCTGGTCTTCCTCAAGACCGGGGAGGAGTTTGATTTCCGCGGGCCGTCGCTGGTGCACATTCGTGCCGCCCAGGCCGTGGCGCTTTCCGGCGAGCAGCCCGAGCGGCGCAGTACGCGCTTCGGAGGAGGCAAGGCCATTCGCATCAGCCCGATCAATATCAATCAGGGGGCGGTGCTGATGCGCAGCATGCAGGATCAGGCTAAGCTGCGCCTGCTTACGCTGGCCGATACGGTGACGCTGGATGAGTGGCCCGAGTTTCGCTGGAAGGGGGTGCATGCCGGCACGCTGGTGCGCTTCGAACTGTTCGACGACAAGGGAAAGCGTCTGCTAGAACGCGAAGTGGGTGGTGAATCCTTTGTATTGCCCGGAAATGTGCGCTTGAAATCCGGTATCCGCTATCGCTGGCTGGTCACGGGCAAGGCGGCCAATGGTCAATCCATCAGCAACTCGGCTCAATTTACGTTGGCCAGCCTGGAATTGAGAGCGGATGCCGAAAACCTGCGGCCCGGGGTGGGAGCGACGCTCTCCGAACAGGTCATCTATGCAGCCTGGCTCGAACAAAAGGAACTGCGCGACGAGGCACGCAAGTACTGGCGCCACGCCGCTACTGAGCGGCCGAATGATTCGCGCCTGCGGGAATTGGCCGGACCCTACTGAAACTTAAAGTTTTTTCAGGCGCATAAGCCTGAACCATCCGCCTGCCAGTGCCGGATCATCCCCCTGCAGTAGGAGAGCCGGCGCTTGGGCAAGCATTTCCTCGAACACCACGTCCAGCCTGGTCGCAATGCGCCGCGCGAGCGGATTCAAGGCACGCTTCCAGCGTGCCCGCTCACCGGGTTTGAGGAACTTGTCGAAGACCAGGAGGCTTCCGCCGCGCCGTGTCACGCGGGCTGACTCTTGCAGGCAGCGCGCCGGAACAGGCACTACGGCCAGAATCAGGTGCAACACGACGGTGTCGAAGCTGTCGTCCGCGAAAGGCAGCCGCTGGGCATCGCCCTGTACCGGGCAGAAATTCAGCGCTGCGGCCCGTGGCAGCGCCTGCTTCAGCATGGCGCGTGTCAGATCGAGCCCGGTGTAGCGGTGCTGCGGCGGCAGGTGGGGTAGATCCAGGCCGGTACCGATTCCATTCACGAGGACATCACGTGGTGGTTCCGCCGCGAGGTGGGACAGGCTTTTCCGCCGCGCACCGCGCGTGGCGGCGTCGAGGAAGGCATCGTAGAAGGGGGCGATGATGGTGTAGCTGTGCTTCAGCGACACGGTGAACTTAATGCAGGACGCGCGGCATCGCCAGGGTGAACTCGGCGATCGGTGCCTCGAACTGGGTGCCGTCTTCCGCCACCATCTGGTAGCTGCCGCGCATGGTGCCGACGGGCGTGGTGAGGACGCAGCCGCTGGTGTATTCGAAGCGCTCACCCGGCTTGAGCAGGGGCTGGTGGCCGACCACGCCGAGGCCACGCACTTCCTGCACGTGGGATTCGGCATCGTTGATGAGCCAGTGGCGGGAAATCAGTTGGGCGGCAATGTTGCCGGTGTTGAGGATAGTGATGTTGTAGGCGAAGACGTAGCGTCCGTCCTCCGGGTCGGACTGGTCGGCCAGATACTGCGTTTCCGCCGTGACGCTGATCTCGTACTTCTTGCTTTCTGCCATGCGGCCATTATAGGGTCGCGGCAGGGAGGCCGGCTTATGGCTGCCATAATTTCTTTTAGCCGGCGGGCGGTTCGAATCCGTTTAAAATCATTCGGTCAAAAGGGGAGCCGCCATGACCTACCGCATCGCACCGAGCATTCTGTCCGCCAACTTCGCCAAGCTGGGCGAGGAGGTTGACAACGTCCTCAAGTCCGGCGCCGACATCGTGCACTTCGACGTGATGGACAACCATTACGTGCCCAACCTGACCATCGGCCCGCTGGTCTGCGAGGCGTTGAGGAAGCACGGCGTCACCGCGCCCATCGACGTGCACCTGATGGTCAAGCCGGTGGATCGCATCATTCCCGACTTCGCCAAGGCGGGCGCCACCTTCATCACCTTCCACCCGGAGGCGTCCGAGCATATCGACCGCACCATCGCCCTCATTCGCGAAGCGGGCTGCAAGCCGGGCCTGGTCTTCAACCCGGCAACGCCGCTCGATGTGCTGGAGTGGACGCTCGACAAGCTCGACATGGTGCTGCTGATGTCGGTGAACCCCGGCTTCGGCGGACAGAAGTTCATTCCCCACGTCCTCGACAAGGCGCGACAGGTGCGCAAGATGATCGACGCGCGCAAGCTGAACGTCAGCCTGGAAATCGACGGCGGCGTCGGCCCGGCCAATATCCGCGAGGTGGCCGAGGCCGGCGTCGACACCTTCGTCGCCGGTTCCGCCGTCTTCGGTGCCGGCAAGGACGGTGATCCCCATCGCTACAACTCCATCATCGCCGCCCTGCGCGCGGAGCTGGCCAAGGTCTGATGCCCATTCGCGCTGTCCTCATCGACCTCGACGGCACCCTGCTCGACACCGTACCCGACCTCGCCGACGCGGCCAACGCCATGCTTGCCGAGCTGGGGCGGCTGACTTTGCCGGCTGGCACCATCCGCGATTTCGTCGGCAAGGGCATTCCCAACCTCGTCGGCCGCTGCCTTGGCTACCCGGGCGAATCGGACGCCCCCGAGGTGCGCGAGGCCCTGGCGGTGTTCAAGCGCCACTACGCCGCCGTAAACGGCCGCAAGACCCGCATCTATCCGGGCGTTCTGGAAGGCCTGCGGGCGATGCGCGGGGCGGGGCTGAAGACCGCCTGCGTCACCAACAAGGCCGCCGCCTTCACCGAGCAGCTGCTGGCCGCCACCGGTCTGGCAGCGCTGCTAGACATGACGGTGAGCGGCGACACGCTGGCGGAAAAGAAGCCGCACCCGCTGCCCTTCCTGCATCTTTGCGAGCGCTTCGGCATCGTTCCCGCCGAGGCGCTGGTGGTCGGTGATTCGCGCAACGACGTTGCCGGCGCGCGCGCCGCCGGCTGCCCTGTGTTCTGCGTGCCTTACGGCTACAGCGAGGGCGAGGACGTGCGCGATCTCGGCGCCGATGCTATAGTGGCAACCCTCGAGGAGGCGGCGAGCCGCATTCCGAGCCTGAATACGGAAATCTGAAACAGCAAGCATCGTGCTCCACAGGAACTTGAAACGCGTGAGGAAATACGCCGTCGGCGGGGAGGCTTGGCCCTGGCGTCGCTTGCCTGACTGATCGTCGCAAGCGGCGGGCGCCTTTTGTGTTTGCGCCTGCGTTGTTCCTGCAGTTCAAGTTGTGGAGTCATGATGACCGAAGCCGAATTCAATCAGTTGGCCGCCCAGGGCTATAACCGCATTCCGGTGACCCTGGAAACCTTCGCCGACCTCGATACACCCCTCTCGATCTACCTGAAGCTGGCCGATAGCGCCTACACCTACCTGCTCGAATCCGTGCAGGGCGGCGAGCGCTTCGGCCGCTATTCCTTCATCGGCCTGTCCGCGCCGACGCGCATCGCCGCCTATGGCCGCAACGTCATGGTGCTGACCGGCAACCGCATCGCCGAGCGGCGCGACGACTGCGACCCGCTCGCCTTCGTCGGCGAATACATGGCGCGCTTCAGGCTGGCGCCGCGCGCCGGCCTGCCGCGTTTCTGCGGCGGTCTCGTCGGCTGCTTCGGCTACGACACGGTGCGCTACATCGAGCCGAAGCTCGCGAGAGCACAGAAACCGGACGAGCTCGGCACGCCCGACGTCCTGCTGCTGCTCTCCGAGGAGATCGCCGTCGTCGACAACCTCTCCGGCAAGCTGACCCTGGTGGTGTACGCCGAGCCCGGCGTGCCCGGCGCCTTCAGGCGCGCCCAGGCGCGCCTGAAGGAACTGCTGGCGCGCCTGCGCGAACCGGCGGTGATTCCGGCAGAACAACCGGCTTCGCCGCAGGCGGCCGTCTCTTCCTTCGGCGAGGAGGCCTTCAAGCAGGCCGTGGCGCGCGCCAAGCAGTACATCGTCGACGGCGACATCATGCAGGTGGTGCTCTCGCAGCGCATGTCGAAGCCCTATGCCGCGACGCCGCTGGCGCTCTACCGCGCGCTGCGCACGCTGAACCCCTCGCCCTACATGTTCTACTTCGACTTCGAGGACTTCCACGTCGTCGGCGCCTCGCCGGAGATCCTCGTGCGGCTGGAGGACGGAAGCGTCACCCTGCGGCCGATCGCCGGCACGCGCAAGCGGGGCAAAACAGTCGAGGAGGACGAGGCGCTCGCCGCCGAACTCCTGGCCGACGAGAAGGAACGCGCCGAGCACCTCATGCTGCTCGACCTCGGCCGCAACGACGTCGGCCGCGTGGCGCAGGCCGGCACCGTGAAGGTGACGGAGCAGTTCGTCATCGAGCGCTACTCGCACGTGATGCACATCGTCTCCAACGTCGAGGGCCGGCTCAAGCCCGAACTCGACGCGCTGGCGGTGCTGCGTGCCACCTTCCCGGCCGGAACGGTGTCGGGCGCGCCCAAGGTGCGGGCGATGGAGATCATCGACGAGTTGGAGCCGGTCAAGCGCGGCATCTACGCCGGCGCGGTGGGCTACCTCGGCTTCCACGGCGACATGGACCTCGCCATCGCCATTCGCACCGCGGTGATCAAAGACGGCCGCATCCACGTCCAGGCCGGTGCCGGCATCGTCGCCGACTCCGATCCGGCCTCCGAGTGGCAGGAGACGCAGAACAAGGCTCGCGCCCAGTTGCGCGCCGCCGAGATGGCCGAGTCGGGCCTCGACACGCGCCTGGATTGAGGGGGACGGCCATGCTGCTGATGATCGATAACTACGACTCCTTCACCTACAACCTCGTGCAGTACTTCGGAGAACTGGGCGAGGACGTGCGCGTCTTCCGCAACGACGAGATCACGGTCGAGGGCATTGCCGCACTCAAGCCCGACCGCCTTGTCGTCTCGCCCGGACCTTGTTCCCCTGCCGAGGCCGGCATCTCGGTGGCGGCGATCCAGGCTTTCGCCGGCAATGTGCCGCTGCTCGGCGTCTGCCTTGGCCACCAGAGCATCGGCGCGGCCTTCGGCGGCAGAATCGTCCATGCCCGCCAGCTCATGCACGGCAAGACTTCGCCGGTGCATCACGCCGACACCGGCGTCTTCCGCGGCCTGCCCAACCCCTTCACGGCCACGCGCTACCACTCGCTCGCCATCGACCGCGCCTCGCTGCCCGCCTGCCTCGAAGTGACGGCTTGGACCGAGGACGGCGAAATCATGGGTGTGCGCCACAAGGATTTTCAGGTCGAGGGCGTGCAGTTCCACCCCGAATCCATCCTCAGCGAACATGGCCACCGTTTATTGAAGAACTTTCTGGAGCAAGCAAAATGATCACCCCACAGGAAGCCCTGCAGCGCACCATCGAACACCGCGAGATTTTCCACGACGAGATGCTGCACCTGATGCGGCAGATCATGGGCGGCGAGATCACGCCGCTGATGGTTGCCGCCATCCTCACCGGCCTGCGCGTGAAGAAGGAGACCATCGGCGAGATCTCGGCCGCGGCGAAGGTGATGCGCGAACTGTGCACCCGCGTCGAGACGCCGCACAACCCGCATTTCGTCGACATCGTCGGCACCGGCGGCGATTCGGCCCACACCTTCAACATCTCCACCGCCTCGGCCTTCGTCGCCGCCGCGGCCGGCGCCACGGTGGCCAAGCACGGCAACCGCAGCGTCTCCTCCAAGTCCGGCTCGGCCGACGTGCTGGAGGCGCTCGGCGCGAAGATCGACCTCACGGCGCCGCAGGTGGCCGAGTGCATCCAGGCCACCGGCATGGGCTTCATGTTCGCCCCCAACCACCACCCGGCCATGAAGAACGTCGCGCCGGTGCGGCGCGAGATGGGCGTGCGCACCATCTTCAATATCCTCGGGCCGCTGACCAACCCGGCCGGCGCGCCCAACACCCTGATGGGGGTGTTCCATCCCGACCTCGTCGGCATCCAGGTGCGCGTCATGCAGCAGCTCGGCGCCGACCACGTCATGGTGGTGTGGGGGAAGGACGGCATGGACGAGATCTCGCTCGGCGCCGCCACCATGGTCGGCGAACTGAAGAACGGCGAGATCACCGAGTACGAGATCCACCCCGAGGACTACGGCCTGCAGATGGTCTCCAATCGGGGGCTCCGCGTCGCCGGCGCCGCCGAGTCGAAGGAGATGGTGCTCGAGGCGCTCGCCGACACGCCGGGCACGCCGCGCGAGATCGTCACCCTCAACGCCGGTGCCGCGCTTTACGCCGCCAACGTTGCTGCCTCGGTCGCCGACGGCATCGCCCGGGCGCGCGAGGCCATCGCAAGCGGCGCGGCGCGTGCCAAGCTCGACCAGTTCGTCGCCTATACGCAGCGCTTCAAATGAGCGACATCCTGCAGAAGATCCTCGCCGTCAAGCGCGAGGAAGTCGCCGCCGCGCAGACACGGAAGACGCTGGCGGCGCTGCATGCCGAGGCGCTCCTGCAGTCGCCGCCGCGCGACTTCGTCGGCGCCATCCGCGCAAAAGTCAGTCTCGGCAAGACGGCGGTGATCGCCGAGATCAAGAAGGCCAGCCCCTCGAAGGGCGTCATCCGGTCGGATTTCCGCCCCGGCGAGATCGCGCGCAGTTACGCCGCGCATGGCGCCGCTTGCCTGTCGGTGCTCACAGACCGCCAGTTCTTCCAGGGTGCGCCCGAATACCTGCAGGAGGCGCGTGCAGCCTGTGCGCTGCCGGTGCTGCGCAAGGACTTCATCATCGACCCTTACCAGGTGGTCGAGGCGCGCGCCATGGGAGCCGACTGCATCCTGCTCATCGTGGCGGCGCTGGAATTGCCGCTATTGCTGGAACTGGAGGCCCTCGCCCATGAACTGGGCATGGCAGTGCTGGTCGAGGTGCACGACGCCGCCGAACTTGATGTTGCCCTACGCCTCAAGACCCCGCTCATCGGCATCAACAACCGTAACCTGCGCACATTTGAAGTCTCATTGCAGGTTACCTTGGACCTGCTTGCCCGCATGCCGCCGGGCCGCACTGTCGTAACCGAATCGGGCATCATCGCACCGGCGGATGTGGTTATCATGCAAGCCAATGATGTAAAAGCATTTTTGGTTGGAGAGGCGTTCATGCGGGCCGACGACCCGGGGGCTGCGCTCTCCGCTCTGTTTGGGTAGAAAAATCCCTGTTGCAAAAAAGCAACAACCTTGGCCTACACTCCTCTGAAAAGCGCCTTTTTCCTTGCTCCTTCCCGGGCAGGATAGGCACAATGACCGCGACTTCTCAGATTCGCGGGAAGCAAGGCAGGCGGGGAGTAACGGTGCAGTACGGGATGTGCACATGGCGCCGGAGCAACCTGCCGAACTCTCAAACAAAGAGGAGATTCACACAATGCAAAAGAAACTCATCGCTGCTGCAGTGGCCGGCCTGCTCGCCGTTCCGGCTCTGGCGCAGACCAACGTTACGATTTCCGGCCGTGTTGCGACCGGTTGGGAAAGCTACAAGCTGTCCGGCGGCGGCTTCACCGGCCACGACAGCGAATCGCGCGTCTCCGACCAGTCCTCCCGCATCATCTTCAACGTCAACGAGGATCTCGGCGGCGGTCTGAAGGCCTGGGCGCAGATGGACATGCGCTACGGCAACGACATGGGTGGCATCGGCATGACCGGTAACACCGGCGCCGGCTTCATGGGCAGCTGGGGTAAATTCACCATCGGCCGCTGGGATGTGCACTACGGCGAACTCGACGGCGCCATCGGCGGCAACCGTGCCGGCTCCCTGCAGACCCTGGTCGGCAACGGCATCATGTCGCAAGTCTGGAACGGCGCTGTCCTGGCCACCATGGGCAACGGCACCCGTACCCCGAACCTGCTGATGTGGGACAGCCCGAACTGGAACGGCTTCACCGCCCGCCTCGGCTACTCCACCACTGGTTCCGGCGCTGGCACGACCGAAGGCAACACCAACCGCGCCAACGGCGACCCCGGTGCCGGCCGTTCCTGGACCGGTGCCGTGCGCTACAACAACGGCCCCTGGACCGCCGGCCTGAGCTACTGGAACTCCAACGCGGAAAGCCAGGTCAACGGCGCCGCCGAGAACGACCAGCGCAGCACCCGTGCCTGGGTGGGCTACACCTTCGCCATGGGCCTGAAGATCGGCTTCGCCTGGGATCGCAGCTCGCTCGACACCGGCGTGAACGGCGGCGCCAGCTTCCGCGCCGCCCGCAATGCCTGGACCATCCCGGTCAGCTATGCCTGGGGCCCGCACAAGGTCTACGGCCAGTACGCCCGTGCCGGCAGCCACAGCGGCTCCGCCATCGCCGCGGGTACCGGCGGCGACTACAAAGCCCATCAGTGGATGCTTGGCTACGACTACGCCTTCTCGAAGCGCACTTCGGCCGGCGTGTTCTACACCAAGGTCAACAACAACAGCATGGGCGCCTACGACATGTTCGGCCTCGGCGCGAACGGCGCGACCGCCACGTCCGGTGCCGGTGGCGAGGATTCCCGCCAGTGGTACTTCGGCATGGCCCACAACTTCTAAGCGACTCTCCGAGTCAATTAGCAAGTCTCGAAACGGCCGCCTTCGGGCGGCCGTTTTTTATTTGTAATCCGGAAAAAGAATAGGGTGGCGACCCGGCCGGGATGCCGCTAGAGCAGGACGAGGTTGTTGCGGTGGATCAGCTCCGGCTCGTCGAGGTAGCCGAGAAGGGTCTCGATCTCCGAACTGGGCTGGCCTGCGATGCGGCGCGCTTCCGAACTGGAGTAATTGACCAGGCCGCGGGCGATTTCGCGGCCGTCTGCGCTGCGGCAGGCGACTGCCGCGCCGCGTTCGAATTCCCCTTCCACTGCGGTGACGCCGATCGGCAGCAGGCTCTTGCCTGAAGCCAGGGCCTTTGCCGCCCCTGCGTCGAGAATCAGGCTGCCGGCCAACTGGAGATGGTCGGCCAGCCACTGCTTGCGTGCCGCCAACGGCGTGGAGGAAGCGACGAGGAGGGTGCCGAGCGCTTCGCCTCGCGACAGCCGCGGCAGGACGTCGGCCTCGCGGCCGCTGGCGATCAGGGTATCGGCGCCGCTGCGGGCGGCGCGCTGTGCTGCCCGCACTTTGGTGATCATGCCACCTTTGGAAATGCCCGAGCCGGCGCCGCCGGCCATGGCTTCCAGTGCCGCGTCGTCGGCACGATGTTGGGCGACGAGCGTTGCGGCAGGATCCTTGCGCGGGTCGGCGGTGTACAGGCCGGCCTGGTCGGTGAGGATGACGAGCGCCTCGGCCTCCACTAGGTTGGCGACCAGCGCCCCCAGCGTATCGTTGTCGCCGAACTTGATCTCGTCGGTGACGACGGTGTCGTTCTCGTTGATGATGGGAACGACGCCGAGCTGGAGCAGGGCGGATAGTGTCGAGCGGGCGTTGAGGTAGCGCAGCCGGTCGGCAAGGTCCTCGTGCGTAAGCAGGATTTGTGCGGTTTTCAGACCGTACTGGGTGAAACAGGTTTCGTAGGCCTGGGCCAAACCCATCTGACCTACCGCGGCGGCGGCCTGCAGCTCGTGCATGGCGTGCGGGCGGGTTGCCCAGCCAAGGCGCTGCATGCCGGCGGCGATGGCGCCGCTGGAAACTAACAGCACCTCGCGGCCATCTTCGCGCAGGCGGGCGATCTGCCGCGCCAGCTCGCCGAGGTAGTCGATGGCCAGGCCGGTGCCGTTGTTGGTGACCAGCGCGCTGCCGACCTTGACGACCAGCCGGCGGGCCTGGCTAATTCTCTGTCTCATCGACATGCTTTTCGTCCGGCGCAGCAGGTGCCGCCGCCTTCTGCTTTTCGATGTGCTCCATGATAGCGAAAGTCAGCTCGCGGCATCCGGCGCCGTTGATGGCGGAGATGGCGAAGTGGCGCTCGACCGGGCCGTAGCCGGCGAGCAGGGCGGCGAGGCGCGCCTCGCGTTCGCCCTCCGGCAGCAGGTCGAGCTTGTTGGCGACTAGCCAGCGCGGCTTTTCATGCAGTGCCGGATCGTATTTCATCAGCTCGTCAAGGATGGCGCGGGCATCGTGCACGGGATCGGCGCCAGGATCGAAGGGGGCGATGTCCACGATGTGCAGCAACAGATGGGTGCGCTGCAGGTGGCGCAGGAACTGGTGGCCAAGGCCGGCGCCCTCCGCCGCACCCTCGATGAGGCCGGGGATGTCGGCAACGACGAAGCTGCGGTTGGTGTCGACGCGCACGACGCCGAGGTTCGGGTGCAACGTAGTAAAGGGGTAGTCGGCGACCTTCGGCCGGGCCGAGGAAACGGCGCGGATGAAGGTGGACTTGCCGGCGTTGGGCAGGCCGAGCAGGCCGACGTCGGCCAGCACCCTGAGCTCCAGCTTGAGGTTGCGCCGCTCACCCGGCGTGCCGGGCGTGCACTGCTTCGGCGCGCGGTTGGTGCTCGACTTGAAATGGATGTTGCCGAGCCCGCCCTGGCCGCCTTGAGCGATGAGGGCCTTCTTGCCGTCATGGTCGAGGTCGGCGACTACCTCTCCGGTCTCGAGGTCGCTGATGACCGTACCGACCGGCATGCGCAGGACGAGGTCTTCGCCGCCGCGGCCGTAGCAATCCGAGCTCATGCCGTTCTCGCCGCGCTCGGCGCGGAAGATGCGCGTGTAGCGGAAATCGATGAGCGTGTTGAGGTTGCGGTCGGCTATGGCGTAGATACTGCCGCCGCGGCCGCCATCGCCGCCCGACGGCCCGCCCTTCGGCACGTACTTCTCGCGCCGGAAGGTGGCCGCGCCATTGCCGCCATCGCCGGCAACGACCTCGATTTTCGCCTCGTCGAAGAATTTCATAATAAAAAAAGCCCTGCCGCGACGGCAGGGCTTTGTGTCGCGGCGACCGGGTTGCTTAGGCGGCCGGGACGATGTTCACGGTCTTGCGCCTCTCGGCGCCCTTGATCGTGAATTCGACCGTGCCGGTGACCTTGGCGAACAGCGTGTGGTCGCGGCCCATGCCGACGTTGTCGCCGGCGTGGAACTGGGTGCCGCGCTGGCGCACGATGATGCTGCCGGCGTTGATCAGCATGCCGCCGTAGCGCTTCACGCCGAGGCGCTTGGATTGCGAGTCGCGGCCGTTGCGCGAGCTGCCGCCTGCTTTTTTATGTGCCATGTGTCTGCTCCTTGCTTACGCCGAAATGCCGGAAATCTGGATTTCGGTGAAGTTCTGCCGGTGGCCCTGGTGCTTCTGGTAGTGCTTGCGCCGGCGCATCTTGAAGATCTTCACTTTGTCGTGCCGGCCCTGGGCGAGGACTTTCGCCTTGACAGAAGCGCCTTGCACCAGCGGCGCGCCGATTTTCACCGACTCGCCATCTCCGACCATGAGGACCTGGTCGAGGGTGATTTCAGCGCCCACTTCTGCCGGTATCTGTTCTATTTTCAGTTTTTCGCCGGCCGCGACGCGATACTGCTTGCCGCCGGTTTTTATGACCGCATACATGATGGACTCCGTGTGGTTCGTGTTGCAACAGGACCGAGCATTATACATATGCAAGGTGTTAGAGTCAAAAGGAAATTTGCCTTGCTTGACGCCGCCCGGGCGCCCCCCTACCATGCCGCTTTTCCCGTAATTGCCCCAGCCTTGAGCCTCGAAATCCTTTACGAGCCGATCGCCGCCGACATGCGGGCGGTGGATGCGGTCATCCGCGACCGGCTGCACTCCGACGTTGTCCTGATCCGCCAAGTGGCCGAATACATCATCGGCGCCGGCGGCAAGCGGCTTCGCCCGGCTCTGGTACTTTTCTCGGCAGGTGCGCTGGGCTACCGCGGCACCCACCATCAGGAACTGGCAGCGGTGGTGGAGTTCATTCATACCGCTACCCTCCTGCACGACGATGTGGTGGACGAGTCCGAATTGCGCCGCGGCAACCAAACTGCCAATGCCCTTTTCGGTAACGCCGCTTCGGTGTTGGTGGGGGATTTCCTTTACTCCCGTGCCTTCCAGATGATGGTATCGGTGGGCAGCATGCGCATCCAGCAGGTGCTGGCCGACGCCACCAATACCATCGCCGAAGGCGAAGTGCTGCAGCTGCTCAATTGCCATAACGCCGATGTCGACATCCCGCAGTACCTGCAGGTGATCCGCTACAAGACGGCCAAACTGTTTGAGGCGGCGGCGCGCCTGGGCGCCATTCTTTCCGGCGCTCCAGCGGCAATCGAGGAAGGCATGGCGCGCTACGGCATGCATCTGGGCACGGCCTTTCAACTGGTCGACGACGTACTGGATTATTCCGGCGACGAGGCGGCCACCGGCAAGCACCTCGGCGACGATCTGGCAGAGGGCAAGCCGACGCTGCCGCTGATCCACGCCATGAAGCACGGCAGCGCCGAGCAGTCGGCCTGCGTGCGCCACGCCATCGAGGAAGGCGGGCGCGAGTCATTGCCGGGGGTGCTGGGGGCGATTCGTGCCACGGGGGCACTGGACGAGACGCGGCGTCATGCCGAGGCCGAGGCAAGGCTTGCGCTAGAGGCCGTAGTACCGCTGCCGGCTTCGCCATTCAGGGATTCTCTGGTACAATTGGCATCGTTTGCAGTCGCACGCGACTTCTGATTTGAAGGCGCGGTCGCGGCTGCATTCGTTTCGGCTGGCGGTTGCCCATAGTGCCCAGCCAAGACGTCGGGGTGTAGCTCAGCCTGGTAGAGTACTGCGTTCGGGACGCAGGAGTCGGAGGTTCAAATCCTCTCACCCCGACCAATCCTAACATCGCCCGCCTAAGACGGGCGGCGACGGAGCCAGGCATGTCCAAGCTGATCCTGCTGCTCTTTCTCGGCTTCCTCGCCTATCTCGTTTTCAAAGGTTACCAGCGCGCAACATCACGCCGCGCAGGAGATTCGAGCAGGCCTAAAGCGTCCGAGCGTATGGTCGCCTGCGCGCACTGTGGCGTGCACCTTCCCGAGAGCGAGGCTCTCGAAGGCAATGGCGGGCGCTTCTGCTGCGAAGAGCACCGTCGCTTGGGCGCCCATGACTGAAGGCCGTTCTGGCATACCCTATACGGCCGGCCGCCCCGTTTCGGTCTGGACATCGCTCCACTATTTCAATATCTATCGCCTGATCGTGGCGAGCGTGTTCATGCTCGCCGTCGCTTTCTACCCGAGGACGAGCGGCCTCGGTTCGCAGAACCTGATGCTGTTCGTGTGGACCTGCCTGGCCTACTGGCTGTTGGCGATCTTTTTCTATGGGGCACTGAAGCAGCTGCGTTTCGGATTCAACAAGCTCCTTACGCTTCAGGTGTCGGTCGACATCCTCGCGATCACCCTGATGATGTACGCGAGCGGCGGCGAGAAAAGCGGCGTGGCCGTCATGTTGCTGGTCGTGCTGGCGGGGGCAGGTTTGGTCGGCCAAGGTCGGCTGACCTTGTTTTATGCGGCCCTTGCTACCGTTGCAGTGCTGTTCGAGCAGGGCGCCCGCGTGCTCGAGTCTGGCGCCGACCTGGCCGACTTCGTCCAGACCGGCATCCTTTGCACAGGCTTCTTTGCCACGGCGATTTCCGCCAGGCTCCTCGCCAAGCGTGTCATTGCCAATGAGGAACTGGCACGCCAGCGCGGCATTGATCTGGCCAATCAGCTGTCGGTCAGCGAGCGAGTCATCCGCGACATGCAGGATGGGGTGATGGTCGTGGATTCCAGTGAGAGAGTGCGGCAGTGGAATCCGCAGGCAGAAGTACTGCTTGGGGTGCATCCCCCGTCCCATCCGGACCTGGCCTCCTTCTCGGTTGTGCTTGCCGGCGAATACCGCAGCTTCAAGAATGACTCGAAGGAGCGGGTGGCGTCGCTGCGCGTGCCGGGCAGCGGGGCGTTGCTGCGCGTGCGCCTTCTTAGCGCCGGCGAAAGCGGCGACGTCCTCATCTATATCGAGGACATGGGCCGCATCCAGCAACAAGCTCAGCAAATCAAGCTGGCCGCGCTTGGCAGGCTGACGGCGAACATCGCCCATGAAATTCGCAATCCGCTTTCTGCCATTAGCCACGCTGCCGAGTTGCTGCGGGAGGAGAAACGGGCGGAGGGGTATGAGCGACTGTCGCGCATCATTAACGACAATGCGCTGCGCCTGGAGCGACTGGTGCGCGACGTGCTGGAATTGGGGCGGCGCGACCGGGCCTCGCCTGAGCCGATACGGCTGGCCGGCTTTCTGGAAAGCTTTCTGGATGAAATGGCCATGCACGAGCAGATCGACAGGCCTCTTTTTGCGTTGAAGACGGGAGCCGATGCGACGCTTCTCTTTGACCGTGCCCACCTCAACCAGGTGCTCTGGAATCTGCTGTCAAATGCACAACGTTATTGCAGCGGCAGGCCAGGGGCAGTGAAAATCGAGGCACTCGAGTTACCCGCCTCGGAGCGCGTCGAATTGCATATCATTGACGATGGGACCGGGGTGGGCGAGGAGGCGCGCAGCAAGATATTTGAGCCCTTTTTCACTACCCATAGCAAGGGAACCGGGCTCGGACTGTATATAGCCCGAGAGCTGTGCGAGGCGAATGATGCGGTCCTCGAATGGGTCGGCAACGAGCCTGGCGCGCATTTCCGGATTATCGGGAGAAACCAGCAGTGGCGGGAAAACAGGATCGCAGGACAGCATCTGGGGTAGGTCGGGTTCTTGTCGTTGACGACGAGGACGACATCCGCGAGTTGCTCGACATGACGCTGTCGCGCATGGGCTTGTATGCGGACTGTGCGGCGAACGTGGCGGAGGCACGCCGGTTTCTGGCCGAAAATGCCTATCAACTTTGCCTGACGGATATGCGTCTGCCAGACGGCGACGGGCTGGAACTGGTGCGCTACATCGGAGAGCAATGCCGGGACCTGCCGGTGGCAGTCATTACCGCCCACGGCAGCATGGAAAATGCCGTTTCTGCATTGAAGGCAGGGGCTTTCGATTACGTTCCCAAACCGGTTTCGCTGGAGCAGTTGCGGGCCCTCGTGAAATCGGTGCTCAATCTGCCGAGCCAGGACGCGAGCCGGCCCGAAGTGACGGGGCAGGCGCTGCTCGGCGAATCCCAGGCGATTTGCCAAGCCCGTACCATGATAGGCAAGGTTGCGCGTAGCCAGGCCCCGGTCTATATCAGCGGCGAATCCGGCAGCGGCAAGGAATTGGCTGCGCGGCTCATCCATGAGCAAGGGGCCCGGCGGGGACAGCCCTTCATAGCTGTCAATTGCGGTGCCATCCCGGAGAACTTGATGGAAAGCGAGTTCTTCGGTTACAAGAAGGGCGCATTCACTGGAGCCGATGCCGATCGTGATGGCTTTTTCCAGGCAGCGCACGGCGGCACCCTGTTTCTTGATGAAGTGGCCGATTTGCCGCTGACCATGCAGGTCAAGCTGCTGCGCGCCATACAGGAGAAGCGCGTACGCAAGGTTGGCGCTCCAGCCGAGGATCCCGTGGACGTCCGCATCATCAGCGCCACCCACCAGAACCTGAAGCAACTGGTGGCCGCAGCCCGTTTTCGCCAGGATCTGTTCTATAGGCTGGACGTGATCGAACTGAAGATGCCGGCCCTGCGCGAATGCCGCGAGGACATTCCTCTCCTGGCTGAGAGCATTCTGGCTCGCTTGGCGCGCGAGGCCGGCATGCCAATGCCGCGCCTGAGCCAGAAGGCGATCAAGGCTCTGGGTGAATACCCGTTTCCGGGCAATGTGCGCGAATTGGAGAATATCCTGGAGCGCACCCTGGCCTTGATGGGGGGCAGCGAAATTGGAGTTGAGGATCTGCATTTGGCTCCACAGGCGGAACCGGATGCGCCCCCACTTTCGCAGGAGGGAAAGGGAGACACCTCGCTCCAGGATCATCTCGACCGGGTCGAGAAACAGGCGATCCTGGATGCCCTGCAGAAAACGCGCTTCAACCGGACGGCGGCTGCCAAGCTGCTCGGCGTCACTTTCCGTTCCCTGCGTTACCGGATGGAGCGGCTCGGGTTGAATGAATAGCGAGCTTGATGCCGAAGGCTGGCTGATCGGTGCGCGGCGCATCCCTTCCCCCAATTGCGATGAGCGGCCCGCCGGACAGGCGGTGCGACTGATCGTTGTTCACGCCATATCCCTGCCCCCCGGCGTATTCGGCGGGGACGGGATCGTGCGACTCTTCACGAATACGCTGGATCCCGAGGCGCATCCCTACTATCGCGAAATCCAGTTTCTACGCGTCTCAGCGCATTTCCTGATCCGACGCGATGGCGGGCTCGTGCAATTCGTGCCCTGCGATTTGCGTGCCTGGCATGCAGGCGCCTCGAGCTGGCGTGGCGTCGAACGCTGCAATGATTTCTCGATCGGCATCGAATTGGAGGGGAGCGACGAGTTACCTTTCGATCCGCGGCAATATGCGGTTCTGGTTCGGCTGATTCACAGCCTTCAACAGCGCTACCCCATCGAAGACATCGTTGGTCATGCCGAGATTGCGCCTGGTCGCAAGACGGATCCTGGCCCGCTTTTCGACTGGGCCCATCTCGATCGACTTCTCGCCTGCCGCAAGGCGTGAAAGATCGCCTGCTGATCGGGATCTCATGATGTCTGCGCGCGCGGATTTTTTGCGACACTGATTTGCCGCGTATGACAAAAAATGCAAAAAACACTTGCATCCGAAAAGTCAAGCTACTAGAATTAGGTCGAAATATTCGCCAAGGCACTAGATCTAGTGGGTTGTGGCAGTGCCAAAATGATGTGCGGCAGAGCGTGGCCGCAAAGGGAATGAGGCAGTTCAACGAACCAGGCAGCAGGAGAAGTACGGAGACCGCTTGATGCAGATTGCGATATTCGTCGGCCACAGGCCGCGACCTCCCTCCAGTTCCGGCGCTCCCCTTTTCCCTTCTTTCTTACCTTCATCCCCCCTCTTCTTCAGCCGCAGTGGCATCACTGCCGGCGCCCAAGCCACCCGAAACGAACCGCAGCTGATGGCGATAGTGCGTCGAATGCCGTTTGCGCACATGTTGGCGGCGTCGGTGGCTAGTGGCATTTGGAATTCAATCGGTGCGGCTTTGCCGCTCTGTTGGATAGTCCGTGCTAGTCGAGACGGACTGTAGTTGATGTTGTTTCTTTCCTGTTACTTCATATAGGAGGTTTGAGATGGCTACTGCTAAGAAACCCGCTTCTAAAGCCAAGAAGCCCGCCGCCAAGAAACCGGCGGTGAAGAAAGCCGCTGCCAAGAAGCCGGCGGCGAAGAAGGCCGCTGCCAAGAAGCCGGCAGTGAAGAAGGCCGCTGCCAAGAAACCGGCGGCGAAGAAGGCCGCTGCCAAGAAGCCGGCGGCGAAGAAGGCCGCCAAGAAGCCGGCGGCAAAGAAGAAGCCGGCGGCGAAGAAGGTTGCGAAGAAAGTCGCAAAGAAAAAGCCTGCGGCAAAAAAAGCGGCCAAGAAAAAGCCTGCGGCAAAAAAAGCGGCTAAGAAAAAGCCTGCGGCAAAAAAAGCGGCTAAGAAAAAGCCTGCGGCAAAGAAAGCTGCCAAAAAACCTGCGGCAAAGAAAGCGGCTAAAAAGAAGCCTGCGGCAAAGAAAGCTGCGAAGCCCGCTGCGAAGCCGGCAGCAGCCCCCGCACCAGCCGCTGCTGCGCCTTCAACTGCTGCAGCCCCCGGCCTGAAGTCGTCGCTCAACCCGGCAGCTGCCTGGCCCTTTCCGACCGGCTCGCGTCCTTCCTGAGCTTGTGCGGACCGCCCGGACGGGCGGCTTGGTCACGATGTGATCCAGCCGCCTGTCCGCGGTCATTTCCCTTCCAGCGCAGTTTCATACTCAAGCGGCCTTTTGAGCCTAATAGGGTGTCGTCTGTGCGTCGCACAAACTACACTTGAAATTATTGACAAAATCACATTAAATCAAGATAATGTAAATTGTTGCATCGCCCAATTTTAGGGTAAGAGCCAATAATTCCGGCTGCTGCCCATAAGACGATATTTCAAATCGGTTCTTCCGGCACCGAGATCAGGCGCGTGAAGTCCTGCGCCGTATTTCATCCCCCAGCGATCCCAGACAGGACTGATGTCGAGCGTCAGGCGACCGCTACGGGATGGATGGTCCGGATACTGAAAGGAGCAAGCATGATGAGCGCGACAGAACTGAAGAAATTCATGAAAGAAGCGGCGTCGTTTGTAATTCATTTTGCCCATGGCGGCTTGTTGGTGGCCGGAATTCTTGTCACAGCTCTACTGTTCGCGCATGTCGGGTCGGCAGAGAGCCATGAACGTGGGTTGCAGGAACTGGGCGATATCATCGCAGAGGGGCGGGTATTCAAAGCCAATACTGCGTCTCGTGCGCCTGAACTGGTTCTTTCGAACTCGGAGGGGCTTGCCACGGTGGAATATCTTTCACGCAAGTATCGCGTGGCCGCTTCAGCCATCGAACCGCTCATGCTCGCAGCCCAAACAGCGGGGGCGCGGACAGGGCTTGACCCGATGCTGCTTGTAGCTGTCATGGCGATCGAGTCCGGATTCAATCCCATTGCCGAAAGCCCGATGGGTGCCCAGGGTCTGATGCAGGTAATCCCGCGTTTCCATCAGGACAAGTTGGAGGCGGTGTCGGGCAGCAGCAGCTTGCTCGATCCGGTCGTGAATATCCAGGTTGGGGCGATGGTGCTGAAGGAATACATCATGCGTACCGGCTCACTGGAAGCCGGGTTGCAACAGTATGCCGGGGCCGCCAGCGACGAAGAGGGTATTTATGCCGCAAAGGTGCTGGCTGAGAAACAGCGAATCGAATCCGCTTCCAAACGCGGTCGCCAGGGCAGCGCCTGACAGCCCTACCTTCCCAGGTGGTGCGCCAGGCGCGCCACGCCTTCCTCCAGCTTTTCCCGGGCCACCGTGTAGGCAAAGCGCACGTGGCGCTGCGGCGCGTTGTCGCCGAAGTCCAGCCCGGGTGTGATCGCCACACCGGCCTGCTCGATCAAATCACGTGCCAAGACCTCGCTGTCGGGGGCGATCGTCGAGCAATCGGCATACAGGTAAAAGGCGCCGCGGGGTTCGGCGCCGATGCGGAATCCCAGGCGGCGTAGCGACGGCAGCAGAAAATCGCGACGCGAACGGAACTCGGCGCGTCGGCCTTCCAGGATGGCAATGGTTTCCGGATTGAAGGCCGCGAGGGCGGCGTGTTGCGCCGGGGTCGAGGGGGAGATGAACAGGTTCTGCGCCAGTTTCTCGATGTCCCGCATGAAGCGCGAAGGAGCCACCAGCCAGCCCAGGCGCCAGCCGGTCATGCCGAAGTATTTCGAGAAGCTGTTGATGACGAATATTTCGTCGGATAGCGAAAGGGCCGTCTGGGCATCGCAGTCGTAGGTCAGCCCGTGGTAGATCTCGTCGACCAGCAGCGCGCCGCCGCGCTCCGCGACGCAAGCCGCCAGCCCGGCCATCTTTGACGGTGCGATCAGGGTGCCGGTCGGATTCGCCGGTGAGGCGACCAGCAGCCCTCTGGTTCGTGCCGTCCAGTTTTGTGCGACCAGCACTGCGGTAGGTTGATAGCCGGTCTCCGGCCCGACGAACAGGGCGCGCGGCACGCCCTCCAGCATGCGCACGAAATGGCGATTGCAGGGATAGCCAGGGTCGGGCAGGAGCAGTTCGTCACCCGGGTCGAGCAGCGCGGCCAGGGCGAGCAGCAGGGCGCCGGAAGAGCCGGCGGTGACGGCGATGCGGTCCGGCGAGACATCGGCGCCGTAGCGTTCGGCGTAGAAGCGCGATATGGCCTCGCGCAGTTCGGGTATGCCGAGGGCCGGCGTATAAAACACCCGCCCGCTGCGGACGAATTCATTGGCCGCCTCGATCACCGGCTGCGGTGTCGGAAAATCCGGTTCGCCCACTTCCATGTGGACGATGCTGCAGCCGGCGGCTTCGAGTTCCCGGGCGCGCGTGAGCAATTCCATGACGTGGAAGGGCGCGATGTCGTTCATGCGCCGGGCAACGCGAGGAGGCCGATGGTTGCTGTCCATGGATGCTCAGAATAAATTAAAAGGGCGCCCGCAGGCGCCCTTTGCTGCAACGAAAAGTCAGTTACTCCAGGGCGCCGAAGCTCATGCGGAAGAGCTCGCGCTTGAGCACCAGCTGCTTGGGCAGGCGCTCCTTCAGCTTGTCGAACAGCTCGCCATGCAGGTCGAGTTCCTCCTGCCACATCTGGGTGTCGACGCGGGTGAGCTCCTGGAACTGTGCCTTGCTGACTTCGTCAAGTCCGGTCCAGTCGAGGTCCTCGAAGCGCGGCATCCAGCCGAGCGGCGTCTGCTGCGCGCCGACGCGGCCCTTGACCCGATCGACGACCCATTTCAGCACGCGCATGTTCTCGCCGAAGCCGGGCCACATGAAGTTGCCCTTCTCGTCCTGGCGGAACCAGTTAACCGTGAAGATGCGCGGCGGGTTGTCGATGACATGGCCCATGCGCAGCCAGTGGTTGAAGTAGTCACCCATGTGGTAGCCGCAGAAGGGCAGCATGGCGAAGGGATCGCGTCGCACCTGGCCGATCTTGCCGGCGGCGGCGGCGGTGGTCTCCGAGCCGAGCGTGGCGGCCATATAGACGCCGTAGTTCCAGTTGAAGGCCTCGAACACCAGCGGCACGGTGGTGGAGCGGCGGCCGCCGAAGATGAAGGCGGAAATGGGCACGCCGGCTGGGTCTTCCCACTTGTCGTCGAGCGAGGGGCATTGGCTGGCAGGGGCGGTGAAGCGGGCGTTGGGATGCGCCGCCGGGCGGCCGCAGCCCGGCGTCCACTCCTTGCCGGTCCAGTCGGTGAGCTTCTCGGGCGGCTGCTTGCTCATGCCTTCCCACCAGACGTCGCCGTCGGGGGTAAGCGCAACGTTGGTGTAGATGATGTTGGCGTGCAGCGTTGCCATGGCATTGTAGTTGGACTTCTCCGAAGTGCCGGGGGCGACGCCGAAGTAGCCGGCTTCCGGATTGATGGCGTAGAGGCGGCCGTCCTTGCCCGGCTTGATCCAGGCGATATCGTCGCCGACGGTGGTGACCTTCCAGCCGCCAAAGGTCTTTGGCGGAATCAGCATGGCGAAGTTGGTCTTGCCGCAGGCGCTGGGGAAAGCCGCCGCAACATAGCTCTTTTCACCATCCGGCGATTCCACGCCGAGGATCAGCATGTGCTCGGCGAGCCAGCCCTGGTCGCGCGCCATGGTCGAGGCGATGCGCAGGGCGAAGCACTTCTTGCCGAGCAGGGCGTTGCCGCCGTAACCGGAGCCGTAGGACCAGATCTCGCGGGTCTCGGGGAAATGCACGATGTACTTGGTGTCCTTGTTGCAGGGCCAGCGCACGTCCTGCTGGCCGGGCTGCAGGGGATGGCCGACGCTGTGCAGGCAGGGCACGAACTCGCCGTCCTCGCCGAGCACGTCGTACACCGCCTTGCCCATGCGGGTCATGATACGCATGTTGGTGACGACGTAGGGGGAATCGGAAATTTCAACGCCGATGTGGGCGATCGGGCTGCCGAGCGGGCCCATGCTGAAGGGAATGACGTACATCGTACGGCCGCGCATGCAGCCGTTGAAGAGCCCCGTCAGGGTGGCCTTCATCTTTGCCGGGTCTTCCCAGTTGTTGTTCGGGCCGGCGTCGTCCTTGTGTTGCGAGCAGATGAAGGTGCGGTCTTCCACGCGTGCCACGTCCGAGGGATCGGACCAGGCCAGGTAGGAATTCGGCCGCTTTTCCGGGTTGAGCTTGATCAGGCTGCCGGCCGCGACCATCTCGCCGCACAGGCGGTCATACTCCTCTTCGGAGCCGTCGGCCCAGACGATGCGGTCGGGCTGAGTGAGTGCGGCCACTTCGGCGACCCAGGCCTTGAGGCGGGCGTGGCGGACATAGGCGGGCGCGTTGAGTGCGGCAGGATCGGAAAAGCGCTGGTTCATGGTGCGGAATCTCCAGGACTGATCTTGTGGATATGAATTAGCGTCGCGGGCCGGCAAGGGCGGGCGGCGGCGAATATTCTGTGTGGGGTCGATTTGAGGCGGAAAGTGCAATGCAATATTATGCCACACTTCGATACCCCGATAAACTCCGTTATTCCCCCCGTACCCCGGGCGTTTGTGCCCGGCATGGCAATTACAAGGACATCAAGATGGATGAAGCAATCCGCGCGGCAGCCCTCGAATATCACCGCAAGCCCCGCCCCGGCAAGATCGCAGTCACGCCGACCAAGCAGCTGATCACCCAGCGCGACTTGGCGCTGGCCTACTCGCCGGGGGTGGCCGCGGCCTGCGAGGAAATCGTCGCCAATCCTGCCGAGGCCTCCAGCCTGACGTCGCGCGGCAATCTGGTGGCGGTGATCACCAACGGCACGGCGGTGCTGGGCCTCGGCAACATCGGCCCGCTCGCCGGAAAGCCGGTGATGGAAGGCAAGGGCGTGCTGTTCAAGAAATTCGCAGGCGTCGACGTCTTCGATATCGAGGTGAATGAACTCGATCCGGACAAGCTGATCGACATCATCGCCTCGCTGGAACCGACCTTCGGCGGCATCAACCTCGAGGACATCAAGGCGCCGGAATGCTTCTACATCGAGAAGAAGCTGCGTGAACGCATGCGCATCCCCGTCTTCCACGACGACCAGCACGGCACGGCCATCATTTCCGCCGCGGCGGTAATCAACGGCCTGCGCGTGGTCGGCAAGCAGATCGAGGAGGTCAAGCTGGTGTGTTCCGGCGCCGGTGCGGCGGCCATCGCCTGCGTCGATCTGATGATCGCGCTCGGCCTGCGCCGCGAGAACGTCTGGATGACCGACTCCAAGGGCGTGGTGAGCAAGAAGCGGCTGGCCGACCTCGACCCGAGCAAGGCGCAGTTTGCCCAGGACACGGCCGCCACCACGCTGGGCGAGGTGGTCGCCGGCGCCGACATTTTCCTGGGCCTGTCGACGGCGGGCGTGCTCAAGCCGGAGATGGTCAAGACCATGGCGGACAAGCCGCTCATCCTGGCGCTGGCCAACCCGATCCCGGAGATCCTGCCCGAGGATGCCAAGGCGGTGCGGCCGGATTGCGTGATTGCCACGGGGCGCTCGGACTATCCCAACCAGGTCAACAACGTCCTCTGCTTTCCCTTCATTTTCCGCGGCGCGCTGGATGTCGGCGCCACCACCATCACGCAGGAAATGGAGCTGGCGACGGTGCGCGCCATCGCGGAACTGGCGCATGCCGAGCAGTCCGACATCGTCGCCGCTGCCTATGCCGGCTCCGACCTGAACTTCGGGCCGGAATACCTCATTCCGAAGCCGTTCGATCCGCGCCTCATCGTCAAGATCGCGCCGGCGGTGGCGAAGGCGGCAATGGAATCCGGCGTCGCGACGCGGCCGATTGCCGACTTCGACGCCTATCGTGAGCAGTTGCAGCAGTTCGTCTACCACTCTGGCCTGTTGATGAAGCCAGTGTTCGCCGCGGCCAAGCAGATCGACAAGCGCATCGTCTATGCCGAGGGCGAGGACGAACGCGTGCTGCGTGCTGTGCAGGTGGTGGTGGATGAGCACCTGGCGAAGCCCATCCTGATCGGACGGCCCGAGGTGATCGAGCATCGCATCCAGAAGTGCGGTCTGCGCATCCGGCCAGGCGTCGATTTTGAACTGTGCAATCCGCAGAAGGACCCGCGCTACAAGGATTACTGGCAGACCTATCTGCAGCTCACCGAGCGCAAGGGCGTCTCACCGGATTATGCCCAGATCGAGATGCGCCGCCGCCATACCCTTATCGGCGCCATGATGATCCACAAAGGTGACGCCGACGGCATGCTGTGCGGCACCTTCGGCACCCATGCCCTGCACCTGAAATACGTCGACCAGGTGATCGGCCGGCGCGAGGGCGTGTCCGCCTACTACGCCATGAACGGCCTGATGCTGCCCAAGCAGACGGTGTTCATCAGCGATACCTACGTCAATTACGACCCGACGGCCGAGCAGTTGGTCGAGATGACCATCCTCGCTGCCGAGGAAGTGCGCCGCTTCGGGCTCACGCCCAAGGTGGCGCTGCTGTCGCATTCCAGTTTCGGCAGCTATGACACGCCCAGCGCCAGGAAGATGCAGCGTACCGCGCAGTTGCTGTGGGAACGCGCGCCGGAACTGGAGGTGGAGGGCGAGATGCATGGCGACGCGGCGCTTTCCGGCGACGTGCGCAGCCAGGTCTTCCCCCATTCCCGTCTGAAGGGGGAGGCGAACCTGCTCATCATGCCGACGCTGGATGCCGCCAACATTTCCTTCAACCTGCTCAAGCAGTCTGCCGGCGATGGCGTCACCATCGGACCGATCCTGCTGGGCACGCGGGCGCCGGTGACCATCCTGACGCCGACCGCCACCGTGCGGCGCATCATCAACCTGACGGCCGTGACCGTCGTCGAGGCCGCGGCCAAAGCCTGAGGAGAGGGCGCAACAGTCTTCAAGGCTGCCGCGCGGCGGCCGTTACTGTTGTCATGACCGAAGTAAATCCCTGCGGGATGAAAGTCAGTCCCGACAAGACGGCGTTGATCCTGACGGGCGGCGGCGCACGCGCCGCCTATCAGGTCGGCGTGCTGGGCGCCATCCGCGAGCTGCTGCCGGAGCCCGGCCGCAACCCCTTTCCGATCATCTGCGGTACCTCGGCCGGCGCCATCAATGCTGCCGCACTGGCCTGCCTTGCCGATGATTTCGGCAAGGGCATCGGCTATCTGCAGGACATCTGGGGCAACTTCCATGCCGCGCAGGTGTATCGCGCCGATGCGCTGGGCATCGGCGCCAGCGGCCTGAACTGGCTGTCCGCCCTCATGTTTGGCTGGCTCTTCAGGCACAGTCCGCGCTCGCTCCTCGACAATACTCCCCTGCGATGCCTGCTGGAGCGCAGCCTGGATCTGGGGAACATCGACGCGGCCATTCGGCGCGGTTCCCTGTATGCCGTCTCGATCACCGCCTCGGGCTACCAGTCGGGCCACAGTGTCAGCTTTTTCCAGGCCGCCGAAGCGGCGGAAACCTGGAGGCGCACCCATCGTGGAGGCACCCGTGTCAGGCTGACCGTCGACCACCTGCTCGCCTCCAGTGCCATCCCTTTCATTTTTCCGGCCATCAAAATCCACCGCGAGTATTTCGGCGACGGTTCGATGCGTCAATTGGCGCCGGTCTCCCCGGCCATCCACCTCGGCGCCGAGCGCATCCTGGTCGTCGGCGCCGGCCGCATGGAAGACGAGAAGCGGTCAAGGCGCGGCGATGCCTATCCGCCGCTGGCGCAGATCGCCGGCCATGCCCTCTCGTCGATTTTTCTCGATAGCCTGCATGTCGATCTGGAACGCCTGCAGCGCATCAACAGTACGGTGGCGATCATCCCGCCGGAGGTGCGCGCGCAGGCCGGCTTTCCCCTGCGCAAGATCGAGACACTGGTGATTTCGCCTTCGCAGCGCCTGGACTACATGGCGGCGCGGCATGTCAGAAGCCTGCCTTGGCCAGTGCGGGCCCTGCTGCGAGGCATCGGCGCCACCAACAAGACCGGTTCCGCCCTGGCGAGCTACCTGCTTTTCGAGAAACCCTATACCTGCGCCTTGATGGAACTCGGCTATACGGATACGATGGCACGCCGCGAGGAAGTGTGTCGTTTCCTCAGAATTCCCTGAAACCGAATTCGCGAAGCCACTTTAAAAAAACAGCCTAACAGGCTATTTTTATTGAAAATGCTGTTTTTGGTGCTAAACTCAAAAAACCATGGTCCCAACTGGGGAGATTGCGTGAAATTCAAGCTGACGACTCTGCTGGCAATTTGTGCGGCCTTGGCTATTGGCACGCTGGGCGATGCCGCGCCGGCTGAAGCGGCTTCGACCAAGAAGGCGGCAGCCAAGCGCAAGGCCAAGCCGGTGAAGAAAGTCGAAAGGCGTGTCGAGGTACAGGATTCCGACGAACTGCTGCTGAAGTCTGCTGCCGTGGTGGTGCAGGATCAGTCCTCGGGCGAAGTTCTGTTCGAGAAGAACTCAGACGCCGTCCTGCCGATCGCCTCCATCACCAAGCTGATGACGGCGATGGTGGTGCTCGATGCCCAATTGCCCTTGACTGAAACCCTCAGCATCGGCCAGGAGGACGTGGATACCCTCAAGGGCACCCGTTCGCGTCTGAAGGTGGGCACCCTGCTGACCCGCGAGGACATGCTGCTGCTGGCGCTGATGGCTTCCGAGAATCGCGCGGCCTCCGCACTGTCCCGCCACTATCCGGGCGGTGCCGAGGCATTCATCGCGGCCATGAACCACAAGGCAGCCGCCATCGGCCTCAAGGACACTTACTTCGCCGATCCCACCGGGCTGACGGCAGCCAATGTCTCCAGTGCGCGCGACCTCACCAAGATGGTGGCCGCGGCCTCGCATTACCCCCTTATCCGCGAGTTGTCCACCACCAGCGAGCGCACGGTGTGGTCGGGCGGACGTCCGATTTCCTTCCACAACACCAACACGCTGGTGCGCAGCCCGGCCTCGGGCTGGGAAATCGCCGTGTCGAAGACCGGCTATATCCGCGAGGCGGGCAAGTGCCTCGTGATGCAGGCCTGGCTGAGCAACCGGCCTGTGGTCATCGTGCTGCTGGATTCCTGGGGTCGGCTGACGCGCATAGGCGACGCCAACCGCATCAAGCGCTGGATCGAGAATGCTTCGACCGGCAGCGGCCGGCCGAGTGCTGCACTGGGTCGCCGTACGGCCGGCTGACCGCTTCTCGACGCATTGCAGAGGCCGGCGCTGCCGGCCTTATTTTTTGACGTAGCCCAAGGCGTGGGAAATGTCGTCGGCTGCCCGCTTGATGAGCGGGATCCACTCGGCGTCGTAGCGTTCGGCGGGCGCCGAGACGGAAAGACCGGCGACCAGTTCGCCGGAATCGTCGCGCACCGGCGCGGCGACGCAGCGCAGGCCCTGCTCGATCTCCTCGTTGTCGAAGGCGACGCCGTGGCGTCGCACGCGATCGAGTTCTTTTTCCAGCGAGGGCAGGGTGGTGAGCGAGGTCGGCGTGAAGCCGGGCAGGCCGGTGCGCTTGGCGTACTCGCGCAGCTTCTGCAGGCCGTCCTCGACGAGGAACAGCTTGCCGACGGCGGTGGCGTGCAGCGGCGCGCGRGCRCCGACRAGRTGCACCACGCGCACCGAGGARCGGCCGCTGGARGTGCGCTCGACGTAGATGATYTCRTCGYCRTGGCGCACGCCGAGGTTCACGCTYTCGCCGATCTTTCCRTGCAGSGYCTGCATGAAGGGCAGCGCGATTTCGCGGATGTTGATGCGCGACTTGACGATGTTGCCCAGTTCAAGCAGGCGGATGCCGAGCCGGTAGGCCCCAGGCTCGGCACGTTCGACGAAGCCGCTCTGCGCCATGGCGCCGAGGATTCGGTGCGCGGTGGACGGATGCAGGCCGGTCTCCAGCGACAGCTGCTTCAGGCTGACGGCGTCGTGGTGGTGCGCCAGCACGTCGAGCAGCGTCATCATGCGCTCGATGACCTGGATGGAGCTTTTCGCTTCCGGCTGGGACAAGATCGGCTTCCGTTGAATCGAATGGCGGAATACTATATCAGATCGTGAAACCCTGACTGCCGCAAAAGACGGCGGCAGCAACGGAGAGAGGATGAAAGTAGGCCTGTTCGTCACCTGCCTGGTCGACCTGATGCGGCCGCGCATCGGCTTCGCGGCATTGCGGCTGCTCGAGGCGGCCGGCTGCGAGGTCGTCGTGCCGGAAACGCAAACCTGCTGCGGCCAGCCGGCGTACAACTCGGGCGATCGTCGTGCCGCGCGCCTCCTGGCGGAAAAGCTCATCGCCGAGTTCGAGAGATGCGACTATGTCGTGGCGCCATCCGGCTCCTGCGCCGGCATGATCCGCGCCCATTATCCCGAGCTGTTCGCCGACGATCCCGCCTGGCATGCGCGCGCCGCCGCGCTGGGCGCGCGCACCTACGAGCTTGCCGACTTCCTCGCCAGCGTGGCGAAGCTCGACAAGGTGCCAGGCGATTTCACCGGCACGGTCACCTACCACGATTCCTGTTCCGGCCTGCGCGAGCTGGGCGTGAAGGCACAGCCGCGCGCCCTGTTGGCGAAGCTGTCCGGCGTGACCCTGACGGAAATGACCGGCGCCGAGGAGTGCTGCGGCTTCGGCGGCACTTTCGCGGTGAAGTTCGGCGACATCTCGGCGCGCCTTGCCGAGAAGAAATGCGACAACGTCCGCGCCAGCGGCGCCGACGCCGTGGTGCTGGGCGACCTCGGCTGCATGCTCAGCATCGAGGGCAAGCTGCGGCGCATGGGCGACGAAAAGACCAGAGTGATGCACATCGCCGAAATCCTGGCCGGGGAGCGATAGTGGAAGTCCGCTCCATGCACTTCAAGGCGCGCGCCGGCGAGGCGGCCGCCGACCAGGCGCTGCAGGCCAAGCTGGCCACCGCCAAGGGCCTCTTCGTCGAGGGGCGCCGCCGCGCCGTTTCGGAGATCGACCTCGAGGCGACGCGCGAGGCGTCGAAAGCCATCCGCAACACCTGCCTCGCCGATCTCGACCTCTGGCTGGAACGTTTCGAAACCGAGGCGACCCGCCGCGGCGGCAAGGTGCTGTGGGCGCGCGACGGCGCCGAGATCTGCCGCCTGGTGGTGGAGATCGCCCGCCGCCACGGTGTGAAGAAGGCCATCAAGTCGAAGTCCATGCTCTCCGAGGAGGCCGGCCTCAACGCCGCGCTGGAGGCGGCCGGCGTGCAGCCGGTGGAGACCGACCTTGGCGAGTACATCCTGCAGATCAACGACAACGAGCTGCCCTCGCACATCATCGCCCCGGCCATCCACAAGACCAAGGAGGAAGTGGCCGAACTGTTCGAGCGCGTGCACCAAAAGCCGCGCAAGACCGACATCGGCGAGATGACGCGCGAGGCTCGGGAGATGCTGCGCGCGCACTTTCTGTCCGCCGACATGGGCATCTCCGGCGGCAATTTCCTCGTCGCCGAGACCGGTTCCTTGGCGCTGGTCACCAACGAGGGCAACGGCCGCATGGTGACGACCCTGCCGCGCGTGCATGTCGTCATCACCGGCGTCGAGAAGGTCATCCCGACGCTGGAGGACCTCGCCACGCTGATGCGCATCCTGCCGCGTTCGGCCACCGGCCAGACCATCTCCAACTACTTTTCCGTCCTCACCGGCGTGAAGCGCCCCGAGGACACGGACGGCCCCGAGCACCTGTATTTCATCCTGGTCGACAACGGCCGCGTCGACCTCCTCGGCAGCGACTTCCAGGACATGCTGCGCTGCATCCGCTGCGCCGCCTGCATCAACCACTGCCCGGTGTACCAGACCATCGGCGGCCATGCCTACGGCTGGGTCTACCCGGGACCGATGGGCGCGGTGCTGACGCCGCTCTTCGTCGGCATCGAAAACGCCATCGACCTGCCGCACGCCGCCACGCTGTGCAACCAGTGCGGCGTCGTCTGCCCGGTGAAGATCCCGCTGCCGGACCTGATGCGCAAGCTGCGCGAGCAGCAGGCCGAGCGCGGCCTGCGGCCGTGGGGCGAGCGCGCGGCGCTCGGGCTCTGGGCCTGGCTGGCGCGGCATCCCAGGCTATATGCGCTGGCGGCCAGGGTCGGCGTGCGCTATCTGAACTGGCTGGCCGAGGGCGTGGATCGCATCCGCGTCATGGGCATCGCGCCGTCGTGGACGGCCGGCCGCGATTTTCCCGCGCCGGAAGGACGCACCTTCCGCGAACTTTACAAAACCAACAGGAGAGACCGATGAACGCAGTCATGCAGCCCGCGGCCCTGCCGCAGGTTCCCTTATGGATCGACGGCCGGGCGCAGGCCGCTGGCGCGCAGCGCTTCGGCGAGGTGTTCGATCCGGCGCGCGGCGCGGCGATCCGCCTGGCGCCGCTGTGCGAGGCGGATGACGTCGAGCGGGCGGTCTCCGCCGCCGCGCGCGCCTTTCCGGCCTGGCGCGACACGCCGCCGCTGCGCCGCGCGCGCATCCTGATGCGCTTCCGCGAGCTGCTGGAGGCGAACAAGGAGGCGCTGGCGCGTCTCGTCGTCGAGGAGCACGGCAAGACGCTGGAAGACGCCATCGGCTCGGTGACGCGCGGCATCGAGGTGGTCGAGTTCGCCACCGGCATCCCGCACCTGCTCAAGGGCGAGTTCGCCGAGAATGTCGGCGGCGGCGTCGACTGCGTCTCGCTGCGCCAGCCGCTCGGCGTCTGCGCCGGCATCACGCCCTTCAACTTCCCGGTGATGGTGCCGCTGTGGATGTTCCCGGTGGCGCTGGCCTGCGGCAACACCTTCGTGCTGAAGCCCTCCGAGAAAGTGCCCTCGGCCAGCCTGCGCATGGCCGAGCTGCTGACCGAGGCCGGCTTGCCGCCGGGCGTCTTCAACGTCATCCACGGCGACCGCGTCGCGGTGGACGCGCTGCTGAACCATCCCCTGGTGAAGGCTGTGTCCTTCGTCGGCTCGACGCCGGTGGCGCGCCACATTTACGAGACCGGCACCCGCGCCGGCAAGCGCGTGCAGGCGCTCGGCGGGGCGAAGAACCACGCCGTCGTGCTGCCCGACGCCGACCTGGAGTTCACCGCCGAGGCGCTGACCGGCGCCGCCTACGGCTCGGCCGGCGAACGCTGCATGGCGATTTCCGCCGTGATGGCGGTGGGCCCGGCCGGCGATGCGCTGATCGAAAAATTGAAGGCGAAGGCCGCTGCCATCCGCGTCGGCCCGGGCTGTGCGCCGAATGTCGGCATGGGGCCGTTGATCTCCGCGCCGCATCGCGCCAAGGTGGCGGGCTACGTCGATCAGGGCGTCAAGGAGGGCGCCGAACTGGTGGTGGACGGCCGTGGCCTCAAGGTGGCGGGCAGCGAGCAGGGCTTCTTCCTCGGCCCGACGTTGTTCGACCGCGTGCGGCCCGAGATGAGCATCTACCGCGACGAGATCTTCGGCCCGGTGCTGGTGGTGCTGCGCGCAGCCACGCTGACCGATGCCATCGCCCTGGTGAACGCCAACCCCTACGGCAACGGCACGGCGATCTTCACCCGAGACGGCGGCGCGGCGCGCCGCTTCCAGAACGAGATCGAGGTCGGCATGGTCGGCGTCAACGTGCCGATCCCGGTACCGATGGCCTTCTTTTCCTTCGGCGGCTGGAAGGCCTCGCTGTTCGGCGACCTGCACGTGCACGGCCCGGACGGCGTGCGATTCTATACGCGCGGCAAGGTGGTCACGACGCGCTGGCCGGAGGCTGCCGCCGCCGCGCCCGGACTCAACATGCCGACCCTGGGGTGAGCCATGGCCGAACACAAGATCGTCTTCCTCGAGCGCGATTCCATCCGCGGCGAATTCCGCCGGCCGGACTTCCCGCACGACTACGCCGAATACCCACTGACGAAACCCGAGGAGCTGGCGCTGCGCGTCAAGGACGCCAGCATCGTCATCGTGAACAAGGTGCAGCTGCGCGGCGAACTGCTCGCCACGTTGCCTGACCTAAAGATGGTCGCCATCGCCGCCACCGGCACCGACAACGTCGACCTTGCCTGGTGCCGCGAGCACGGCGTCGTCGCCTCCAACATCCGCGGCTACGCCGTGAACACCGTGCCCGAGCACGTCATCGCCCTGACCATGGCGCTCAGGCGCAACTTGCTCGCCTACCGCCGCGACGTGCAGGCCGGCAAGTGGCAGCAGGCGCCGATGTTCTGCTTCTTCGACCACCTGATCGGCGACCTCCACGGCGCGACGCTGGGCATCTTCGGCCGCGGCTCGCTCGGCGAGGGCGTGGCGCGCCTGGCCGAGGCCTTCGGCATGCGCGTGCTGTGGGGGGAGCATAAAGGCGTGGGCGAAACAAAAGTCAGGCCCGGCAGGACGGCGTTCGAGACGGTGCTGCGGGAGGCCGACGTCATCTCGCTGCACTGCCCGCTCAATGATGCCACGCGCGGCATGGTCGGCGAGGCGGAGCTGAGGACGATGAAGCCGGATGCCGTGCTCATCAATACCGCGCGCGGCGGCCTCGTCGACGAGGCGGCGCTGGCGCGGGCACTGAAGGAAGGATGGATCGGCGGCGCCGGCTTCGACGTGCTGTCGAAGGAGCCGCCGCGCGAGGGCAACCCGCTGCTGGCGATCGACCAGCCCAACTTCATCCTGACGCCGCACGTCGCCTGGGCCTCGGCGCGGGCGATGCAGACGCTGCTCGACCAGCTGACGGGCAACATCGAGGCCTTCGCCCGCGGCGAGCCGCGCAACCGGGTGGCCTGAGGGATCGCATGAACGACTCGCGCGACGACATCCTGAATCGCATTCGCAGCCGGCTGGGCCGCACGGCAGAGAATGCCGTGGCCGGGCAGGCCGCCATCGACGCCGTCCTCGCGCGCCGCGCGCAGGGTCCGCGGCCGGCAGTCGAGGACGACCTCGTCGCGCGCCTGCGCAGCCGTTCCGAGGCGCTGGCGAGCACCGTCGAGATCGTCGAGCGGATCGAAGCAGCACCGGCGGCGGTGGCGCGTTACCTCAGTGCCCATCAGCTGCCGCTGGTGGCCGTCGCCTGGCCGCAGCTGGCCAGCCTCGACTGGGCCGGCGCCGGCCTGCGGGTGGAGGCGCGCGCCGCCCGCGGCGAGGACCTCGTCGGCATCACCGGCGTCTTCTGCGCCGTGGCCGAGACCGGCACGCTGGTTGTGCTCTCCGGCGCCGACACGCCGGCTTCGGCGAGCCTGTTGCCGGAGACGCACATCGCCGTCGTCCCGGCCGCGCGCATCGTGCCGGGCATGGAGGAAGCCTTCAACCTGATCCGCGCCGAATGCGGCGAACTGCCGCGCGCGGTGAATTTCATTTCAGGTCCCTCGCGTACCGGCGACATCGAACAGACCCTGGTGCTCGGCGCGCACGGCCCCTACCGGGTGCACATCGTCGTCAGCCGGTCCTGAAGCGCCGCTCGGGGTGGTCCTCCGATATCCAGTTCTTTTCCCACCAGGCGCCGATCTGGCTCCGCGTCCACGGCTGGTAGACCAGCACGGCATCGAGGGCGCTGGCAACCTCCGCCATGCTCTGCGGGCGCCGGTCGGGATCCTTTTCCAGGCAGCGGCCGATCAGCGCATCGAGCTCGACCGGCACGGGGAAGGGCGAGCGTTCCGAGGCGAGCGGCGGCACCGTATGCAGCACCTGGTAGATCAGGTCGTGTTCGGTCTCGGTCTCGAACAGGCGCTTGCCGGTGAGCAGGTAATAGCCGACGGCGCCCAGCGCGTAGATGTCGGCGCGGGCATCGGCGTCGCCGGGGTGGCGGATGCGCTCGGGTGACATGTAGAGCGGGGTGCCGAGAATGCGCAGCGTGCTGGTGAGATCGCGCGTCTGCTCGCCGGACATCTGCTTGACCAGGCCGAAGTCGAGCACCTTCACCACGTCGCGCTCGCCGCGGATGTCGCACAGCATGATGTTCTGCGGCTTGATGTCGCGATGCACCAGTCCGCTGGCATGCGCCTCCCAGAGCGAGGCGCAGACCTGGCGCAGGATCCAGGCTGCGCGCGCGGGCGGCACCGGACCGTAACGCTCGACCAGATCGGCGAGCGAGAGGCCTTCCAGGAATTCCATGGCATACCAGAACTCGCTGTTGGCGCCGGTGCCGTAGTCGTAGATGGTGATGGTGTTGGGATGGCCGAGCTGGCTGGCCGACTGCACTTCGCGCTGGAAACGGGCGGTCCATTCGTCGGAGGTCGTCTGCGGCTTGAGCACCTTTATCGCAGCCGGGCGCTTGAGCATCCGATGCTGGGCGAGATACACGTTGGAGAGCGCCCCCTCGCCGATCTGGCGGATCAGCCGGTAGGGCCCGAGCTGCCTTGCGTGCCCTTCGCGCCGCAGCAATGAAGCCAACGCCTGCGGCGGCAGGAATCCCGACAGCCACACGGCACCCATCAGCAGCAGCACGACGGCAAAGCCGACCTGCAGGTAGGTAAGCGGCGCATAGGCTTCGCCGGATTCCATCTCGATGGCGACGCCGATGTCGTGGTCGGCAAGCCAGCGCCAGGCGCCGATGACATCGTTCCCGAGATAATTCGTATAGGGGGCGAGAAGCAGTCCCTGACGTTCGCCTTCGCTGCGCATGCGCGCGGCGCTGGCTGCCGCCGCAAGCCGGGTCAGCGTTTCCGTCTCGGGCATGACCAGCCGGTGTGCCAGTCCGCCCTGCCTGAGAGCGTCCGCATGGCGGCTCTCCGACAACAGCCAGCCCTCGGCATCGAAGACCAGCGCCTCTCCCGTGCGGCCGGGGCGGGCGGCCCGGAAGAGCGCCGCGAAGCGCTCCCCTGCCGGGGAACCCAGTGCGATGATGGCGATGATCTTGCCGCCATCGGCCCGTACCGGGGCTGCCACCCAGACGCGCCCGAGCAGGCCCGGGCCGGCGCCGCTGCCGCTTCGATACGGCCGAATGAATACCGACCGGCCGCCCAGGGCCGGAGACAGGTGGGCGAAGAAATCGGGCGTCACGCCCTGGCCGACGCGCACAGCATCGCTCGAGGCAAGAATGCCGCCCTGAGGGTCGACGATGTGGGCTGCCGTGATGCCGATCCCGCCCGCCTTCTGCAGGATGTGCCCGATGACAAGGCTGCCGTCGCTCTTTTGCGGGCCGCGGCGGGAAAGCCCGGCGATCGATGCGCGCAATTCTTCATCGGCGGACAACTGCTCGGCCTCGTTCCGCCCTTGCGCGATCCATTGCTCAAGCGCCTCGACCTGGGTGTCGAGCAGTGTCTGCAGACCGGTGGCGCGGATATCGCGCAGCGATTCGCCGACGCCGCGATAGGCCCACAGGCCCACGGCCAGCATGGCGGCGAGCAGCAGGAGCAGGGCGAGGCGCGCGCGGTCGAGGGATGGGTTCACGGCACGCAGCGTAAAGCATGCAGCGCCGCGCCGGCAACCTTCCCGTCACGCGACAGCCGCCGGGCGGGCCGAGAAAAGTATTGCAGCAAATGCATTTGTGAAAATATAATGTCGCAACGACAGCCAAAACAGCCTCCTGTCGTTCGCCCTGACTGCCGCCATGAGGAGGGTGGAGGTGAGGGTGACAAATATTCAGGCCTCGCTCCGCGGGGCCTTTTTTTCAGATGTCGGCGAGCGGCGTGTGCCTGCCGCTGGCATCACGCACGCGCATGAGTTGCGTGAGCCCCTTCAGCAGGGCATCGAGCTTGAGCAAGTCGGCTTTGGGCAGGCGCATCAGCGCATCCGGCAGAACGCCTTCGACGGGCTGCGGCGCCTTGGCCACGATGGCCAGGCCCAGCCTGGTCAGATAGAGCTGCACGATACGCTGGTCGTCGCTTTTTCGTTCGCGTCGTGCCAGGTCGCGTTGCACAAGCTTGTCGATCAGGTTGCTGGCAGTCGACTGGTGGATGGCGAGGGCACGGGCCAGTTCCGTGACGCTCATGCCGGGGGTGTCGGCGATCTGCGCCATCGCCCAGAGCTGCGAGCCGCTGACGCCCGTTTCCCGCTCCACCCACTGGAAATGCTTTTTGGCCGACTTGAAGACGAAACGGAATTGCTGCAATACCGCCATTGCCTGGACGCGCTGAAGGTCGCTGGCGGAGGCTTTGCCGCGCTTGATGCCGGCAATATTCTTGCCGTGCGGTTTTCTCGCTTGAGCAGTCATGGCAGGTACCCTGGCCCGAAAAAACGGACTATGCCAGAAATGCCGCTCGGTGCAATGCGGCGCTGAAACATGATATTTTGAACCGGGCGCACCCTCAGGAGATTTCGATGTCCCTTTCACTGCGCTTCATCCTTCCCCTGGTGCTGGCCCTGGCGGCGATTGCCTACGGTGTCGTGCCCCTGGTGGATCAGTTGACGCTGCGCTGGTTCGTGCGAGACCTCGACATCCGCGCCGAGCTGGTTGCCAATTCCCTGCAGGACCCGCTGCAGGACCATCTGCGGGTGGGGCAGAAAGCCAAGACCCAGCTCTATTTCTCCCGCCTCATCCAGGACGAGCGCCTGTTCGGCCTCGGTTTCTGTCCAGAGGGCGGCGCGCTGATCGCCACCAAGGGATTTCCCGCGGCCATCCGCTGCGACAGCCTGGAGCGGTTCGGCGATCCCGCCGCGCGCCTGCTGGAGAGCGAACAGGGACCGCTGCATGTGGCCGTTCGCGCCATCGAACAGGATGGAAGCGTCCTCGGCAAGCTCGTGCTGGTGCACGACATGAGCTTCATCCTGCGGCGCAGCGAGGAAACCAAGCAATACGTCTTCTATTTCTTTATCGGCCTCGGCCTGGTCGTCTCCCTCATCACGGTGGTGATTGCCCAGCTGTCCTGGCGCGGCTGGATACAGGGCATGCGCGCACTGCTCAGGGGCGAGGGACTCCTGCGCGAGCCGGGCAAGGAAATGGCGGCACCCGAGTTCCTGCCGATCGCCCGCGACCTGCGCGTCCTCATACGAGAAATGGAGGCGGAGTTCCGTCCGCGCGACGATGCGCAGATGACCTGGACCCCGGAAACGCTGCGCGCCATCCTGCTCGGCGAACTGAGCGGCGAGGACGTGCTGGTGGTCTCCAACCGGGAGCCCTACATCCACGTCCGTCGCGGCGAGCAGATCGAGGTGCAGCGGCCGGCGAGCGGACTCGTCACCGCGTTGGAGCCGATCATGCGCGCCTGCTCGGGCACCTGGATCGCCCACGGCAGCGGCAACGCGGACCGCGAAGTGGTGGACGCAAGCGACCGGGTGGCCGTGCCGCCCGAGCGGCCGGCCTACCATATCCGCCGCGTCTGGCTTTCGCCCGAGGAAGAGGCCGGCTACTACTACGGCTTCTCCAACGAAGGCCTGTGGCCGCTGTGCCATATCGCCCACGTGCGACCGACGTTCCGCACCAGCGACTGGCGGCAGTACGTCGAGGTCAACCGGAAATTCGCCGAGGCGGTCGTTGCCGAGGCGAAGAAGCCCAATCCGATCGTATTGGTGCAGGACTACCATCTGGCCCTGCTGCCGCGGATGATCCGAGAACGGCTGCCCGAGGCCATCGTCATCACCTTCTGGCACATACCCTGGCCAAACCCGGAGGCGTTTTCCATCTGCCCCTGGCGCAAGGAGATCCTCGAAGGGCTGCTCGGCAGCAGCATCCTCGGCTTCCACACGCAATTCCATTGCAACAATTTCGTCGACACCGTGGATCGCATGCTCGAGGCACGCGTCAACCGGGAGAACTTCAGCGTCAGCTACGGCGGGAAGTCGACGGTGGTCAAGCGCTATCCGATTTCCATCGAATGGCCGCCGCCGGCCGAACTGACCGAAAAAACGGTCGATCAATGCCGCAGCGAGGTGCGGCGCCGGCATGGGCTTGGGCGGGATCACCTGCTGGGCGTCGGCGTCGATCGCCTGGACTACACCAAGGGCGTCATCGAGCGGTTCCGCGCCATCGAGCGGCTGCTCGAACTGGAGCCGGTCTGGATCGGCCGTTTCAGCTTCGTGCAGATTGCCGCGCCGACGCGCACCAGCATCGGCGAGTACCAGCAGTACGAGGCGCATGTGCGCGCCCTGGCGAAGGAAATCAACGATCGCTACGGCCGCGGCGGCTACAGCCCCATCATCCTGAAGATCGAGCACCATGAGCCGCAGGACGTATACGAGTACTACCGGGCGGCCGACCTGTGCTTCGTCAGCAGCCTGCACGACGGCATGAACCTGGTGGCGAAGGAATTCGTCGCCGCGCGCGACGACGATCGCGGCGTTCTGATTCTCAGCCGTTTCACCGGGGCCGCACGCGAACTGCCCGAGGCGCTGCTAGTCAATCCCTACGACGCCGACCAATGCGCGGCGGCGCTGCATGTGGCGCTCTCGATGCCGGCGGTTGAACAGCGCGACCGCATGCGCCTGATGCGCGGGCTGGTGGCCGAATTCAATGTGTACCGCTGGGCCGGACGCATGCTGCTCGACGCGGCCGGCATGCGGCGCAGGGGAAAAGTCCTGGAGAAAAAGGAAGAATGGCCGAAGCCACAAGCCTGAGCGGCACATCCATGGCCCTGCCGGCGGCGGATGCGGATCGGGCCTATTTCCTCGACATCGACGGCACCCTGCTGGAAATTGCCGAAACGCCTTCCGGCGTGCAGGTCGACGCGACGCTCATCGACATGATCCGCCGCCTCCACGATTGCACCGGCGGTGCGGTGGCCCTCATCAGCGGGCGGCGCGTTGCCGATGTCGACGCCTTGTTCCCCGGCCTGCGCCTGTCCATCGCGGGACAGCACGGACTCGAGCGCCGCGATGCCGCCGGCGGCATTCACAGCCATGCCCCCGAAGGCGTGGACTGGCCGTGGCTGAAGGCGCTCGTGAAGGGAACCTTCGATGACGGCCAGGGCCTGATCATCGAGGACAAGGGGTTGACGCTGGCGGTGCACTTCAGGCTGAATCCCGGGCAGGAAGACAGGGTTCGGGAATCGCTTCGGCGCATCGTTGCGGATGCCGGCGCCGCGGTGAGCCTGCAGCCCGGCAAATGCGTGATGGAAGTGAAGCCGGCCGGCCGCGACAAGGGCACGGCCATCGCCGAATTCATGTCGGAGCCGCCGTTCCGCGGGCGGCGGCCGGTTTTCGTAGGAGACGACGTGACGGACGAGTACGGATTCCGCGTGGTGAACGATCTGGGCGGCGATTCGGTCAAGGTCGGCGAGGGCGAAACCATTGCGCGCTGGCGCATCGATGACGTGCGGGCGGTGCGTGCGTGGCTGACGCAGATCCTGGAGGGCGACCCGGATTGCCGGGGCGGCCGGCGGGGGAACATGGCATGAAGACACTGGATCTGGCGCTGATCGGCAACAGCAGCATCGGCGCGCTGCTCGACGAAAAGGCCGAGGTCGTCTGGGCCTGCTTCCCGCGCTTCGACGGCGACGCCCTGTTCTGCTCGCTGCTGCGGGAACGCACCGACGAGTCGGGTTTCGGCTTCATGGCGGTCGACCTGCTGGACTTTACCCATGCCGAACAGGAGTACCTGACCAATACGGCGATCCTTGTCACCCGCCTGCATGACCGTCACGGCGGCGTGGTGGAAGTGACCGACTTCTCGCCGCGCTTCCGCCAGCATGGACGCATGTTCGCCCCCATGACCCTGGTGCGCCAGGTGCGGCGGCTCTCCGGCAGCCCGCGCATCGTGCTGCGCGTGCGTCCTGCCCACGACTACGGCCGCGAGCGTCCGGCCGTGACCTGGGGCAGCAACCATATCCGCTTCGTTACCCCCGACCTGGTGCTGCGCCTGACCACCGACGCCTCGGTGACCGCCGTCATCGAGGAGACGCCGTTCTTCCTGGACGACATGGTGACGCTGATCCTCGGTCCGGACGAGACCCTGCAAGGCGCGGTCGGCGAGACCGGCCGGCGCTTCGCCGAGGAGACGGCCGCCTACTGGCGCGAGTGGGTGCGCTATCTCGGCATCCCCTACGAATGGCAGGAGGCGGTGATCCGCGCCGCCATTACTCTCAAGCTCAACGCCTACGACGACTCCGGCGCCATCATTGCCGCCATGACGACCTCGATACCCGAGGCGGCGGACAGCGGGCGCAACTGGGATTACCGCTACTGCTGGCTGCGCGACGGCTATTTCGTGGTGAACGCCCTCAACCGCCTCGGCACGACGCAGACCATGGAGCGCTACCTCGGCTACGTCGTGAACATTGCCGCCGGCGCGAAGGACGGCGTGCTGCAGCCGGTTTATCGCATCAACGGCCGTTCGCTCATCGACGAGTGCGAGATCGACACCCTGCCCGGCTACCGCGGCATGGGGCCGGTGCGCGTCGGCAACCAGGCCTACCGCCAGGTGCAGCACGACGTCTACGGCTCGGCCATCCTCACGGCGACCCACGTCTTCTTCGACAGGCGCCTCGTGCGCTGCGGCGACGAGGCGCTGTTCCATCGGCTCGAAGCCCTTGGCGAGCGCGCCGTGCAGGTGCACGACCAGCCGGACGCCGGCCTGTGGGAGCTGCGCGGCACGGCCCGCGTGCATACCTTCTCCAGCGTGATGTGCTGGGCCGCCTGCGACCGTCTGGCGAAAATCGCCACCCGGCTCGGCCTGGCGCAGCGCGCGGATTACTGGCACAGCCAGGCCGAGCGCATCCACCGCGTCGTCAGCCAGCGTGCCTGGAGCGACAAGCTCAACAGCTTCGTCGCCACCCTCGACGGCAATTCCATGGACGCCAGCCTGCTGCTGCTCAACGAAGTGGGTTTCCTGGATGCCGAGGACCCGCGCTTCGCCGGCACGGTCGCCGCCGTCGAGCGCGAGCTGCGGCGCGGCGATTTCATCTTCCGCTACGTCGAGAAGGACGATTTCGGCGAGCCTGCCAACGCCTTCCTGATCTGCACGTTCTGGTACATCAATGCCTTGTCGGCGCTGGGGCGGCGCGACGAGGCGCGTGCCCTCTTCGAGCGCCTGCTCGCCTGCCGCAACCGCCACGGCCTGCTCGCAGAGCACATCGATCCGAGGAGCGGCGAGCAGTGGGGGAATTTCGTGCAAACCTACAGCATGGTCGGGCTGATCAATTCGGCGATCCGCCTGAGCGTGCGCTGGGACCAGGCCTTCTGATGAAACAGACGCTGGACGCTTTCGTCGCCGGGCTGCCGGCGTATCTGGCCACGCCGGCCCGCGTGCTGCTGATCCTGCTGCTGGCGGGCCTCGCGCTGCGCCTGATCCCGCGCGCCATCAGGCGCGTGCGCCAGGCGGTGGAGGCGCGCCAGGAGAGCGCCGAGGACAGCCGCCGCGTGCAGACCCTGTCGCGGGTGATCCGCTATGTCGTCACGGTGGCGGTGACGGTGGTCGCCGGCATCCTCATCCTCGGCGAGTTCGGCGTCTCGGTGGCGCCGATCCTCGGCGCCGCCGGTGTCGTCGGCATCGCCCTCGGCTTCGGCGCGCAAAGCCTGGTGAAGGACTACTTCACCGGCTTCTTCCTGCTGCTGGAGAACCAGATCCGCGTCGGCGACGTCGTCGAGGCCGGCGGCAAGTCCGGCGTGGTCGAGGAACTGACCTTGCGCTACCTGCGCCTGCGCGACTATTCGGGCAATGTGCACTACGTGCCGAACGGCAACATTTCCGTGGTGACCAACATGAGCCTCGGTTTCGCCCAGGCCGTCATCGACGCCGGCGTTTCCTACGGCGAGGACATCGACCGCGTCGTCGCCGTGATGCGCCAGGTCGGCGAGGAGCTGCGGCGGGACGCCGCGTTCTCGGCGAAGATCCTCGACGCCCTGGAGGTGGCCGGCGTCGAGCGCTGGGCGGACTCCGCCGTTGTGATCCGCTGCCGCTTCAAGGTGATGCCGCTCGAGCAGTGGAACGTCCGCCGGGAATACCTGCGCCGGCTCAAGATGGCCTTCGACCGGGAAGGGATCGAAATCCCCTTTCCGCACGTCAAGCTGGTCATGCCGTCAAAGGATGCATGACAAGCGCCCGAAGGAGGTACCGTGCCTGAAGCACTGATCAACCTGATGGGCCAGGTCGCCTGGCCGCTGGCGCTGGCCGTCGCCTGGCTGGCGGGAGAGCTGGGCCACCGCTGGCTGGCCCTGCCCCGCATCAGCAGCTACGGCATCGCCGGCTTCCTGCTCGCCGCCGGCCAGGCCGGCGTGCTGCCGGAAGTGCGCGGCGGCGCGATGGCGCTGCTCGCCAACGTCGCTTTCGGCCTGATCCTGTTCGAGCTGGGCTACCGCATCAACCTGGCCTGGCTGCGTGCCAATCCATGGCTCGGCCTCACCAGCGTCGTCGAGTCCGTTTGCACCTTCTACGCGGTGTTCCTCGTCGCCCAGGCGCTGGGCGTGCCGACCCTGCCCGCCCTGCTGCTCTCGGCACTCGCCATGTCGACCTCGCCCGCCGCCGTGCTGCGGGTGGTGAACGAGGCGCGCAGTTCCGGCCAGGTGACGGAACGCACGCTGCATTTGTCCGCCTTCAACTGCGTGCTGGCCCTCGTGGTATTCAAGGCGGTGGTGGGCTACGAGATGTTGTCCAGCGCCGGCGGCGTCTTCGAGGCCGTCTGGAACAGCCTGGTGGTGGTGCTGGTCTCGGCCGGCCTGGGTGCCCTCTTCGGCGTCGCCGTGCCGGGCCTGCTGCGGCTGCTCGGCGGATTGGCGCGCAACGCCACCGTCGTCTTCGCCCTCGCCGTGCTGCTGCTCACCGCGCTCACCGACGCGCTCAAGTTTTCCCCGCTGCTGGCGGCGCTGGCCTTTGGCCTGGTGGCGCGGCAGCGGCGCGTGGTGCTGTCCCAGGTGCAGCGCAACTTCGGCGCGCTGGGCGACCTGCTGACGGTGCTGCTGTTCGTCTACGTCGGCGCCACCCTGGACTGGCGCCAGGCCCTCGCCGGCGCCGAGCTCGCGCTTGCCGTGGTGGCGGTGCGCCTGCTGGCGAAGACGCTGGCGACGACGCTGTTCGCGCAGCCGAGCGGCATCTCCTGGCGCAAGGGGGCGTTGACCGGGCTGGCGCTCACGCCGCTGTCGGCGTTCGCCATCCTGCTGCTGGAGCAGACGCGACACCTGAAGCTGGACCTCCTCGAGGACGTGGCGGGCGTCATGGCGGTCGCCCTGCTGCTCGAGGTCGTCGGCCCGCTGCTGACCCGCTGGGCGCTGGTCTGGGCGGGCGAGACGCAGCGCAAGGAGGAGACCTGACCATGCCGCTCGCACCATTCAAGGAGGCCGAGGCCCTCACCATGGGCGTGGAGCTGGAGCTGCAGCTCGTCAATCCGACCGATTTCGACCTGTCCTCCTCGGCCAGCGATATGCTGCACCTGCTGGCGCGCGGGCGCTTCCCCGGCGACGTCAAGCCGGAGATGACGGAGAGCATGATCGAGGTGTCCACCGACGTGCACACCCGCCACGAAGCGCTGCTGGCGCAGCTGCGGCAGATGCGCGATGCGCTGGTGGCGGCGGGCGACCGCCTCAACGTCGGCCTGTGCGGCGGCGGCACCCATCCGTTCCAGCGCTGGTTTCACCAGCGCATCTTTTCCAAGCCGCGCTTCAAGGAGCTGTCCGGCCTCTACGGCTACCTCGCCAAGCAGTTCACGGTGTTCGGCCAGCATGTGCACATCGGCTGCGGCTCCGCCGACGAGGGCCTCTACCTGCTGCATTCGCTGAACCGCTACCTGCCGCACTTCATCGCGCTGTCGGCCTCGTCGCCCTTCTTCCAGGGGGTGGACACTCTCTTCGATTCGGCGCGGCTGAATTCGGTGTTCGCCTTCCCGCTCTCCGGGCGGGCGCCCTTCCTGCTGAAGTGGGAGGATTTCGAGCGCGGCTACTTCGCCAAGATGGAGAAGACCGGCGTGGTCAACAGCATGAAGGATTTCTACTGGGACATCCGGCCGAAGCCGGAATACGGCACCATCGAGCTGCGGGTCTGCGACACTCCGCTGACGGTCGAGCGGGCCGCGGCGCTGGCCTGCTACCTGCAGGCCCTGTGCCGCATGCTGCTGGAGCGCAGCGAGGCGCCGCCCGCCGAGGACGACTACCTGGTTTACAACTACAACCGCTTCCAGGCCTGCCGCTTCGGCCTCGACGGCATGCTGGTGCATCCGAAGACCAACGAGTCGCTGCCCCTGCGCGAAGACATCCTGGCGACGCTGCGCCGCCTCGAGCCGCATGCCGCAGCCCTGGAGAGCAGCGCCGCGCTCGACGAGCTCTACAAAGTGGCCGCCGGCGAAGGCAACCATGCGAGCTTCCTGCGGCGGCAGCATGCCGAGGAGGGCGGCGTCGAGGGCGTGGTGGACGCGGCGGTGCGATGCTTTCGCGAGGAGGTGACGGCATGATCGGCAAGCGACGTCCCATCCGCATCGGCCTGTCGGCGCGGATCTTCCATCCCGAGCAGGACGCCCGCGGCATCCGCAGCAAGACCCTGCAGGTGCTCGAACAGTCGGTCGCCCAGTGGGTCATGTCGCGCGGCGTGCTGCTCCTGATGGTGCCCTCGGTGGTGCAGGACGGCATCCTCATGCGCAGCAACATCCGCCTGCGCGACTACGCGGAGAACCTCGACGGTCTGATCCTGCAGGGCGGCGCCGACGTCAGCCCGCGTGCCTACGGCGAGGAACCGTTGCGTCCGGAATGGGGCGGCGATCCGGTGCGCGATGCCTACGAACTGGAGCTGCTGCACGAGTTCATGGAGGCGAGGAAACCCGTGCTCGGCATTTGCCGCGGCATGCAGCTCATCAACGTCGCCCTAGGCGGCTCGCTCTACCAGGACCTGCCGATGCAGTGCCCGGGCGCGGTGGCGCACGAGAGCGAGGCCTACGACGGCAACGCCCACGCCGTCGCCTTTGCCGAAAAGGGCCAGCTGGCGCGCTGGTACGGCGATGCGACGGGCGGGCAGGTCGTGTCGATCCACCATCAGGCCGTCAACCGGCTCGGCCGCGACCTGGCCGTCGAGGCAAGTTCGCAGGACGGCGTGGTCGAGGCGATACGCGGCACGGGACGCGGCTTCGTCTTCGGCGTGCAGTGGCATCCCGAATTCCATCAACAGGCCGGCATGGAGCTGCTCGACTGCTCGCCGATCCTCGAGGCCTTCCTCGCGGCGGCGCGTCCATAGCGCAGCGAAACCCCTTTCGCGATGCGCCCGATCGTCTATCGCTGGCTTTCCGAGTTCACGCGGCGGAATACCCTCATCGCCATTCTGGTCGCCCTCGTTGCGGCCGCCGCCGCCGTCTGGGCCTTCATCAACGTGCAGACGGCCGTCAGGGAGGCGCGCCGGACCTATCTGGGCGGCCTGCTGGACACCCAGGCGGAGCTCATCGATTTCTGGATTTCGGCGCGGAAATACGACGCCCGGCAGTGGGCAGGCGATGAAGAGCTGCGCCGCCTGGTACGCGAGCTGATCGCCCGTTCCCGCAGCGGGCCGGCCGCCACAAAGCGGCGGTTGCACGGCGAGCTGCTCAAGCGCCTGGCGCCTGCCCTGGAGGACGGCAACCTGGCGCTGGCCAACATCGTCGCCCCCGACGGCATCCTGCTGGCCTCACTGGTGCCGGAATACACCGGCAGGCGGCTTGCACCGGCCTTCAGGGAGAGGCTGGCGCGGGTTTTCCGCGGCGAGCAGGTTTTCATCGGCCCGATGTTCGAGGCGGAGCGTCTCCCCGGGCCGGGCGTGGCCAATCCCGATACGGCCATCGTCTGGGCGGCGGCGCCGCTACGCGACGAGTCCGGGCGGGTGGTTGCCGTGCTCTGCCTCGGCCGCCATGCCGGCAAGGGGTTCGCGCATCGGCTGGAAATCACCCGTCCGGGTGCAACGGGCGAAGCCTACGTCTTCGACCGCGACGGCAGGATGATGTCCAACAGCCGCTTCGAGGACCGGCTGAAGGCAGGCGGCCTGCTGGCGCCCGGGCAGACGGCGCTCGGACGGGTGATGGTGCGGCCGCCCGACGGCGACCAGGGCATTCATGCGGCGACGGCGCGGCCGACCGAACTGGCGGCGCGGGCGCTGCAGGCCGCCGCGGCGCCCGGCGGTGAGAGGAAAGGCATCCTCCTCACACCCTATCGCAATTACGCGGGCGATTCCGTCATCGGCGCCTGGCAGTGGCTGGACGAGCATCAGCTCGGCCTCGCCGTCGAGATTGGCGAAGCCGAGGCCTACAAGACCATTGCCATCCTCAACACGCAGCTGGGGGTGATGGTGCTGACGCTGGCGGTGGCGGTTTTCCTCGGCCCGATGCTGCCGGGCATCCTCTGGCGTCGCGTGGTGCCGGTGAAGAGGGGGCAGAGCGTGGGCGCCTACCGGCTGGAGCGAAAGATCGGCGAAGGCGGCATGGCCGAGGTCTTTCTCGGCACGCACGAGCGGCTGGGGCGGCCGGCGGCGGTGAAGATCGTCAAGGGCGGCCAGCGCGAGGAAATCCAGCAGCGCTTCGAGCGCGAGGCGCGCCTGCTCGCCTCGCTCAGCCACACGGACATCGCGGCGGTATACGAGATCGGCAACATCGAGGACGGCCGTCCCTACTATGCCATGGAGTACTTCGACGGCGAGCCGCTCGACCGCATCGTCGCGCGCGATGGTCCCATGGAGGAGGGCCTCGCCTGCGAAGTGCTGATCCGCCTCTGCGGCATCCTCCAGCACGCCTGCGACCGCGGCGTCCTGCATCGTGACGTCAAGCCGGAGAACCTGCTCCTCGCGCGCGACGCGCAGGGCGAGGTGTCGCTGAAGCTGATCGACTTCGGCCTTGCCAAAGCGCTCGATCCCGCCCTTCACGACCAGCTGACGCGGGAAGTCAGCCTGCTCGGCACGCTGGGCTATCTCGCGCCCGAGCGCATCCGCGATCCGGCCGATGCCGACATCCGCGGCGAGGTGTATGGCGTCGGCGCCATCGGCTATTTCCTGCTGACGGGGCAGGAATGGCTGCCTAATCTCGAGAGTGCCGCGCCCGAAGAGGCGCCGCCGATCGGTGCCCGCCGCACGCTCGAAACGCCCGGCCTCGAAGCCGTCATCGCCAAGGCGCTGCGCCATCGCAAATCGGCGCGCTGGGAGAATTGCCGGGAGCTGGCCGCGGCGCTGGAAAGCTGTCGCTCGAAAACGCCGGGGTGATCGGGAAGCTCAACCTTGGGCCTGGGGGGAATCTGCCTTGGCCGCCTGCCAGCGGGAGAGGCCGATCAGGGCCGCCGAGATCAGCACCACCAGCATGATGGCGCCGTCCAGGTAGCCGGGCAGGGCCAACACTTCCTTTGCCCCCAGGTACAGCAGCACCGTGATCAGGCCGCGCGGCGCCAGCCAGGTGAGCGTGCCGGCGAGCGGGATCTTCGCCGCGCGCAGCATGAAGTGGCGCAGGCCATAGACCACGGCCAGAACCGCCAGGGCAGCGAGCCAGGTGCGCGGCGCAGCCAGGTCGGCAATTTCGGTCCAGTAGCCGAGCAGGATGAAGAAGAAGCCGCGCACGGCGAAGGTGAGTTCCATCACCAGCACCTTGAAACCGTTCAGGGTGTCCTCGTAGGTGTCGTCCATCCAGCCCTTGAACGGCTTGAAGCGCGTGATGATGCGCGGATTGTTCAGCGCCAGCCCGAAGAGCAGGACAAGGATGAGCGGCGACAGGTGCAGCAGCTTGCCAGCGGCATACAGCCCGAAGAGGCCGGCGAGCAGGGGGATGAAGCGGATGTGGCCGTCGATCCGCATCAGCAGCAGCACCAGGCCGACCGAGAAGGCGATGGCCAGGAGCAGCGACAGAAAACCGCCGCCGACAAGTCCGGCCAAGGCGCCGCCGGCCGATCCGCCCGAATTCACCAGGGCAAAAAACACCAGCACGCCGAGTATGTCCGAAACGGAGCTTTCGTAGACGACGAACTCCCGGCCCTTGGCTGGCAGGAAGTCGCTGCTCGGGATCGCCACCGCGCTGCTGATCACGGAGAAAGGAACGGCAAGAATCATTGCCTGGAAAAGCGTCAGCGGCAGGATGGCGGCGGCCAGCAGGGTGAATACGGCCACGCACGAGAGGAAGCCGGCCGTCGCCATGGCGATCGGGCCGCCGGCTGCCTGGAGCGCATCGCGGCGCAGGCGGATATCCAGCGCTCCTTCCAGGACGATCAGGACGAGTCCGACGGTGCCCAGCACCGGTACCACCATCTCCAGGCCATCCAGTTCAAAGCCCAAGGACGCCAGCAGGGGCTTCAGGACCAGCCCGATGCCGATCATGACGATGACCGACGGCAGGCCGGTGGCGCGGCCGAGCCGCTCCACCGCGAAGGCGGCCAGCAGCACTAGCGAGGCAATCAGGATGGCGGAATAGATCATGCGATTTCTTCTGCAGTGCGGGATCCGGGAGCGGCCGTCGCGTCGTCGCGCCAGCTTACCGGCCGCCGTCCTCCGCCACAAGGCGATATCCGCGGTTCGCCTGCGGCGTGCAACCCCGCCGGGCGGGATGTCATCCCCGGGATTCCTCGACGAAACGCGTGCGCGCCGACGCGGCGATTGCCAGCACGCAGGGATGGGTGACGCGGCGCTCGGCGGAAATGGCGAAGTACTCGGTGCGCGCCTCCGCGCTGCGGCCGAGCAGGCTCACGCCGTAGGCGGCGACGATCTCCGCCTCGACGACCGTGGGCACCGGGAAGACGCCGACGCCGGCCTGGCCGAAGGCCGTCATCAGCGCGCTGTCGTCGAACTCGCCGACGATCTTCGGCCGCAGGCGCGCCTTTTCCAGCCAGCGCATCAACTTCAGCCGCGCCGAGGAATCCTCACCCGGCACCAGCAGCGGCAGCTCGGCCAGACAGTCGGGAAATTTTTTCGCGCAG